>NZ_CP179732.1:2024241-2361615 GCF_047426745.1 Macrococcus equi | reverse complement strand
TTTTCAATCTTTGGTCTTTATCAATTGTTAGTGAATGGTAATAACCCAGAGTTTGTTTCTCAAATGAAAGACTTCTTTAATACTCAATTAGAGAAGAATCCAGAATTTCAGAAATCTTTAACTGATGCAAATATGTCAGTGGATGAATTAGTACCAATGGCAGTGAAAGGTTTATGGTGGATTTTGGCTTACACAATTTTACCGTTATTATTTGGTTTAATTGGTTTACTTAAAATGAAAAAACGTATCTTTGCAGGTATTATGTTATTACTTGCTGGATTACTTACAACACCATTTTTCTTCACATTCATTTTAGGTTTCATTCCTTTATTCTTCTTTATCGCAGCAATTCTTTTATTTGCGCGTAAAGATAAGGTGATTACTAATAATGACTATTATGACAATACACGTGAAGTAGAGACTGTTAATAGACATCGTAATACTGCACCTGAATATGTTGAACGTGATGCTAACATTGAGCGTGAACGTAATAATGAATATGTTTACGATGCAGATAGAGAAGTAAACTACAATAATCATACTGTTGATACAGAACGTGAAACGATTGTTGAACGCAATGAAACACCTGTAAATAAACATGTTGATCATGAGTTCAATGCAGCTAATCATGATTCATTTGATAATAATCATGATGGTGACCGCGACCGTGTGACATATGTCGATCACACTAAGGATGCTGTTGATGAGCGTCGTGAAAATTACAATAATCGTAATCAATAAAAAAACGCCTAAGGGCGTTTTTTTTATTGGTACAAAGGCAGTAGATCAAAGAAAGTTTTTTCAGTTGCCTGTAAAAATGCTTTATCAGATTTTAGGGCAGGATCATTTGGATAAAAAACTCTGCCATACATTAATTCACCTTTTTTGACTTCTAATAATCGCTTAATATAACTTTCAATATCTTTTTTGCTAAGATCTTTAATATAATCAAAATCTTCTTTCATATGGTCTTTCTTGATGATGTAATTATCGTCTAATGACTGAATCATATTCATTTGCTTGTTCCATTTTTTTGCCATACGATCTTTATCAGGAGATTCGTAAATGACACCAAATAAAACGAAGACATGACTTCCAAATAAACCGATTTGAAAATGAGGTAACATTTTATAACCTCGCTTGTTTGTAGCAAATGCAACCCAAGTATCATTAGGTGGATTTGTTTTTCTTCTTAAATGTTTTGCCACATGTGGATAAAAAGTCTCATCTGTTTGTTCACTCAAGTATATACTAAAATCATCACCAAGAGCTTCCAATTTAGGACGAATATTTTCGATTAATGCAGCCATCCTAGGTTCCAGGCCTTCTACTTTAAAAACATCAAAATCTTTTTTAGTAAATGCATACTTTTTCATTATATTTATCCTTTCTTATATGATTAATAAGGTATTATTTTATACATTACACTACCACCTATGAAGTTAAAACATTTTTGCATAAATTTGTTCTTGTGTATAATGAAATGAAATAGGAGGAATGTACATGGAACTTTATGATTTCTTAAAAGATATTACTTTGCAGGCGGGAGAAAATATTCGCAAACAATTGAATGAGCCGCTTGAAATTGAAACAAAATCTAACCCTAATGATTTAGTAACAAATGTTGATAAAGCAACTGAAGCTTTTTTATATAATCGTATTAAAACATCATATCCAGAGCACCGTATCATTGGTGAAGAGGGTAGTGGACAGGAAATTGATAATTTGGATGGGGTCATCTGGATAATAGATCCTATTGATGGCACATTAAACTTCGTACATCAGCAGGAAAACTTTGCGATTTCAATCGGAATATTTATCGATGGTAAAAAATACGCCGGTATTGTCTACGATGTGATGAAGGATATATTATTTGAAGCACGAGCAGGGTATGGTGCTTATAAAAATGGTGAAAAACTAGCTATTCTTGAGGATTCTAAATTAACTACATCGTTAGTATCTATGAATCCTAACTGGCTGACAAAAGATTTTACTCAGGAAATCTATTCGCCGATTATCAAAGATGCACGTAGTGCCAGAAGTTACGGTTCTGCTGCGCTTGACTTTGCATATGTTGCATCGGGAAAAATTAATGCTTATATTACACTTCGTCTTCATCCATGGGACTTTGCGGGTGGAATGATTATTGTAGAAGAAGTGGGTGGTTACGTTACGGATCAATTAGGTCAACCATTAAATTTATTAGCAGCAAACTCAATTATTGTTGCGAATAAAGGTTTACATCATGAAATTATGGATAATTATATAACACCATTTCATGAAAGATTAGAGCAGTTACACTCTGGAAATTTTAAGAAACGCTAGCTTGTTTTTTATATTGCTTCAAAGATTTTGGAAAAAGTTTTTGCAGTTGATAATTAGAAAAGAAATAATTAGAAAACTTTTGTAACTTTGCTTTAGTAATTTGATTGTCCTCGCAAATATGCATAAAGCTGTTCAAAATATCATTAAAAATATCTTCTATACCATGAATGGTTTTACAATGTTCGCAGTAAACGAGTGATTTATGTCTTATGACAGTATTGATTGCTTTACACTCCGGACATACGATACCGGTTTGATATTTTGAAGTTTTGATATAGATCTGTTCAATATGTGCATTCACTAAGTACTCACTGCATTGAGTACTTTTTTTTTATTTAATTTATTTATTTTATTAATATACGGAATAATATCGTGTTTAAACAGAAATGGATAATGATCAGTGGTAGCATCCAGTTCAAAAGCATCATTCATACATACACACTTCATGTATATTGGTAGATGTTTGTATTTTTCATCAAGTATGGAATATATAGAGTATTTAACACAATTAAGTTGAAGTAAATCAAGCTGAGGGTATTCTGTTATATAGTGAGCTAATATCCCTTCATCGTTCACATAGTGTAGTCCGCTATAATTATTTAATTTAAAAAGATAAATCGCAGTCTCTGATACTAATATTAAATTTATTAATGCATCTACATGATAATCAGAATAATTAAATTGCCAGATGATATCAAAGTTTTCGCTATCTATGCGCTCAATATATTTTTCAAACAAGCATTCTAGCTGTTCAATTTCTTTTAACTCCTCAAATAATTTTATTTGATGTGGACTAAATGCAATACGACCTTCTAAAGCTTCAAGATAACTTAAGTGCTTATTTTTTTCTCGTTTTTTTAATATCATACATTCACCTCATAGATTATATTTACAGCAATAATATATTATGAGAATAAATTGTGTGCAAAATGCAGTAATTTAAATTTGTTGAAAATTACTCGGTAATAAATTAAAAATTAAAAAATATATAAGAAAAACTGCAACAATTTGTTTGCAGTTTAAGAAATTTCTATAACCAGTCATTTTTTCGGTATTGACTTTTTAGTGTAAACCCGTATCCAAATGTACAGATAAATAAAATGACTGATATGATAATGAGTAAGTAATTTAATTCAGCAAGACCAATACTAAATAAAATTAACATTAACACGGCAAATACTGCTAATATTAAAAATCGTAATTTACTTTTTTTCATTGCTTAGCCCCCTTAAACTTTGATTATCAAATTTATCGATATATAATTATCATATAATATGATATAATATCACAGTTACATAATAAACTGTAGTTCGATTAAGAAAGGAAACAAACATGACAAATTTTAGAGAAGATGTTCGTAATATTGCAATTATCGCCCACGTTGACCATGGTAAAACTACCCTTGTTGATGAATTATTAAAACAATCAGGAACTTTCCGTTCAAATGAACACGTTGAAGAACGTGCAATGGATTCAAATGACATCGAAAGAGAACGTGGTATCACGATTCTAGCAAAGAACACTGCAATTGATTATAAAGGTACTCGTATTAATATATTAGATACACCAGGACATGCTGACTTTGGTGGAGAAGTAGAACGTATCATGAAAATGGTTGACGGTGTAGTCCTTGTTGTTGATGCATACGAAGGTACAATGCCACAAACGCGTTTCGTATTAAAGAAAGCATTAGAACAAAATTTAAAGCCTGTAGTCGTAGTTAATAAAATTGATAAACCATCTGCACGTCCGGAAGAAGTTCTAGACGAAGTTTATGATTTATTCATCGAACTTGAAGCAAATGATGAGCAATTAGATTTCCCGGTTGTTTATGCTTCAGCTATTAATGGTACGGCAAGTCTTGATTCATCTCAACAAGATGAAAACATGCAAAGTTTATATGATACGATTATTGAATACGTACCAGCTCCTGTCGATAATAGAGATGAGCCGTTACAATTCCAGGTAGCTTTACTTGATTATAATGACTATGTTGGTCGTATCGGTATTGGTCGTGTATTCCGTGGTACGATGGAAGTCGGTCAACAAGTTTCATTAATTAAGATTGACGGAACAATCAAAAATTTCCGAGTAACAAAGATTTTTGGTTTCTTCGGTTTAAAACGTGTTGAAGTTGAAAAAGCATATGCAGGTGACTTGATTGCAGTTTCTGGTATGGAAGACATCAACGTTGGTGAAACAGTGACACCAGTTGATACACCTGAAGCTTTACCGATCTTACGTATTGATGAGCCGACGCTTCAAATGACGTTCTCAGTAAATAACTCACCATTTGCAGGGAAAGAAGGTAAGTTCGTAACTGCACGTAATATTCAAGACCGTTTAGAATCTCAACTTGAAACTGATGTTTCATTGCGTGTTGAATCAGTTGGTCCTGATAGCTGGACAGTTTCAGGTCGTGGTGAATTACATTTATCAATCTTAATCGAAAATATGCGTCGTGAAGGATTCGAATTACAAGTTTCAAAACCAGAAGTTATCGTAAAAGAAATCGATGGTAAAAAATATGAGCCTTACGAGCGTGTTCAAATTGATGTACCTGAAGAAAATACAGGTTCAGTCATTGAATCTCTTGGAACACGTAAAGGTGAGATGGTAGATATGGTTAATAGCGGTAATGGTCAAACGCGTTTAATCTTTAATGTACCAGCCCGTGGATTAATTGGATATCGTACTGAATTTATGTCAATGACACGTGGTTATGGTATCTTAAACCATACATTTGATGAGTACCGTCCATTACTGAAAGGTCGTATCGGAGGACGTCGTAATGGTGTATTAGTTTCTATGGATAAAGGTGTTGCGTCTACTTATGCTATTTTAGCTTTAGAAGATCGTGGTGTGAATTTCATGGAACCTGGTACTGAAGTTTATGAAGGTATGATTGTTGGTGAAAACTCACGTGATAATGACTTAACAGTAAACATTACGAAAGTTAAAGCGGCTAACAACATTCGTAGTGCGACGAAAGAACAAACAACTACGATGAAAAAACCAAGAACTTTAACTTTAGAAGAAGCATTAGAATATTTAAATGATGACGAATTAGTAGAAGTAACGCCTGAATCTATTCGTCTAAGAAAGAAAACATTAGATAAGTCTCAACGTGAAAGAGAGCAAAAGAAAGCGAAAGCAGCAATGCAAGAGGAGGAATAATCGATGAATTATTTGATCGGTAATGCGCAGGTTAGCGTAGATCCTGAGCAAAGAATGTCATTTCTTGCTAAACTATTTGCTGTTGATAAACATCCTGATACTGGGATGTGGTATCTGCTTATCGCGATATTTATATTAAGTGCAATTGTTTATAATTTAGGATTTGCAAGAAAGCTTAAACCTTGGCAAAACGTGATCATTTATATTCTGTTATTCCTGGGTTGTATTATATTAAACTTTTTAGCGGTATTCTTACCGGTAGGTGAAAGTTTAACCATTGCAGCAATTGTACTTGGATTATATCGTTATAGACTGCATAAAGAACGAAAAAACAAGCCTGAATAATTTAGGCTTGTTTTTCGTTTAACAAAATTTAAATAAGTGTTATACCATTAACATGTTGCATTATTTGCTTCAATTCACCATTGTACAAAAATGCATCAACCATACCATCTTCATATAAACGTTTGCCTTCTTTAGAGAATTGAAAATATAGATTTTTAAGTTCTTCCAAAGTGATATTAACGCTACTATTTTCATTAGACAGTTCCACATATCTTGCATCACTATGAGGTTCGGCATTGATAATAAATGAATGCATATTCATCAGAAAAGTACCTTCAAGCAGTGCTTGTTTCTTAAATTTTTTCTCAGAAACAAGTGTTGGTGGTTTAGAACCGCCTTCTAAAATTTCACGGTTCCATTCATAATTATCCTGGAAGGTAATTTCTTCTTCACCGGTAGACTTACCTTGCATAAGTTCTTCCATTTCAACTTTTCGGTCATCAAAAATAAAAGTTGAAGGATCTAACGTTATATTAAATTTTACTTTTCCTTTAATTTGTATAATCATAGTATCACCCTTTCTCAATTATCATACCATATTCTATATAAGTAAATGCTTGATTTTTAAGCACTTGTCATATAGAATTTTAAAGTATAAGAATAATGAAATGAGGGTGTATGCTATGCGTGACAATTTAGATTATAAACAAAAGGCATATGACCAGCTCAATCAAGATGCAGATAAAATTCTGCAACTGATTAAAGTTCAAATGGACAATTTAACAATGCCACAATGTCCTCTATATGAAGAGGTGTTAGATACACAAATGTTCGGATTAAGCCGCGAAGTTGATTTTGCAACGCGCATCGGATTAATTGAAAAAGATGAAGGTAAGAAGATTTTATCTGCTCTCGAGAAAGAACTTTCTAAACTGCATGATGCCTTCACAAATGTCTAAAGTCTAGAGCGTTTGCTTTAGACTTAATTTATTTTCAGGAGCGGATTTATTTGAAACATATAAGAAATTTTATAGCATACATAAAAGAATATACAAAGTATGTAGATTTCCCATTACTACTAAGTTATGTTGCGCTTGTTCTAATTGGGCTCGTCATGATCTATAGTGCGAGCATGGTTGCAGCTACTAGGGGAACATTAACAGGTGGAAGGCCAGTGAATGCTTCATATTTCTATATTAGACAACTTGTCACAATCATCTTAAGTTTTGGCATTGTATTTTTTATGGCATATTTCATGTCAATTAAAATTATAAAAAATAAGCGTGTTCAGCAATTTTCTATTATTGCTATTATGGTGCTGCTATTATTTACTCGATTATTTGGTCAAGAAGTTAATGGTGCAACCAGTTGGCTAAATTTAGGTTTTATGCAACTACAAACTTCTGAATTTTTAAAGATTGTTGTTATCATCTATCTGGCATACATTTATGATAAAAAAGATAATCTCGAGAAGATGAGCTGGGATATTATTGCGCCACTTATATTAGTTGGTGTATGTGCGGGCCTTGTTATTATTCAAAATGACTTTGGTTCAACGATGATTATCATGATGATTATCGGTTGTATCTTTCTATACTCAGGGATTGCATTCCGTGCCATGATGATTATGATAGGGCTTGTAAGCGGAGCAATTGTACTGATTATGACCGGTATGTTTTTGATAACCGGCAAACTTCTTGCAACCCATCAACAACAGCGTTTTGAAGTGTTAGCTAATCCCTTTAAAGATGAAGCTGGAGCCGGATACCACTTATCTAATTCATTGATGGCAATCGGTAATGGTGGCATATTTGGAAAAGGTTTAGGAAATGGCGTAATGAAGCTTGGGTATCTTCCTGAACCCCATACTGACTTTATCTTTGCAGTTATTTCTGAGGAACTTGGTTTGGTAGGTGTGTTCGTCATCATCACATTACTTTTCTTTATTGTATATAAAGGTTTCATGTATGCAGCACTTGCGGATACAGTATTCTACAAACTTATTTGTGTCGGTGTTGCCAGTTATATCGGTATTCAGGCATTTATCAATTTAGGAGGAATATCAGGTCTCATACCTTTAACGGGAGTTCCTTTACCGTTTTTAAGTTATGGAGGTTCAAGTTTACTCAGCTTATCAATTGCTGTTGGACTCCTATTAATGGCTGCCAAAGATGTAAAAAAGAAATCGCTTGAATAACAAAACTATAAATCTTTAAATTAAAACGTATATCTTTTGATATGCGTTTTTTTGATTTAATTAATAAATTGCACATAATATTTATGAATATTTTATGTACAATCAGTAGATTAATAGGTCTTTGAATAAATATTGTATATAATGTATGTGAATGCTTTAACAAATCAGGGAGGTTTATTCATGAATCATATCAAAAAGTTATTAGTAGCAAATCGTGGTGAAATTGCGATAAGGATTTGTCGTGCAGCGACAGAACTTGATATTCCAACTGTTGCTATCTATTCAAATGAAGATAAAGGATCTCTACATAGATATAAAGCAGATGAATCATATCTTATAGGAGAAGATATTGGTCCGACTGAAAGTTATCTTCATATTGAACGAATTATTGAGATTGCCAAAAAATGTGGAGCAAATGCAATTCATCCAGGCTATGGGTTTTTGAGTGAAAATATGACTTTTGCGCAGCGCTGTGCTGAAGAAGGCATTATATTTATCGGACCTGAAATTAAACATCTAGATATGTTTGGAGACAAAGTTAAAGCACGTGCTACTGCACAGTTAGCCGACTTACCAGTGATACCAGGTACAAAAGATGCGATTAAAGGTTTTGAAGATTTAAAACAATTTACTGAGCAATATGGGTTTCCGATTATTATCAAAGCTATTTCTGGTGGTGGCGGTAAAGGAATGCGAATTGTTAAACAAGAGAGTGAATTAGAAGATGCATATCATCGCGCACAGTCAGAAGCATTAAAATCATTTGGTAATTCTGAAGTTTATGTTGAAAAGTTTATCTCAAATCCAAAACATATTGAGGTTCAAATAATAGGAGATACGCATGGTAATATAGTTCATCTTTTTGAACGTGATTGTTCGGTACAACGTCGTCATCAAAAAGTTGTCGAAGTTGCACCTTCAGTAGGATTATCTGAACAATTAAGAACACGTATTTGTGATGCAGCAGTTAAATTAATGAAAAAAATTGATTATATTAATGCTGGAACAGTTGAATTTTTAGTCAGTGATAATGAGTTTTATTTTATTGAAGTCAATCCCCGTGTTCAGGTAGAGCATACCATTACAGAAATGGTAACCGGTGTAGATATTGTAAAAACTCAAATTTTAATTGCCGACGGAGAAAATATGCATGGTGCGTTGATTGATATGCCACGTCAAGAGGACATCATTACATTAGGTTACGCTATCCAATGCCGTGTCACTACAGAAGATCCATTAAATGATTTTATGCCGGATACAGGTACTATTATGGCTTATCGCTCGACTGGAGGGTTTGGTGTTAGACTTGATGCAGGTGATGGCTTCCAGGGAGCTGAAATTTCTCCTTACTATGATTCACTGCTGGTTAAGATTTCAACGCAAGCTATAAACTTTAAGCAAGCTGAAGAAAAAATGATACGTTCACTTCGTGAAATGCGAATTCGCGGTATAAAGACGAATATCCAGTTCCTTATGAATGTTGTAAAACATCCTGAATTTATTAGCGGTAATTATACGACAAATTTTATTGATCAAACTCCTGAATTATTCGATATCAAAGCGCCTCGTGACCGTGGTACAAAAACATTAGAATATATTGCAAACGTAACAGTGAATGGTTTTCCAGGTATTGAAAAGAAAGAAAAACCAAATTTTGAGCCACTCTCGATAGAAAGAATAGAGTCGAACACTCAACCTGGAACGAAACAATTATTAGACAAGTATGGTTCAGAATATGTTAAGCGATGGCTTTTAGAGCAAAATGAAGTATTGATGACAGATACAACTTTTAGAGATGCGCATCAATCACTCCTTGCAACGCGAGTTAGGACAAAAGATATCGTAGAAGTTGCTCCAATGACAAGTCATTATTTTAAAGATTGTTTTTCACTTGAAATGTGGGGGGGAGCAACATTCGATGTTGCATATAACTTTTTGAAAGAAGATCCGTGGGAGAGACTTGAACGTTTGCGTAAAGCTATCCCTAACGTTTTATTCCAGATGTTATTGCGTGCTTCGAATGCGGTCGGATATAAAAATTATCCTGACAATGTGATTGTTAAATTTGTTGAAGAAAGTGCAAAAGCAGGTATTGATGTATTTAGAATTTTCGATTCTCTCAACTGGTTAGATCAAATGAAGGTTGCCAATGAAGCAGTACAAAAAGCAGGAAAAATATCAGAGGGAGCAATTTGTTATACTGGTGATATATTAAATCCTGAACGTTCAAATGTTTATACATTAGACTATTATAAAGATATGGCGAAATCTATGGAACGAGAAGGATTCCATATCCTTGCGATTAAAGATATGGCTGGGTTACTTAAACCTGAAGCGGCTTATGAATTAATAGGTGAACTGAAAGCAACTGTTAATATGCCAATCCATCTTCATACGCATGATACGAGTGGAAATGGTGTAATGACTTATGCGAGAGCAATTGATGCTGGTGTGGATATTGTGGACACTGCGCTTGGTGCGATGAGTGGTTTAACAAGTCAACCGAGTTCGAACTCATTATTTTATGCGATTAGCGGAAAGAAACGTAAATTAAAAGCAGATATAGATGGGATGGAAAAACTATCAAATTACTGGCAAGGTGTTCGTCACTATTATAAAGATTTTGAAAGTGATATTAAATCTCCAAATACTGAAATTTATAAACATGAAATGCCAGGTGGTCAATATTCAAATCTAGGTATGCAAGCTAAAAGTTTAGGTTTAGGAGAACGCTTTAATGAAGTTAAGGATATGTATAGACGTGTGAATCTAATGTTTGGTGATATTGTAAAAGTAACGCCTTCATCAAAAGTCGTCGGTGATATGGCTTTATATATGGTACAAAATGATTTAGATGAAACGACAGTTATTGAACGCGGAGCAACATTAGATTTTCCCGAGTCAGTAGTATCTTTCTTTAAAGGTGAAATCGGACAACCTGCGAATGGATTTCCTGAGAAACTCAAAAATGTCGTTTTAAAAGACATAAAGAGCATAGATGTACGTCCAGGAGAATTACTGTCACCTGTTGATTTTGATGTACTGCGTAAAGAATTAGAAGATAAACAAATCAAACCTGTAACAGAGCAGGATGTCATTAGTTATGCACTTTATCCGAAAGTGTATGAACAGTACATCACAACAAATGAGTTATTCGCTAATGTGTCATTATTAGACACACCAACTTTTTTCTATGGTATGCGTAAAAATGAAAAAGTTGAGATTGCTATCGATGAAGGGAAGACACTCATTGTTAAACTCATTAGTGTTGGTCACGTCCATGATGATGGTTATAGATGGGTTTATTTTGATTTTAATGGTATGAGTAGAAAGGTATATGTGAAAGATACGAACGTTGAACCTACAAAAACTACTATACCAAAAGCGGATCCTAAAAATAAAAATCATATCGGTGCTCAAATGCCTGGTACAGTCGGAGATGTCAAAGTTCAAGAAGGCGAGAATGTTGTGAAGGGGCAGGCACTACTCATAACTGAAGCAATGAAGATGGAAACAACGATACAAGCTCCGTTTGACGGTACGATTATTAAAGTCTATGTCAAATCGGGGGATAGTATACAAACAACAGATTTATTAATAGAAATATCTGAATCAAAATCATAATCAATAGACACAAAAATGACCTGCTTGTTAAGCAGGTCATTTTTGTGTTGCGCGTGATATTAATAGAATGAAATAACATAATAAGCCAAACAGCAATGTTATAAATAACGCATGTAGTAATGCAACATATAAGTTCAACATCGTAAATATTGATAGAGCACCTGTCGTTACTTGCAGACATATTAACAGGAACGCGATCATATATCCATATTTAATGACACGGTATTCACTATAACGTGTAACGGCATGAAAAACGACATAACTTAACCAGATAAACAAGATAAGTGCCAAGGTTCTATGGCTCATTTGAATCCACTCGAAAAATGTCTCAGGTAATCCAACTTGGCCTTGTTTACAGAGCGGCCAGCTTAAGCAAGCCAAACTTGCTTTCTCGTGTCTTACTAAAGCACCACTGTATATAACAATATAAATATAACTTGTTAAAGCAATGGTGTGTCTTCTCAAATGAGAATGAATAACCAGTTTAGAAGCATCAAACTTCTGATCAACTTCAAATATTAATAATGTGAGCAAAAACACAGCGCTGAAGCTAATAAGTGAAATACCAAAGTGAAGAGCTAATACAAATCCATTTTGCTGCCACATTACTGCTGCAGCACCAATCAATGCTTGTGCAAAGATAAAGCCTATACTTAAGCTGCAAAGAAATTTTGTTTCTCTTTTATAACCTATATATTTAATGCTTAAAACAACAAGCCATGTAACAGAAATTAAAGCCAGACCTGAAACGCCTCTATGTGCTAGTTCAATTAAAGTTTCTTTTGGAATATGTGTCGGTACAAACTTACCATGACAAAGTGGCCAGCTTTTACCACAACCATCTGCTGAGCCTGTTTTTGTAACAAGCGCACCACCTATCTGAACAAACAACATGAGAATGGTCGTGAATAGAGACAGCCATTTTAAATTTTTTTCTTTTAACAAATACCTTCACCTCTAAAATTTCATTATCCACGTAAAGTGTAAATGTAATCTTTATTACATTGCGACTTCAGTATATACTTAAGTTATAGTATAACAATCTATGCTGGTTGTAAATGTGTCACATTCGTGAAATATTTGATGTTTCACGAAAAAGAAAAATGTCACAATTTAATTTCGAAAATGTATAGAAAATGTGACAGTTTTCATATATTATTGTTATTATATGCGTTAGTATTGTTAAAGGAGGGTGAAAATGCAAAATGAACAAGTATTAAAAAGCGATATTTCAGCAGATGAGTCGCGTTTGACATTTAAGGATGTTAAAGCAGTAATCAAACTTGGTCTTGTTCAAGGAAATTTGATACCGACATTTGCCGGAGCTTTTATTGCGATTATGATGACACAGCGTTCATTTTTAAGTAGCATTCCTGAACTTTTAACGATGCTGATCGGCTCTACATTTATTATGGCAGGAAGTTGTGCATTAAATAACTTTTACGACCAGGATATTGACCGTATTATGCCAAGTAAACAAAGCAGACCAAGTGTAACAGGTAAAATCGGTTCACAGGATATTTTCAAATTAAGTGTACTTTTAATGTTAATTGGTGAAGTATTATTATTTATGATTAATATTGAAACAGGCATCATCGGTTTTCTTGGTATATTTGGCTACGTGGTATTGTATTCTGTTTGGTCTAAACGTCATTTAGTGTCAAATACTATAATAGGTAGTTTTCCAGGTGCAGTTCCGCCGCTTGTTGGTTGGGCTGCAATTGATCCGAATCTTTCTAAGATTGCATGGATGTTATTTTTCATTATGTTTGCATGGCAGCCTGCACATTTTTATGCACTTGCCATTAAACGTAAAGATGAATATGCTATGGCAGGAATACCAATGCTTCCATCTGTTAAAGGTTTTGCCAGAACAAGATTAGGTATGCTTTTCTGGGTTGCCTTACTCTTACCGACACCATTTTTGATGGGTGAGCTTGGAACTATCTTTATAGTGCTTGCAACAATATTAAATCTTGGATGGTTATTGCTTGCCGTTTCTGGATTTAAATCAAATGTGAAAGAGAATAAATGGGCAATGTCGATGTTTATCTATTCTTTAAACTATTTGATGATATTTTTTGTTATGATAGTAGTAGTTACATTAATTCAAATGATTTGATTATGAATGGTGAAAGAGGGGTTAGAATTTAATGAAGAACAATTTTAAGAATGTAAAGTTGATGGGCTTAATTTCATTATTGGTAATGACGTTAGCTGGTTGTGGTAAACCTTACCTTTCAGCTTTACGTCCAGCTGGGGAAGTTGCAAAAGATCAATTCAACTTAATGATGTTAGCAGTTTACATCATGCTTTTTGTTATTGCTGTAGTTGTTGTTATTTTCGTTTTAGCAGTTGTAAAATTCAGACGTGGTAAAGTTGGAGAGAATTTTGTACCTAAGGATGTACACGGTAATCATAAATTAGAGATTATCTGGACAACAATTCCTATTCTATTGTTAATAATTTTAGCAATTCCAACTGTAATGCTTACATTTAAATTAGCTGATACTAAAGCGATTGATAAAGTTGATGCTAAAGGTAAGAATAAAGAACTTGTAGTTGATGTAACTGCCAACCTTTACTGGTGGGAATTTGAATATCCAAACCAAAAGATTGTAACAAGTCAAGAGCTTGTAGTTCCTACTGATACGAAAGTTTACTTTAAATTACATTCAGCTGACGTTAAACACTCATTCTGGATTCCAGCAGTGGGTGGTAAAATGGATACAAACGTTGAAAATATTAATAAGTTCTATTTAGTATTTGATGATAAAAAAGCTAAAGATGCTAAAAATATGTTCTATGGTAAGTGTGCTGAGTTATGTGGACCTTCTCACGCTTTAATGGATTTCAAAGTTAAAACTATGTCTAAAGATGACTTTAAATCTTGGGTTAAATCTATGCAGGACATCAAGAAACCAGTCGCAACTACTGACGCTAAAGAAGGTGAAAAAGTCTTCAAACAATCTTGTCAAGGTTGTCATGCTGTAACACCAACTGGTAAAGGAGCAAAAGGACCTAACTTAACTACATTTGGTGACCGTAACAGAGTTGCTGGTGTTTTAGAATATAATGAAGAAAATCTTAAAAAATGGATTAAAGATCCTGAATCAGTTAAGCCAGGTAATAAAATGACTGGTGCTTATAAAGTAAGTGATTCAGATATCGATGCTTTAGCGAAATACTTAATGGAACGTAAAGTTGAAGAGTAATAAATAAAGGGAGGTTACACAATTGGCTACACAAAAAAAACGTGGTTTAATTATGGAATATTTAACAACTGTTGACCATAAAAAAATTGCAATTTTATATCTTATCATGGGTGGATTATTCTTCGCCATGGGTGGTATTGAAGCGATGTTTATTCGTATTCAGCTTGCTGTTCCTGAAAATGATTTCGTTTCAGCAGGTTTATTCAACCAAATCATTACAATGCACGGTACTACAATGATTTTCTTAGCAGCAATGCCATTGTTATTTGCATTTATGAATGCTGCTGTACCATTACAAATTGGTGCTCGTGACGTTGCATTCCCGTTCTTAAATGCTTTAGGTTTCTGGTTATTCTTCTTTGGTGGAATTTTCTTAAACTTATCTTGGATCTTAGGTGGCGCGCCTGATGCAGGTTGGACTTCTTATGCATCATTATCTTTAGCATCACCTGGTCATGGTATTGACTTTTATGCTTTAGGTTTACAAATTTCGGGTGCTGGTACTTTAATCGCTGGTATTAACTTTATCGTAACGATTATGAATATGCGTGCACCTGGTATGACATATATGCGTATGCCATTATTTACATGGACTACATTTGTTGCGAGTGTATTAATCGTATTCGCATTCCCACCACTTACTATCGGTTTATTCTTACTTATTTTCGATAGAATGTTCGGTACTGGTTTCTTCGTAGTATCACAAGGTGGTAACACAATTATTTGGGAACATTTATTCTGGATTTTCGGTCACCCGGAAGTTTATATCTTAGTATTACCAGCATTCGGTATTTTCTCTGAGATTTTCTCTACATTCTCAAGAAAGCGTTTATTCGGTTATTCAGCAATGGTATTTGCGACTGTATTAATCGGTTTCTTAGGATTCATGGTTTGGGCTCACCATATGTTTACAGTAGGTATGGGTCCAACTGCTAACGCTATCTTCGCTGTTGCAACGATGGCAATTGCAGTACCGACTGGGGTTAAGATCTTTAACTGGTTACTTACAATCTGGGGTGGTAGTATTGAATTTACTACACCGATGCTTTATGCATTAGCATTTATCCCATCATTTGTTATGGGTGGGGTAACAGGTGTTATGCAGGCTTCAGCTCCAGCTGACTATCAATATCATGATTCTTACTTTATCGTAGCGCATTTCCACTACGTTATCGTTGGTGGGGTAGTATTTGCTTTACTTGCAGGATTCCATTTCTACTTCCCATTAATGTTTGGTAAAATTTTAAGCGAAAAATTAGGAAAAATTGCATTCGTATTATTCGTTATTGGTTTCCACTTAACATTCTTAGTACAACATTTCTTAGGATTATGGGGAATGCCTAGACGTGTATTCACTTATTTGCCAGGACAAGGTTACGATACATTTAACTTAGTGTCTACAATTGGTGCGTTAACGATGGCTGTCGCAGTAATTATCTTATTAATCAATGTAGTAATCACTTTAGCTAAAGCGCCAAAAGTTGGTCGCGATGCATGGGGTGACGGACGTACATTAGAATGGTCATTACCTCAGCCTGTACCTTTCTATAACTTTGCACAAACGCCACTTGTACGTGGATTAGATGCATTCGATCTAGAGAAAAAACAAGGTAACGGTCAAATTTTACCTGCTGAATCTTTAGGTGATATCCATATGCCTAATAATTCTATACTTCCATTTATACAGTCATTAGGTTTATTCGTTGCAGCATTCGGCGCATTATACTTAGCTGATGGTCAAAAATGGGCATTAGATGCAGTAAAAGATTTACCAGCGCAACCATGGGCACCATTCGTTTTAGGATTAGGATTAGCGATTACTGCCGGTGCTATGATTGCACGTTCACTTAAAGATGATTTAGGTTACCATATTACTAAAGATGAGTTAATTGAGTACGAAAGAGGTGTTAAATAATGGCACATCACGAAGAAAAAATGACCATTGAAAGATGGCCAAGTCATCCTGAAACAGCTTCTATGGAAGGTAAAAATAAGTTATTAGGATTCTGGGTTTTCCTTGGTGGAGAAACAGCATTATTCGCATCTTTATTCGCTACTTACTTAGCACTTAAAGATCATGTTCCTAGTGAGGATCATTTATTAGCGAAAGACTTATTCCATTTACCATTAGCATTTGTTATGACAATGTTATTATTAACTTCTTCATTAACAAGTGTTTACGCATTATATCACATGAAAAACTATGATTTCGGTAAAATGATTACATGGTTTATCGTAACGGTTGTTTTAGGTTTAGGATTCTTAGGCCTTGAAATTTATGAGTTCGTTGAATATGTACACCAAGGTCATACATTCAGATCAAGTGCATTCGGTTCAGCATTCTATTTCTTAGTAGGAACACATGGATTCCACGTGATTATCGGTTTAACATGGATTATACTTTTAATCGTACGTAACATGAAACGTGGTTTAAGTGTATATAACGCTGCGAAGTTTAATACGGCTGCTTTATACTGGCATTTCATAGATGTCGTTTGGGTATTCATCTTCACAGTAGTTTACTTGTTAGGGGTGTTAGGATAATGTCAAACGAAACTAAACACAACTTAAAGTTTAATCAGGAACGTTACAACTATGAAAAAAGAACACGTACTGAAGAAATGAGAATGCAAGTGACAACATTTGCTGTAATGATTTTCTTAACATTTATCGCGTTTGCAATGGTTGCAGCAGGATTAAGTAAAGATTTCGTTATTCCAGCAGTGTTATTAATGGCTTTAATTCAAGTTATTTTACAATTCTATTACTTCATGCACATGAAACACCCTGGTCATGGCGCTGCTAAATTAATGATGTTATCTGGATTATTTATTGCAGGTACATTTATTGTGATGGCACTTTACATTACATGGTTAGGTGAACCATTAATGAAATAATTGTTACTGAAACTTCGTTCAGTAATATTCAAAAATCCCTAAAAATCATTGAATGATTTTTAGGGATTTTTAGTTTGATGATTCGTCAAGAAATTGATAAATTTTTTTCACTTTATTGCCTTTATTTACGTTATAATAATGAGAGTATATTTTATGGAGTGATATTTATGGGTAGCATTCGTTCTATCTCGATCTTTGGATTTTTGGCCAACTGGAGTCCGTTCTTTTTAGTTGCTATTATTTTTGCTATAGTGGTTTATTTTTTAATTACTGTGAAGTGGTATAAAGATATACCTGGAAGTAGACCATTAAAAAAATCGGAAGGTATCCTTTTTGTTTTCTTAATGATATTACTTTATATCATGAAAGGTTCTCCAATTGATTTATTAAGCCATATTATATTTAGTTTCCACATGCTTCAGATGGCTATTTTATTTCTTTTAATGGTACCATTACTGTATTTTGCTATACCTAATTATTTAATAGATTACTGTATAGAACAACCATTTATAAAACCTGCTTTCAATTTTATGACGCGACCGATTGTTGCACTAGTGACATTTAATGCATTCTTTTCATTATATCATCTACCCATTGTGCTAGATTTTCTAAAACAGAATGCCACACCACATTCTCTATATACAATTTTATTAACATTAACTTCATTTACGATGTGGTATCCAATTTTTAATCAAAAAGATGAGTCAAAAAAACAGTTATCTGGTTTGATGAAATTAGGATATATTTTTGCTATTGGGGTACTTTTAACACCTTCATGTGGGTTAATTATATTTGCACAGCATCCAATGTATAAAACATATACTGATCCAAAAGCATGGATGAGTGCGATGCAGCTTTGTGTGCCGACTGGAACATTAAATGATGTGTTTGCGAATTCTGGAATAAGCGGACCGCAGTATTTTACGAATATGACGCCAAAAGATGATCAGCAAACGGGTGGCGTAATTATGAAGGTATTACAAGAAATCTTCTTTGGATTCATGTTCTATTATATTTTTGTAAATTGGTCTCGTTCTGAACGAATTGATCCGGATGAAGTAACACGACTAAGTTTAGAGGAAAGAAATAGACAAAATGCTTATTTTAAAGAATTTGAATAGGGGGACAATATGAATTTACCAATCTTACCAACAATCAGTACGTCATTCATCGTAATTAGTGCGATATTAGTCGCTATAGGATGGTATTTAATCGCTAGAGGAAATATTGAAGCACATAAAAAAGTAATGATGGCTGCAGGGGTTGCAGCAACAATATTCTTTATTATTTACGCATCTAGAACAATCTTTATTGGAAATACTTCTTTTGGTGGACCTGATAATATTAAAATTTACTATACTATCTTTTTAATCTTTCATATTACATTAGCAACGATTGGTGGAGTTATGGGGATCATTAATTTATATACAGGTATGAAAGATAAATTAAATATTCATCGTAAACTTGGTCCAATTACATCAGTGATTTGGTTTTTTACAGCTATTACAGGTGTTTCAGTATATTTATTGCTTTATGTTTTTTATCATGGTGGAGAAACGACTTCAGTTATAAAAGCTATTTTAGGATTTTAAAAAAATCGTCTCAATCTAAGAGACGATTTTTTTATATTTTAAAGTTAGTTTTTATAGCCCCTGATTCTATAACAGTAAGTAAAATAATAAGGATGATGGGTCCTACAAAAAATCCTATGAAACCTAAAAGTTTAAGTCCGATATACATAGCGATTAAAGTAGGTAATGGGCTTAAACCGACACCGTTGCCCATAATCTTTGGCTCTAATACTTTACGTTGTATTAATAAAAATGCAGATAACACAATCAGCTTAACAGCAAGAGAAACATCCCCAGTGATATATGCATATATCGCCCATGGAATTGTAATACCTGTGGCACCGATAATCGGTAACAAGTCTACAAGACAAATAATAAAGGATAACACTAAGGCACTTTCAGGCACTATAAATAATAAACCGATAAAAGTAAAAAACCAGGTAATGCCAGATAATATTATTGCCGCGCGCATCATACCAAAGATAGATGAAGTGACACGATTCCATACAAAGGCACTTTTCTGGTATGTTCTTTCATAAGTATGATTTCTAATAAATTGATGCATCTTTGGAATTTCCAGCATAAATAAAAAAAGTGCAACTAAAAATACTAGTCCAGAGATAAAAGTTTCAGGAAGGCCTGCCACAAGTGAAGTAATACGTTCAACGTTAAAGTAATTTAATATTGAACTGCGCATTGTCAGTAAGTATTTTTGTATTTCATCAAATAATGACGTTGCGACACTATCTGGAATTAATTTAGAAATTTTAATTTCAATCTTATCCCAGGCAGCCATTAATCTATTCATCTTATCAGGTAATTCTTTTGAAAATTGAATCACATGTTCAATTAGTTTTGTTAAAAAGAAATAAGTAAACGTGAGTAGTGTTATTAAAATACTGGAGTATATTATAGTAACACTCCATTTTCTTGTGCCTACTTTTCTTTCTAAAAGTTTAACGACAGGTTCAATCATTAAAGCCATGATTAACGCTGTAATTAAAGGTATAGAAATAGGAATAATAAAATACATCAATAATAACGTGATTAATATAAATGTAATCATGATGATTACACGTCGATTAAGCCATCTTTTGATCATCGCGTCACCTCATTAATAATAAGAAAAAGAGCGTGAGACAAAAGAATTTGTTCACGCCTGCCATTAATTCTATTTATGCTTGAATTGCTCTAATATCATTATAAATACTTGTGATTGTACGTTTGCAATGTTCAACAAGCGCTTCGCTGAAATATTCATCTTCACCATATTCAACACCAGTTGGATAATAATGTTTACCTAAATAAGGATCCATCATTTGAAGTGTTGCATTACGTGCTCCAACATCACCATCAATCGCATATCCAGGAATTCTTAAATAATAAATACCTTCTGATAATTCATATTTTAAATCGTAAGTAACGCGTTCAAAGTCCCAGTGTCCCCCTAAAACTAAACCATGTTTATTCATGACATGCTGGATTAAAGATTGTTCAGCTACAACTGTTTCAATACCTGAATTTGTGAATACCATTATAGTTCCTCCCTAAATCATTCTACTTTCAATTTTATGATAAAAATGCTATTGATGCAATCGAATATTCATTTCAAATCAAATAATGTTAGAATAGTGATAAGAAATAAATAAAGAAGGTGTATTTTTGAAGAGTATTTTAATTAAACTTCTACTTATATTGGTTATGGGAATATTTTTATTTTACTTATTTTATTCTCCGTCACTCAAATTTGATATCTTAGAGAATCCAGCGAAGGAAAAGATACAGCAAAAAAAGATTAATAAAGGTCCAAATCAATCTATTAAACGTCCAAAATTAATGAAAGGTCTTGGAATATTTATAGGCAATAATATAGATGAATTTACAAAGAAATATGGCTATCCTGATCGCATATATGATTCTAACTTTAATTATAAAAATTTTGTATATGACTTTAAAGATAAATATTATATTGTAGGCGTTAAGAAGAATAGAATCGTGATGATTTATGCCACAGGTAAAAATGCACAAAGTTATCCTTTTAAGATAGGGCAGACGGCCGATAACATCTTTAATGGGAATGCAATTGTCAGTGAACCTATCATAAAAACTAAAGACGGCGAATTTCAATTTCAATTGACCGAGGTAGACATTAAAACACAAACATTAATACAATACGATAACGTATTTGTACAAGTATATATCGATAGAATCTCAAATAAAGTTATGGCAATTAGATATATTACACCGGAATCTTTAGTTGATATGCAACCCTATGCAATGAGCAACAATGGTAAAACAATCGAGAAAACAACCGGCGAGACGATGCATACTAAAGATGAAGTAGCAATAAATAGCAACAAAGTTCTTACGATGTTTGAGATCACTAATTATATGCGAAAAATTAATGGGAAAGCACCGCTTGAAACAAATGAATTAATTAATCATGTTGCACAGTTTCAAGTAGCCTCGTTAAATAAGGATAAGCAGGAGAAAGTAACACAGGTAGAAGATGAGATAGGCAATGAGCTCAATAAACTTGATATTGAATATTCACACCTTTCTCAAAATATCGCCTATAATTTTGATGATGTGCCAAGCTTAATCAACAGCTGGTTAAATTCGGATGAACATCGTGAGAATATGCTCTATAAAAATATAAATCAAATGGGTGGTGGCATTTCAGGCTCATACTATTCATTGATTTTTATTCAAAACACATCAGATAATAATGAGAATTAAGGATGACGAATATGATTTATGATAATGAAATCTTAGCTGTAATAGAACGATCAGAAAATTTAAATAAAATGTTATTAAATAGTGAAGCGTACCTCCAATATAAACAGCTGTATATTGAACTTGAAGACAATGCTGAAGTTCAGCAAATCAAAAAAGATTTAATTAAACTTAAAGAAAAATATGATGAAGTTAACCGATTCGGTCGTTATCATCCTGACTATCAGAAGGTAATGCTTGAAACAAGACGAAAGAAAAAGGAATATGAAATGCATCCAGAAGTTGCGCATCTGAAACAACTTGAAATGAATCTTCAGACTTTACTGGATGAAGTGATAGTAATTGTTACGCAACATATTTCGACCAATATTAAAGTTGAAACCGGTAATCCATTTTTTGAATCACATGCTTGTAGTAGTGGTTGCGGGTGTAGTTAGGAGGAAATTCATACATGGATGAAAAAAAACTTATATCTAAATGGGAAAAAAAGATAAAATTTTTAAATCGACCCGATGAAGAACTCTATAAAAGTAAAAATAGTGATTTAATCTTCATTCCTATTTTTGAGAAGTTTCTAACACATTTTCTATCCATAAAATACCATCAGAAGGTGTTATGTATCGGTTGTCATACTGGAAAATGGGTACACGCACTGGATCAACAAACAAATATTAAAGGATACATTTTAGATCAGTCAATCCGCAACTTAAATATTGCGATGCACATCTATCCTCATTATAGTTATCAAATCGCATCTAGTCAGCACCTGCCGTATAGAGAAAAGAAGTTTCATTATATTTTAATTAATCAGCCCTTTGATACTTTTTTTGAAAAAGAAGCTTTAATATTTGAGATGAAACGCATATTAAAGAAGAAAGGGAGAATATATTTTTATTATAAGGTTAATCTTTTCTTGAATCGTAAGCAGCAGCTACAGTCAATGTTTGATGCAGCAGCATTAGAGATTGAAAACATTACACATTATAGAGGTATTGAAATATATGAAGTAAAACATAAAGGAGTGGCATAGCCACTCCTTATTTTTTATACTTTTCGTTAATTAGATGCATCGCTAAATCAGGTCGATCTGTAACAATAGTATGTACGCCTTTTTTTAATAAAGCATCCATTTCATCGATACTATTGATCACCCAGTAGCCAACAGCTATATTTAAAGATTGCAGGAATTGTATAAACTTTTCATTATCTAAAGGTATGCCTTTATAATGAACCGGCATCTGGAAAGTATCTGCTTGTGGTTGGTATGAATGTTTCAGACCTGTATTCAATGCAAGATAAGCGCGTGTGACTTCTTTTTCTCCAGCGCCTAATGCGATACGATCCTGTGCATATGCATTAAAACGAGCAATTTGCGTATCCTCAAAACTAGTTACACAAACACGATCAAAGGCATTTTTTGAATGAATCAGACGATATAGTAGTACAGGTGCAAGTTGACCTGCCATAGAGTCTGATGTATCTTTAATGTCGATATTAATTAACATATCAGGAAATGCATCGAGTAGCTCCTCTAAAGTAATGATTTTAGCGTCAGTTGATCCACGAAACGGGTACTCACCATTAATATCTTTAAAATGATAGCCAAAATCAAGCTCAAGCAACTCTGCTAAAGTGTGGTCATACACTTTTCCTGAACCGTTAGATACGCGGTCGATTAATGCATCATGAAATGCTACAATGTGATTGTCTTTTGTTAATCTCACATCAATTTCAAAGCCGTCAACACCTAATTGTTGGGCCTTTTTAAAAGCTGCCATTGTATGTTCTGGTGCTAACTTCAAACCACCGCGATGAGCCAGTATATAGGGTGAGCGGTTACTAAAGAAAGATTGTACTTTGCGTGGTTGTTGTTTACTTGTAACTTTAGTAATCCCAAGTAGAGTAGAATATGCTACAGCAGTGAACACGGTCGATTTTATCAATAAGTTTTTTTTCACAGAATTAACCTCCAGAATGTTTTGTTATTTTAATTTTAACAGAACTAATGATACTATAAAAGAAAGCCGAATGAGAGGAAAGAAGAGTATGACATTAGTTCAAAGAGAACAGCTAATCATTTATTTAAAGAGTCATAAACATGAGCGTCAAATACGTAAATATGGTCATATTGTATATACGAATCGTAAAGAAAAATGGGTTTCAATGTATGTTAATAGCGATAACTTAGAGAGTATACTGGGACAACTTGAAAAATTAAAATTTGTTACACATGTAATGAGTTCTCCGTACAAACAACTAAAAACCGATTATGCATCAAATAATCAGATTAATGCATCGGTTTGATTACACGTTGCAATCGCAACACACCGATTAAATATTGATGGTATAAAGCTTCTTCATAGAAAAAGTGCTTAGCTTTCACATCAAATTCTTTAATCGTAATGTTATATTGTTGTGCCCATGATTTTATCAGCTCAAAACGTTTGTTGCTGTCAGGATATGGATAGTTGATGCGTTCAAAAATACTATACATCGCCTGGAAATTTCCATCCACTGTTGGTTTCATTATTAATACAACGGATGTTTTTGGCGTAACTTCAAGAGTGGTATGTAAAAATAATATACAATCGGTACGTTCATGATTGTACTTCATCAGTTGTTCAAGTTCGAAGAGGTCACTATACCCTTCGCCTAAAGAAATAAATGCTTGTTTCATAATGGTCTCCTTCACTGTATAATATATTTCATTATACATGAAAGAGCCGTAACAATACATTATTCAAAGGAGTTTAATATGCGCGTAATTGCTGGTAAATATAAACGATTTTCATTAACAGCACCTAAAGGAGTAACTTCCAGACCAACGACAGATAAAATAAAAGAAACGATGTTTAATATATTAGGTCCAATGCAGGGAATGGGTCTGGATTTATTTGCGGGTAGCGGTGGATTAGGTGTAGAGGCAATTAGTCGAGGACTGTCTAAAGTAATTTTTGTTGATGGAAGTTTTGATGCGATTCAAATGATCAAGAAAAATACATCGTTTTTAGATGAAGAGGTTGAAATTTATAAAAATGATTATAAGAGGGCGCTAAAAGCACTTCATAAAAGGGATATTCAATTTGATATTATTTTTTTAGATCCACCATATCAAAAAAATATCGTGAATGAAGCTCTTCCGATGATACAAGAATTTAACTTACTTGCAAACGGCGGACAAATTCTTATAGAATGTGAGAAGAATGAAGTCATAGATACGTTAGATTATGAAGTTGTAAAAAATGAAATTTATGGCATAACAAAATTAATCATTTTAAGAGGTCGTTATGAGTAAAAAAATTGCAGTAGTACCAGGAAGTTTTGATCCTATTACTAAAGGACATTTAGATATTATCCAGCGCAGCAGTGAGTTATTTGATGAAATACATGTATCAGTTTTAAATAATTCTAAAAAGACAGGTTTTTTTACTATTGAAGAAAGACTTGCACTCATTGAAGAAGCGGTGCAGCATTTACCTAATGTAAAGGTAGATTATTTCTCTGGATTGTTAGTCAATTATTGTGAACGCGTGGGAGCTAAACAAATTGTGCGTGGGTTACGTGCGGTATCGGATTTTGAATATGAAATGCAGCTTACGAGTATGAATAAGAAATTAAATGATGATATTGAGACATTGTATATGATGACCAATAATCAATACTCATTTATTTCATCGAGTATGGTAAAAGAAGTAGCAAAATATGGTGGAGACGTTTCAAGCATTGTTCCGAAAAATGTTGAACTTGCCTTAAAAGAAAAATACAAATATATATTGTCTTCTGACAATTAATAAAGCCACACGTTTGTGTGGCTTAATTAATCTCTTTATTTTTATAGATAACAGGCGTATTAAAATCTGTCATCCTGCAACCACTAATGAGATTGTATATTTCGTTTGATTTTATTTCTAATTCAAAATGATGCTTATTACTTTTATTTACATTGGTGATTAATTCAGTAGTCTTTATATTTTTTATTAGATTTCGGCCAGGATTATTCATTCCAAGCACTCGAACTGCGTTAATTTCTTTTAAATGAGGAACATCGATTTCTCTGATATTAAGTAAAATGTATGTTAATAAACGCTGTATACGACTTTTTGTATAACGCTTAGAGACCATGGATTGTATTAGTTCTTCGAAGGTATCTACTTCACCGATGACCTTTTTTAATCGATTCTCAAGTCCTTCATACATCGTGTAAATACTTTTAAGTTCATTTACACTGTTTGAGATGATTTTATATTTTAATAATTCAAAATAGTTATCCCATTTTACTGGATGTGAGATTAAATGGGCATAAGGCATTACATAGGTAATATCTTCACCTTCAAAATAATTTTTTCGAATGGCAGTTGCACTTGAAATCGTACCAGTTAGATGCGTTTCTAAATATTCGTTACCATATCGTTTTATAGGAATCATATGCAGTATAGGATATAATTCATCTTTTGCATGTAAATAACTTTGTGCTAAAATATCATTTGATTTTAGTCCAGTACTCATAATTTTTGGATATGATGCACCTGTGCGTATAATTGTCTTGTCCGGTATTTCTATTTTTTTATCAAATGATAAAGTCCCGGATTCACTACCGAAAGCCAGTGCATCTAATTGTAATAACTGAGCAATTTTTATGCCACCTCGTGCGAAGTCATCAGCGTAACTTACTGCATAAAATTGTGGCAGTTCTACAACTAAATCAACGAAATCAAGAGCCATTTGCGTGCGAATAAACTTGCTGATGAATGCTGGTTCACCACGCTGAACGAATTGACCACTCATGATTGCAATAATGACTGCATCAGGGTATATTTTTTTTACTTGTTCTATATGATATTTATGGCCATTGTGAAATGGATTATATTCGCAAATAATTCCGATAGACTGCATTGTAATTCCCCTTATATCCGTTTATAATATTGATTGTAACAGAAATATCTGTTAAGAAAAAATCTTGACAAAGTGTTAGTAAAAGAGGTAAAATAAATTTTGTGTTTGTAAGAGGTGAAACCATATGAAATGGTCATTAGCTGAATTAAGAAAACACCGTGATAGTGGTTATCCATTTGAGTCAGAAATCAACTTGAATCATTTAATATCTAGCTTACAGTTAGTTGATATATCACCAATAAAGGTGAAAGGTAAATTAACACCTAAGTCAAATGAAATAGTAGCTGATTTACATGTGACTGGACAATTCGTTATGTCTTGTGCAAGAACATTAGAAGATGTTGAAGTTCCATTTGACATTCAATCGGTTGAATATTTTGATGATAGAGATTATGTTGAATATGATGAGAATAGACACGCCATTCATAATGGTGTTATAGACTTAACACCCGTTATCCAGGAGTTAGTTGTAATCAATAAACCTGTACGTGTGGTAAAAGAGGATGTTGATTTAGAGCTAACAAAAGGTAAAGGTTGGGAAGTTATTGACGAAAGTCAATTAGAAGTACAGCCTAAGGTTGATCCAAGGCTTGCAAAACTTCAAGCTTTAAAAGACAATATGTCTGAAAACTAGATCGATAGGAGGCAAAATACAATGGCAGTTCCATTTAGAAGAACATCTAAAACAGCGAAAAGAAAACGTCGTACGCATTTCAAATTATCTGTACCTGGTATGGTAGAATGTCCATCATGTGGCGAAATGAAATTATCTCACCGCGTATGTCCATCATGTGGATCATATAATGGTAAAGAAGTAGTTTCAAAATAATAGCTATTAAGTGTATCGCGCTTGCGATACACTTTTTTTTGTCTTTTAAGCCGTTAAATTGTATTTAAGATAGAATATCTTTATACTAAGTTATGATTAAATGCGAGGTGTGATGATAGTGGAGATTATTAAGCAATTAAAAGATAGAAAAGGTTCGTTTATAGAGAGATATACACATCAGGATGAAGTCCTTTCACAATATCAATATGACGTGGCAAATGATGCAAGCTACCTTGAACGTATGAATTACCCCACTAATGGGCTAGAAGCAAGTTTAAGCCAAGTGATTCATGAATATATGTCAAAATTTGACTTAAGTGATGCCCAGCTTGAAAATATCAGCCTTCTTAAAGCAGGACATAAAGTTGTGATTGGAGGCCAACAAGCTGGCCTTTTCGTGAGTCCGCTTTATACAATACATAAAATTATTTCTATTATTGTGTTAGCAAAAGAACAATCATTAAAACTTGGTACAAATATTATTCCGGTATTCTGGATTGCTGGAGAAGATCATGACTTTGGTGAAGTTAATCATCTTAATGTATATTCGAGTGATCATTATATTCAAAAGATAAAGTATCATACTCAAGATGAGGTTACAGACAGTGTTTCAACGCTAAATTTTGAACAAAGTGCATTAAAATATACAATTGATCAATTCATTTCAAATCTTAATGAAACTAAAAATACAAAATCAATACAGGCATTATTAAATGAATTACCTGAAAACTGGACAGATCACTTTCAATATATTATTCATACACTTTTTAAAGAGTACGGCTTACTCTTAATTGATAGTCAGAATAAAACGTTAAGAAATCTGGAAACTGATATTCTAGTGTGGATGTTTGATCATCATGAATCGATTGATCGAGCGTTTAGAGAAGGACAGGAAAAGATGTTTTCATTGATTGATGAAAAGCAGATTATTACAGATACGAATGTTCATCTTTTTATGTCTTTTGAGGGTAAACGCCAGTTGATTCAAAGTGAGGGAGGTAAATATATTTTACCAAAATCTAATAAGGTATTTACAAAAGCGGAAATTAGAGCAATGATACAAGCTGCTCCTCACTTATTCAGTAATAATGTGGTAACACGTCCATTAATGGAAGAAATGTTGTTCAATACGTTGGCATTTATTGGTGGACCGTCTGAAATCAAATACTGGGGAGAACTTAAACAAGTTTTTGAATTTGCAAATGTTGAGATGCCGCTCGTTGTACCTCGTATGCGTATAACTTATACAGATGATAAAATAATAAAAGACATGCAGCGCTTTGATATTTCGTTTGAAGATTTATTTAATCGTGGGATTGATTTCTATAGTCTAAAATACTTGAATTCGCGTGAGAATCCATTGTTGATCAGTCAAATTCAATCAACCATTAGAAGTTTGGAAACACAATTTGAATCAATGCAACTTCTTGATATTTCTGAAGAAACAAAACGTTTGTTAAGAGATAACTTAAATTATCATTACCGACAATTTGATTATTTGAAAAAACGTTATGACCAGGAATTAAAGAGTAAATATGAAACGGATTTTAAAGCTCTCAATGCAATAGGAAATAGTTTGAATCCTCATAATGGTTTACAGGAGAGAATTATGCATCCACTTCAGCTTATCAATAGATATCATTTTGGGATCTTTGATGAAGTCATCCAACAATTAGAATCTTATACCTTAGAACATACTATTTTAAAGCCATAATACTCTTGAAAAAGTAATTATTTAATATATTTTTGGGATAACCCCCCACCTCGTGTAAAAAGCGTTGGTGTGGGGTTATTTTCGTATTCAAATAAAATTATAAAAACTTTTGTATAATTAGTGGAGGAAAGTGGTGGGATGTGGTAAATTTATATTAAGGCTAGGTGATGCATATGTTCATGGGTGAATATCAACATCAATTGGATACAAAAGGTCGAATGATTGTACCTGCAAAGTTCCGAGATGAATTAACTGAACATTTCGTAATCACTCGTGGCCTTGATAAGTGTTTGTTCGGCTATCCTTTAGATGAATGGAAAAGAATTGAAGAAAAATTAAAAACTTTACCAATGACTAAAAGAGATGCCAGAAAATTTATGCGTTTATTCTTTTCAGGTGCTGTTGAAGTTGAAATTGATAAGCAAGGTCGTATTAATATTCCTAAGAATTTAATGGAATATGCCGGGCTGTCAAAAGAATGTACAGTGATTGGTGTTTCAAGTCGAATAGAGATTTGGGACAGAAATAACTGGAATGATTTCTACGAAGATACTGAAGAGAATTATGAAGAGATTGCAGAAGAATTAATTGATTTTGATTTATAGGAGGATACTATGTTCCATCATATTACAGTATTGTTAAAGGAAACTGTCAATCAGCTAAATATCAATCCAAATGGCATTTATGTTGATTGCACGTTAGGTGGAGCAGGACATAGTCTTTACTTAGTCAAACAATTAACAAATGGTCGACTAATATCTATTGATCAGGACCAAACTGCACTAGATAACGCTGAAATCATTTTGAAAGATTATTTAGACAAAGTAACTTTCGTAAAAGATAACTTTAGAAATTTAAGAACTATCTTAAATGACCTTAATATTGATAAAGTAGATGGCATCCTTTATGACCTGGGTGTATCAAGTCCACAACTGGATGTTGGTGAACGTGGTTTTAGTTATCATCAGGAGGCAAGACTTGATATGCGTATGGATCAATCACAAGAACTATCTGCATTTGAAGTAGTGAATGAATGGCCTTATGAAAAGTTAGTATCTATATTCTTTCGATATGGTGAAGAAAAATTTTCTAAACAAATCGCTAGAAAAATTGAAAATGCGAGAGCAACTGCACCGATAGAAACGACATCAGAACTTGTTGAATTAATTAAAGACGCAATTCCAGCACCAGCCAGGAGGACTGGAGGACATCCAGCAAAAAGAGTTTTCCAGGCGATAAGGATTGCGGTTAATGACGAACTTGGTGCTTTTGAAGAATCAATAGAACAAGCGATTGATTCAGTAAAGGTGGGAGGGAGAATTTCTGTTATTACTTTCCACTCATTAGAAGACAGACTGTGTAAACAAGTATTTCAAGAATATGAAAAAGGTCCGGATATTCCAAGAGGCCTACCAGTTATTCCTGATGAATACAAACCAAAATTAAAAAGAGTCAACAGAAAACCGATTGTATCTTCACAAGAAGAGTTAGATGACAACAATAGAGCACGTAGTGCAAAGCTCAGGGTAGTTGAAATATTAAAATAAGAGGTGACAACATGGCAGTAGAATTTATCAATCAGAATTATTATGAGCAAGTACAGCCACAACAAAAAGTTAAGACAAAAACCGTTACAAAAACCCATGTTGTTTCGTTATCTAAATTAGAAAAATTAGTATATCTATCACTTGTAACATTAATTGCTTTAGTAAGTATTTATATGCTATCTTTAAAATATGATGCGTATCAAACCAATACTAAGATTGCTGCTGTTGAACAAAAGATCGTTCATCAAAAATCAGTAAATGGTGAATTGAATTCTGAAGCGATGAAACAATCTTCTTATGAACGTGTCTATAGTAAAGCTAAATCATTCGGATTAAGCTTGAATAATGATAACGTAAAGGTAGTGCAAAAAAATGTCACGAACTAAGCTTAAAATAAGAAAAAATAAAATAGGAGCGGTCCTTTTAGTGTTGTTATTCGGACTGCTCTTTTTTTCATTGATTTTAAAATATTCTTTTGTAATGGTAACAGGACACTCGAGTGGTCAGGATTTAACGATGCGGGCGAGTGAAAAATATGTACGTAGTATTGTTAATCAACCTGTGCGAGGAAAAATTCTAGATCGTAACGGAGAAGTTCTGGCTGAAGATATAGATTCATATAAATTAGTAGCAGTGCTTGATAAACGTATGAGTCAAAAAGGGAAGCCGCCAAGACATGTGGTGGATAAAAAGAAAACTGCTAAAGCATTAAGTAAAATTATTGATATGCCTTATAAATCTATTTTAAAAACGCTAAAAACTAAGAAAGCATTCCAGGTCGAGTTTGGTAAGGCAGGTAAAGATTTAACCTTTAATCAGAAGAAATCAATCGAACAGTTAAAGTTACCAGGTTTGACGTTTTTCTCAGAGAAAAAACGCTTTTATCCTAATGGTAATTTCGCATCTCATTTAATTGGATATGCTGAAAAGAATCCGGATACAAATCAAATACAAGGGATGATGGGTAGCGAAAAAATATTTGATACTTATTTATCAGGAAAAGCTGGTAAGACAAGTTTTAAACAAGATATTTGGCAGTACGTATTACCGAAATCAGGAAATGTCGTACCTGCTGTCAATGGTGATAATGTTAGTCTGACGATTGATAAAAATATTCAAATATTCGTTGAAGATTCTCTGGATGAAATGGTGAAAAGGTATGCACCGAAAGATTTATTTGCAGTGGTAACCGATGCAAAAACAGGAGAAATCCTGGGATATAGTCAAAGACCAACTTTTAATCCGGAAACACGTGAGAATTTCGGAGAGAAATGGGCAAATAACCTCTATCAAAATACGTATGAACCAGGATCAACTTTTAAGACATACGGCTTAGCTGCAGCGATTGAAGAAGGTAAATATCATCCTAAAGAAAAGTACAAGTCAGGAGAGAGAGAAGTTGCCGGTAGTGTTATCTCCGACTGGAATGATGTAGGATGGGGCATGATTTCAATGAATAAAGGGTTCCAGCTATCATCGAATGTTTTAATGATGAAACTCCAGGATGATGTTGGGGAAGATAAAATGAAACGATATTATGAGAAGTTTGGTTTCGGCAAATCAACACACTCTCTATTCGATTCTGAAGTGACAGGACATATTTCATGGGGAGATGAACTGAGTAAGAAAGTATCAGCCTTTGGTCAATCTACTACTGTGAGTCCTGCACAAATGCTACAAGCTGAATCAGCAATTGTTAATGATGGAAAAATGCTTCGTCCATATTTTGTTAAAGACATAGTTACACCAGATAAAAGTATTGTTTACAAGGGTGAACGCAAAGTTGTTGGGCAACCAATTTCCAAATCAACAGCACATAAAACAATGGATGCCTTATATGATGTTGTTTATGGTTCTGAGATGCATGCGTATAATTATCGTATAGATGATTACAAGATTGCAGGTAAAACAGGGACAGCACAAGTGCCTGATACGAAGAACGGTGGTTATGTGAAAGGATATCAACCATACATGGTCAGCTTTATGGGGTATGCTCCTGCTAAAAATCCACGAGTTATCATCTATTACGGCATGTCGCTCGCTCAGAAAAATGCAGGAGAAGCTTATAATATAGGTGTATCTAAAGGATATAAACCGCTGATGGAAAATACTTTAAAATATCTCAACGTCGGAGCAACAAAAGATAAGGATAAAAAACTATCTCAAAACGTTGAAGATGTAACAAATATGAATGCAGAAAAAGCGAGCGGTATAATTGAAGGGGCAGGCTTTATGCCAGTAACTCTAGGCGATGGCAATAAGGTGATAGGACAGCTTCCACTAAATACTGAGATGTTAAAAGGTGATAAAGTACTTCTGTTAACAGATGGTAAGATATCGATGCCAGATGTAACGGGATGGTCAAAGAGAGATTTACTCATGCTGGAACAGATGACCAATATAAAAATTCAGTTTGACGGAAGTGGTTATGTAGTGAAACAATCTGTTGCACCGAATACAGCACTGAAAAAAGGTGATAAAGTAATGGTATCAATGGACTCTCTTGATCCACTAAAACAATCTCCAGCATATGATAATATTATTGATGCAAACAAAAAAGATGAAGAAAAAGCGCTCAAGAAACAATTAGAGGAGGAGGCATTAAAGCAAGATAAAAATAATGCCTCTGATGTAAAAGATAAAACCATTGAAGAAAATACAACGGAGACAACAGATTCGAAGAAAAAAGAAAATTAAATGAAAGGAATCAGTGAAAAACTGATATGTGAAATTTTATGAATGCGTTAATATTTGGAGTAATGAGCTTTATTTTAACAGCAATTTTAGTTCCACTCTTCATACCTTTACTTAAAAGAATGAAGTTTGGTCAATCTATTCGTGAAGAAGGACCGCAAAGCCATCAACAAAAAAGTGGTACACCAACCATGGGGGGACTTACTTTTTTAATCAGTACAATCTTGTTAAGTTTTGTAGCCACATTTTTTGTTGAGGACAACGGACCAATTATTTTATTGATATTAGTAACTTTAGGGTTTGGATTGATTGGGTTTGTAGATGATTACATTATTGTCGTAAAAAAGAATAATCAAGGATTAACATCAAAACAAAAGTTCTTATTCCAGATTATCATCGCAGTACTGTTCTATATTGTCAGCAACGGTTTAGGTTTGCTTTCTTTATCGAATGAAATAAATTTGCCATTTACTGATATTGGTATTCCTTTATCGATTTTCTACGTAATATTTATCGTATTCTGGCAAGTCGGATTTTCAAATGCTGTTAACCTGACAGATGGTTTAGATGGTCTGGCAACGGGATTATCAATTATTGCATTTAGTTGTTATTTATATTTAGCGCATTCAGTGAGCGCCGGTATGGTGTATTATTTAGCGATACTCATCGGTAGTTTATGTGGATTCCTGATTTATAATAAATATAAAGCGAAGTTGTTTATGGGTGATACAGGATCGTTAGCACTGGGTGGCGTAATCGCGACTATTTCTATCATGTTAAATCAGGAATTAACCTTAATCTTTATCGGATTAGTATTTGTGCTTGAAACATTATCGGTAATGATTCAGGTAACGTCGTTTAAACTTACTGGCAAAAGAATATTTAGAATGAGTCCGCTACACCATCATTTTGAGCTAGGTGGATGGAGTGAATGGAAGATAGTGATAGTATTTTGGACAGTGGGAATAATATCAGGATTAATCGGTATTTATTTAGGAGTGAATTAAGTGAAAAATATAACTGACTACCGCGACAAAAAGGTACTTGTACTTGGACTTGGAAAAAGTGGATATGAAACTGCAAAACTGTTGAATAACCTTGGAGCTGTTGTCACTGTAAATGACGGTAAAGATGTGAGTCAAACTGAAGAAGCAAAAGAATTAGAACAAATGGATATTAAGGTAATAAGCGGACATCATCCAAAAACTGTATTAGAGGATATATCTTTGATTGTAAAAAACCCTGGTATACCTTACTCTATTCCATTGATTCAAGAAGCAGTGCTTCGTCATATTCCGATAATTACTGAAGTAGAACTTGCTTATCAGATTAATGAAGGCAATATTATAGGCATTACAGGTACAAACGGAAAAACTACAGTTACTTCATTAATAGGTGACATGTTTAACCAAAGTGAAAAAACTGGATTGTTATGTGGTAACATTGGATTTGTGGCATCACTGATTGCACAACAAGCAAAAAAAGAAGACACCCTTATCACTGAACTTTCTTCATTCCAGTTGATGGGTATTAAAGCTTTTAGACCTCATATCGCTATCATAACAAATATTTATTCAGCCCATCTGGATTATCATGGATCTCAGGATGAATATGTAAAGGCGAAATTAAATATATTTAAAAATCAAACACCCGATGATTATTTAATTTTTAATGAGAAACAAAAAGAATTACTTGAAAATCAAAAGATTAATAGTCAGATTATTTACTTTAGTACTGATAAAAAAGTAGATGGGGCTTATATTGATGGAAATAGTATTTATTTTCAGGGAGAATATATTATTGACTTAAAAGATACTGTATTGCCCGGTGCACATAATCTTGAAAATATTTTAGCAAGTATTGCGGCTGCTAAATTAAGTAATATACCAAATGAAAGCATCGTGCAAACTTTGAAAACGTTTGAAGGTATAAAACATAGACTTCAATTTGTGATGAATAAAGATGATGTTAAATATTACAATGATTCAAAAGCAACAAATACCTTAGCAACAACATTTGCTTTAAGTGCCTTTAATTCTCCGATTCACTGGTTATGTGGTGGTCTGGATAGAGGCAACGGATTTGAAACGCTTGATCAACATGTCGAAAATGTCAAACATATGTATGTATATGGTCAAACGTCTGATAAATTAATTGCGTTTGCAAAAGCACATAATATTTCATATACACAATGTCTCGATGTAAAAGACGCGGTGAAAAAGACAAGTAAATTAACTGAAGCCGGTGATGTCGTATTATTAAGTCCGGCATGTGCAAGTTGGGATCAGTATCCGACTTATGAAGTTAGAGGAGATGACTTCATAGCACAAGTGAAGGAATTGTGAAAATGATGGAAGATAATATTATTGAAACGCCGCAATACATTGAAGACAAGAGAAAACGTCGTAAAAGAAAACAGCGTATTCAATTAGGTGTCTTTTTATCTATTGTTGCACTCGTAACATTGATATTACTGTATATGTTTACTGACATTAGCTATGTCAGTAAAGTTTCGGTAAATCACACAACTTTAAATAGTGAACAGGATATTCTGAAAAAAGCGAATATTACTAAGTCAGATCGTATCTATAGTATCAATACTGGTGATATTGCAAATAATATAGAATATCTTGATGGTGTAAAATCTGTAGAAATTAAAAGACATTTTCCAAATAAAGTATCGATTCATGTGGATGAATATAAAGTGATGGGATTAATACCGGATGGCAGTGAGTTTCATCCGGTACTCGAAAATGGACAAATCCTTCATCAAAAGGATTTTAAAGCATCTGGTGAAGCACCATTAATAAATAATTTTGGCAAAAAAGAATTAAATAAATTGATAAAGGTGCTGAATGAGACGAAAACACCAATTGTTAATCAAATATCTGAAATCAACTTTATCCCAAATGAACAAGCATCCTCACGCATCCAGTTTTTTATGAAAGATGGTCTTGAGGTCATTGGAGATTTACGAACAATATCTGATAAACTTGATTATTATCCTAGTATGGCTAAAAATATTGAGCGAGATGAAAACGGTAAAATTATCAAACCAGGTATTATCGACTTGGAAATAGGTGCAGTTTTTATTCCATATGAATCAAAAAAGGCAGAAACGCGACGTATGGAAATGGAATCTGAAATGAAAGTAAAAGAAGAAAAAGAAAAGCAAAAGGTGGAGCAGGCAGTAAAAGATCTGCAAAATCAGCTGAATGATATTAAAAAAGAAAAAACGACAGAATAAAATTATAGAAATATCGCTCTAAACATTTTTAAAAAAATTATTTTATTGTGAAAAAAGCGTTTATAGTTTTCTGAATAAAGTCTATAATGTAATATTGATAGTGTATGTTAAATAAACATAAATAGGAGGTGCCTATCGATGGAAGAACATTACTATGTTTCTATAGATATTGGATCATCGAGCGTTAAGGTAGTAGTAGGTGAAAAGTTTCATAATGGCATTAATGTGATAGGTACAGGTCAAACTTTTACAGATGGTATAAAAAAGGGTATGATTGATGACTTTGATGTTGCTAGTCATGCAATTAAAGATACGATAAAAAAAGCTCAAATTGCTTCAGGTATAGAGTTTGAAGATGTATTTCTAAAAATGCCTATTATTCATTCAGAAATTCATGATATAGAGCATGAAATAACGTTTAATGGAGAATCAACTGAAATAACAGGTGAACATATTGAAGACGTGTTAGATGGTATTCGTGATAAAAATACATCAAATGACATTGAAATTATTGGTGTGTTTCCGAAAATGTTTAAAGTCGATGACTTACACGAAGTAAGCGATCCTAAAGAAATGATTGCAACCCAGAGCCTATCTGTTGATGCGGGTGTTATTACAATCAATCGATCAGTGCTTGTCAATACATTGAAATGTGTTGAAAGTTGTGGTGTTCATGTGCTGGATGTATATTCAGATGCTTATAACTATAAACACATTTTAACACCAACTGAAGTTGAACTTGGTGCAGTTGTTATTGATATTGGGGATCAATTAACGCAAGTGGCTTATTATGAACGTGGTAATCTGTTTGATGCAGATAATATTCCAATGGCAGGTAGCCAAATCACTAATGATATTGCACAAGGCTTAAACACCACATTTGATCAGGCTGAGAAAGTTAAAGAACAATATGGCCATGCATTTTATGATCTCGCTTCAGAACAGGACATTTTTACTGTTACTCAAATTGATTCAGACGAACCAATGCGTTTTAATCAAAAGGATTTAAGTGATATCGTTGAAGCACGTGTTGAAGAGATCTTCCTTCAAGTATTTGATTTATTACAGGAGATGGGTCTAAATAAAATCAACGGTGGATTTGTAGTCACTGGTGGTAGTGCCAATATGCTAGGCATTAAAGAATTATTAACAGATATGGTTAGTGAAAAAGTAAGAATACATGTACCACAACAAATGGGAATCAGAAAACCTGAATTTTCTTCATGTATTTCAACAATCAACAGTGGTATTAACTTTGATGAACTATTAGATTATGTTACAATTAATAATCATGATGCCCTTAATGAAGAGGAGCATGTAGAAGAAATTATTGAAGATAAACCTAAAACTAAAGGTTTGGATGGTTTCTTCAAACGTAAAAGTAATAAAGATGTTGAAACAGAAGTGTATACTTCTAAAACTATCGGTGAACGTGTAGAACGACCTGATGGTACATATGAACAACCAACTGATGAAAATGAAAAACCAAGCGTAATGAAAAGAATTATGAAATCATTATTTGAATAATTGGCCACAATTATATAGGAGGAAAATTGAATGTTAGAATTTGAACAAGGCTTTAATCATTTAGCAACTTTAAAAGTAATCGGTGTAGGGGGCGGCGGTAACAATGCCGTAAACCGAATGATCGATCACGGTATGAACAATGTAGAATTTATTGCGATTAATACAGATGGCCAAGCTTTAAACTTATCTAAAGCAACTTCTAAAATCCAAATCGGTGAAAAATTAACACGTGGTCTTGGAGCAGGCGCGAATCCTGAAATCGGGAAAAAAGCTGCTGAAGAATCTCGTGAGCAAATTGAAGATGCAATTCAAGGTGCAGATATGGTATTTGTTACTGCTGGTATGGGTGGTGGTACAGGTACTGGTGCAGCACCTGTTGTCGCAAAAATTGCTAAAGAAATGGGAGCGTTAACTGTCGGTGTCGTTACACGTCCATTCTCTTTTGAAGGCCGTAAACGTCAAACTCAAGCTGCTGCAGGTGTTGAAGCTATGAAAGCTGCAGTAGACACATTAATTGTTATTCCTAATGACCGTTTATTAGATATCGTTGATAAATCAACGCCTATGATGGAAGCGTTTAAAGAAGCAGATAACGTATTACGTCAAGGGGTACAAGGTATTTCTGATTTAATCGCAGTATCTGGGGAAGTTAACTTAGACTTCGCCGATGTAAAAACTATTATGTCTAACCAAGGTTCTGCATTAATGGGTATTGGTGTATCAAGTGGAGAAAACAGAGCAATTGAAGCTGCTAAAAAAGCAATTTCATCTCCATTACTTGAAACATCAATCGTTGGTGCACAGGGTGTGTTAATGAATATCACTGGTGGCGAATCTTTAACTTTATTTGAAGCTCAGGAAGCTGCAGATATCGTTCAGGATGCTGCTGATGAAGATGTAAACATGATCTTTGGTACAGTAATTAACCCTGAATTACAAGATGAAATCGTAGTGACAGTTATTGCGACTGGATTTAACGATAAGCCAACGCGTACTGTTGCACCAACATTTGGTTCACCTCAACCAACGCGTGAAACACGAACTGAAACGATTGCTCAACCTCAACAACCTGTTCAATCTGAGAGAGAAACGACGCGTGATGATTTAGATGTACCAGGTTTCTTAAAAGATCGTGGAACTCGTCGTCGTAGAAGATAATAAGTTTTAAATAAAAAACAATAATCCGAACAGACACTAATCATCTATTGATTATTGTTTGTTCGGTTTTTACATAATCAGCTACAATGGAGGTAATCATGGAGCCATTTCAGTTAAATAAACATACATATAACGTTGATAATGACTTGAATAAAGTGATAGGAATTACAAGTAGACATGGTGGTATAAGTGAATACCCAAATGGTAGTTTAAATATGTCATTATATATAGATGATCGTGATGATTTTGTGCATCACAACCAAAAGGTAGTGGCACAGGAAATTGATTTTAGTACAGAACAATGGGTCTTTCCTATCCAGAAGCACGGTAATAATATTCAGCAAGTATATTCAGAAGATAAAGGAACTAATGTAGAAATACTAACTGACAAGTGGCATGATATTGATGGACTTTATAGCTATGATAAAGGTATACTGCTTACGATGTGTTTTGCTGATTGTGTACCAGTTTATCTGTATAGTGTTACTAATGATTATATTGCATTAGGACACGCTGGCTGGAGAGGGACAGTTGGATTGATACTTGAAAGATTAATCAAAGCATACGATGGAGATATAAATGACTTACGCTGTTTAATTGGACCGTCAATCAGTGCACCATGTTATGAAGTTAACGAAGATATAAAAGAGAAGTTTTTAGCGCTTAATCTTGACCTTGAAGATTGTTTTTATTTAAATCCTAATGATATGTATGATATTAATTTGCAGGAGATTAATAAAAGAATTGCATTAAATAGTGGGATTCCAGAACAAAATATTAAAGTAACAAAACATTGTACTGCTAAGGAGAATACAGAATTCTTCTCTTATCGTTTAGAAAAAGGAAAAACGGGTAGAATGTTAGCTTACATTGGAACGAGGGATTAAAATGGATGTAAAATCAAATCTAGATGTGATTCAACAAGATATAAATGCAAGTTTAGGACGCTCACCTTACCATCAACAAGTTGAAGTTATAGCTGTGACAAAATATGTTTCTATAGAGCGAGCACAGGAAGCGACACAAGCAGGCATAACTCATCTTGGTGAGAACCGTATTGAAGGATTTAATGAAAAAGGTGAACATATACAAGGTGTTACGATGCATTTCATTGGTTCACTCCAAACGCGAAAAGTAAAAGAGGTCATTAATCAAATCGATTATCTACATTCATTAGACCGTATGAGTCTTGCAAAAGAAATCCAAAAACGAGCAGACAAAAAGGTAAAATGCTTTATCCAGGTAAACGTGAGTGGAGAAGAAAGCAAACATGGTATTGCTGCATCTGAAGTTCAAACATTTACCCAAAATCTAGCTGAATATGATAACATTGAAGTAGTAGGTTTAATGACAATGGCACCATTAGAAGCTTCTGAAGAAGAAATTCGCCATTACTTTAAGCAGTTAAAAAAATTACAATTAGAAATTAACCAATTAGCATTACCTCATGCACCATGTACTGAATTATCTATGGGTATGAGTAATGATTACAAAATCGCAATTGAAGAAGGTGCGACGTTTATTCGTATCGGTACGAAGCTCGTCGGATAGGAGGAAAAAATGGCAATTAAAGACGTATTTAAAGGATTTTTCGTCTATGAAGATGAAGAAGAAGTAGTCTATGAAGATAACACTCCAAAAAAAGCTGTTGAGGCAGTTGAAAAAGAAAAAATTCAAGCAACAAACAGTCAACCTGAAAAAAAGATTGTTAAGCAGGAAACCATTTATCGTTCGAAACCAGAACCCGTTAAATCTAAAGTGAAAGTGACTGAACGTAAAGTGCCACAAAATAATGTTGTGAATATTCATGAAGAATCGTCATCAAGCATATCAAAAGTTTGTTTATTTGAACCGCGTGTTTTTAGTGATACACAGGATATTGCAGATGAACTAAAAAATCGCCGTGCTACACTGGTAAATTTACAACGTATCGATAAGATATCTGCAAAACGAATCATTGATTTCTTAAGTGGAACTGTTTATGCGATCGGTGGAGATATACAACGTATCGGTGCAGACATTTTCTTATGTACACCCGATAATGTAGAAGTAGCAGGAACGATTACTGAAATGCTTGATGCACCGGAAGAATATAATGAACAAGAGGAGTATTAATGAATACATTTGAAATTGTACGTTTAGTAATGAATATGATATTGCAAGTTTTAAATATCTATACGATTGGTATGGTCATCTATTTCTTTATGTCATGGATACCTGGTTTACGTGAATCTGTGATTGGAGAATGGATGAGTAAAATATATGAGCCATTTTTAGAACCCTTTAGACGTATGATTCCACCAATTGGTATGTTTGATATTTCAAGTATTGCAGCGTTAATCTTCTTAAGATTTCTAATGGAAGGTTTAAGAGCAATATTTAATCTTATACTTTTTAAATTATTCTAATTAAAAAATCTCATGTCAATGAGATTTTTTTCATGTCATAGCAAGTGAGGGTATTATGAATATTTATCAGCATTTTAGAAATGAAGAGATAGAAGTTGTAAAGCATCTGGAAAGTTTGATTGAGCGTGCGGATAGTCAGTATACGCCTGTATTGACTCACTTCCTGGATCCGCGTCAGCAGTTTATATTGACGACGCTTGTCAATAGAACAGAACTGAACGTGTCGTTTAATGGAGGACATGAGAATGCCGAACGCAAGCGTGCATTAGTCTACCCGGATTATCATATTGTAAGCCCAGAGGATTTTGAGTTATCGTTTATCGAAATTAAGTATGCAGATAAATTTGTAACACTCTCGCATCGTAATATTTTGGGTGCATTAATGTCCATAGGTTTTAAACGTGATTTACTCGGTGATATTATTGTCGGTGATAAAGTTCAGTTTGTCATTGCGCGTCATCTACGTGATTTTGTATTTCAAAATGTGACAAAATTAAAAGGTTCGAGTGTAACATTAAAAGAAATCACGATAGCTGAAATGCAGCGAAGTACGGATGTCTTTAAGTCGCATCAATCGACCGTATCAAGCTTAAGGCTGGATAATATCGTTGCACTGATGATTAATAAATCGCGCAGCATCGCTCAAAAACATATAGAGGCAGAACACGTTAAGGTCAATCATGTCGTCATTGATAAAACGAGTTTCTATGTGGAGACAAATGATTTAATTTCAATAAAAGGCTTTGGCCGTGGTAAAATAGAAGCAATTGGTGACCGTACAAAGAAAGACAAGATACGCATCACCTATGGTACAATGTTTAAATAAAATTTGAGGTGAAACTATGAAATTCAGTCCGGAAGAGATTCAAAATAAATCATTTAATATCGTACATAAAGGTTTAAATGAAAATGAAGTAAGAGATTATCTGAAACAGTTAAGTGATGAGCTTGAGACGATGCGTCGCGAAAAGAAAATGTTAGAGCAGTTGATTGCCGATAAAGATGAGAATATTAATCGATTTAAGAGTGTTGAGAATACTATATCTGAAGCGATTTTGGTTGCCCAAAAAGCAGGAGATGAAATAAAGGCAAGCGCTGGTATGCAGGCTGATGTGATTATTCAGGATGCGAAAAATCACGCTGAACTGATTAAAAAAGATGCGATGCAGCAGGCACGTGAAATCGCATTTCAGACTGAGGATATGAAACGTCAGTCAAAAATATTTAGAGCACGATTCAAAATGCTTGTGGAAGCCCAATTAGATTTATTGAAAGGTGAAGACTGGGATCATCTATTAAATTATGACTTGGAAACACAACCGTTGAAAGATGACCAAAATAATGAAGTTTAATTTTTTTGAATTTTTCACTTATCAAATCGTATTAAACATGGTAGTATAAATAATAATCAAAATAATCATATAGAACCGTATCTATTGATGACTTGAACAGCGAATTAGGGATAGTGTGAGCCTAAGCAATGACCAATAGATAAGATCAGTCTATATTTTCAATATTATATTTTCAAGTGAACTCTTAAGTTGAGTTAAGTCAGGTGGTACCGCGGATCCGTTCGTCCTGATGTAATCAACTTAAGAGTTTTTTATTATAATTATAGGAGGAATATGAAATGGACTATAAAGATACATTATTAATGCCGAAGACAGATTTTCCAATGCGTGGCGGACTGCCGAATAAAGAGCCTCAAATTCAGGAGAAGTGGGATGAACTTAACCTCTATGAAAAAACATTAAAGAAGAATGAAGGTAAAACGCCATACATTTTACATGATGGTCCTCCTTATGCTAATGGTCAGATCCATATGGGACATGCTTTAAATAAAATTATTAAAGATTTTATCACCCGCTATAAAGCGATGAATGGTTTCTATACACCATTTGTTCCAGGCTGGGATACACATGGTTTACCGATTGAGACAGCACTAACTAAAAAAGGTGTTAACCGTAAGGAATTATCATCTGCAGAATTCCGTGAATTATGCCGTCAATATGCATTAGAGCAAGTTGAATTACAAAAAGCGGATTTCAAACGATTAGGTATTAATGCGGATTGGGTTAATCCATATATTACATTACAAGAGAAATTTGAAGCAGAACAAATTCGACTGTTCGGAGATATGGCGAAAAAAGGTTATATCTATAAAGGTAAGAAGCCAGTATACTGGTCACCATCTAGTGAATCGTCACTCGCTGAAGCAGAAATCGAATATCATGATAAAAAGTCAGCTTCGATTTACGTTGCGTTTGATACAGTTGACGGACGTGGTGTCGTTACAGAAGGAGTTAAATTTGTCATTTGGACAACAACACCTTGGACAATGCCAGCAAACGTAGCAATTTCAGTGAATCCTGAATTGAACTACGTACAAGTTGGTGTTGAAGGAAAGTCATATATCGTTGCACAAGCATTACTTGATAATGTATGTGACGCAATTGGTTGGGATAAAGAAGCAGTAGTCATTGAAAAAGAATTTAAAGGGTCTGAATTAGAATTAATCACGACACAACATCCAATTATTGAGGATAGAAAATCAATCATTATCTTAGGTGATCATGTTACGACTGACGCTGGTACAGGTTGTGTACATACTGCACCCGGACACGGGGAAGATGACTTTATCGTCGGTCAAAAATATGAGTTACCTGTTATTTCACCAGTAGATGACAAAGGTGTATTTACTTCTGAAGCGGGTGAATTCGAAGGATTATTCTATGATAAAGCAAATCCTGTTATTACAGAACGTTTAAAAGAAGCAGGCGCATTATTGAAATTAGAATTCTTCACGCATTCATATCCACATGACTGGAGAACGAAAAAACCTGTTATCTTCCGTGCAACACCACAATGGTTTGCATCAATTAACAAAGTTCGTCAAGATATCTTAAATGCAATCGATGAAACTGAATTTAAAGTTGAATGGGGTAAAACACGTATTTACAACATGATTCGTGACCGTGGTGACTGGGTAATCTCACGTCAACGTGTTTGGGGTGTGCCAATTCCGGTATTCTATGCTGAAAACGGCGACATCATCATGGACGAAGCAGTGATTGAACATGTTGCAAAGCTTGTGGAAGCGCATGGTTCAAATGTTTGGTATGAACGCGTTGCAAAAGATTTATTACCTGAAGGATTTACGCATCCAGGTAGTCCAAATGGTGAATTCACTAAAGAAACAGATATCATGGACGTTTGGTTCGATTCAGGATCAAGTCACCGCGGCGTATTAGAAGCACGTGAAGATTTAAGTTTCCCGGCTGATATGTACTTTGAAGGTAGTGACCAGTATCGTGGATGGTTTAACTCATCTATCACAACAGCTGTTGCAACACGTGGTAAATCACCATACAAGAAATTATTATCACATGGATTCGTTATGGATGGTCAAGGCCGTAAAATGAGTAAGTCACTAGGTAATACAGTAGTACCTGAAAAAGTTGTAAAACAGATGGGTGCAGATATTATCCGTTTATGGGTAATGTCAGTAGATTATTTAGCAGACGTACGTATTTCTGATGATATTTTAAAACAAGTATCAGAAGTATACCGTAAAATCCGTAATACATTTAAGTTCTTGTTAGGGAATGTAGATGATTTTAATCCAGAAACGGATAAAGTGGCTTACGAAGACTTAAAAGAAATCGACAAGTTCATGTTAAATAAATTATATACATTCGTAAATAATGCTCACACGCATTATGACAACAATGATTATTTAGATATCTATCAGGAATTACAAAACTTTATTAATGTTGAATTAAGTAACTTCTATCTAGATTATGGTAAAGATATATTATATATTGAAGGCGAAGATAGTCATGTGCGCCGTAGTATGCAGACAGTAGTATATGAAGTATTAACTTCTCTAACTAAAGTACTTGCACCTATTATTCCGCACACAGCTGAAGAAATCTGGAGCCATACACCACATGTTACTGAGGAAAGTGTACATTTAGCGGACATGCCAAAAGTACAAGAAGTAGACAATGATTTAATTGAAAAATGGACGCATTTCTTAACGTTACGTGACGATGTATTAAAAGGAATCGAAAATTTACGTAATGAAAAAGTAATTGGTAAACCGCTAGAAGCTAAAGTGACTGTTTATAGCGATAATGCTGATGATCAAGCATTATTAAAATCTTTTGATAATTTACATCAGTTATTTATCGTATCTCAAGCAAAAGTAAGTGACGCTGCGGTAAGTGAAAAGTTCACTAACTTAAATGTGCTTGTTGAACGTGCTGACGGTGAAAAATGTGAACGCTGCTGGAATTTCTCTACGAAATTAACAGGCGTAGACCATGCATTCCCTAACGTATGTCCAAGATGTTTAAATGTTTTAGAAAATAAATAGATAATTTAGAGCCGGATGTACTGATATGTACATTCGGTTTTTTTAATGGTTGTAAAAAAGTCGAGCAAATGACGAGATGGTTGCGATAAAAGGTGAATATCGCAACCATTGCAGCAAAAAGTTGAGCAAATGGCGAGATGGTTGCGATAAAGTGCGAATATCGCAACCATCATTTGCTAGCGATAAATGTTGGATATCGCTAGCTCGAGGGGTATTAATGATTAAAAGTAAACATAGCTAGCGCTAAAAAATATTTAATGCTAGATAATGATGCACTATAAATATGTTATGTAAACAAAAAACATTTTCTCACCCCAAAAAACAGACGTACACATAAAAATGTGTTAAAATACAAAAGATTGGAGTGAAATTATGAATAAACGATATAACATCACATTAATGTCAGTACTTGCATTTTTTTTAATCGCAATGGATCAGCTGACAAAATATATTATTGTTAAAACGATGAAGATCGGAGATAGTATTTCTGTTATTGGCGACATTTTAGAAATTACTTCTCACAGAAATCATGGTGCTGCATGGGGAATGTTACAAAATCAAATGATTTTCTTCTATGTAATTACTGTTATCGTGCTTTTTGCGATTGTATTTTTTTATTACAAAGAAGCGTTATATAATCCTATTATGCAGTTAGGTTTGACACTTATTTTTGCAGGTGCTATCGGTAATTTTATTGACCGATTATTTAGAGGTAATGTTGTAGACTTTATTGATACTAAAATCATTAATTATGATTTTCCGATTTTTAATATAGCGGATAGCTGCTTAACAATTGGAGTCATCGTTTTACTCTACGATATGCTATTTAACCAAAAAGAGGAGAAACGAAATGGAAACATATAATTTTTTAATTGAAGAAGAAGAAGTAGGAACTAGAATTGACCGTTATTTAACTGATATGAATGAAGATTGGTCACGTAATCAAATTCAGGATTGGATTAAACTTGGGCTGGTAGTAGTGAACGGTAAGCCTGTTAAATCTAATTATAAATTACGAATTGATGATGAAATTATTGTCACTGAAAAACCAGTGGAAGAGATTGATTTACAAGCTGAAGATTTAGGACTGGATATTTATTATGAAGATAAGGATGTAGCCATTGTCTATAAACCTAAAGGTATGGTTGTTCATCCTGCGCCTGGTCATCCGAATGGAACATTAGTGAATGGATTAATGTTTGCAATTAAAGATTTATCAGGTATCAATGGTGAGATACGACCAGGTATTGTACACCGTATTGATAAGGATACTTCAGGATTATTGATGATCGCTAAAAATGATGTTGCGCACCGTGGGTTAGTTGAGCAACTTGTTGATAAAACTGTAACACGTAAATATACAGCGCTTGTTCATGGAGTAATTCCGCATGAATTTGGAACAATTGATGCTCCGATTGGGCGTAACGTTCGCGATCGTCAGGAGATGGCAATCGTGGATAATGGTAAACAAGCAGTGACACATTTTAATGTTATTGAAACTTTTGATAAATATACGTTAGTGGAATGTGTACTGGAAACAGGACGAACACACCAAATTCGTGTACATATGAAACATATCGGCTTCCCATTAGTAGGTGATCCTAAATATGGACCTAAGAAAACAATGGATATTGGCGGACAGGCATTACATGCAGGCGTATTAGGTTTTGAGCATCCGGTAACAGGTGAGTATATTGAACGTCAAGCACCACTTCCAGAGTATTTTGAAGAAATTTTAACGAAGCTTAGAAAATAAAATGTAATTTTTCATAGTTTGTTGACATTCATTTTGAGAATGCTATTATTATATTAAATAAATCACACGTTAATGCTTTTAAATAAGTCCAGAGAGGCTTATAAGGCGTCGAGGGATCCTCACGTCTATTTGACGTGAGGATTTTTTGAGGAGGAATTAATGTGGATAAAAGAATCGTATTAGATGATAAGGCAGTCGATCGTACTTTAACACGTATTGCTCATGAAATTTTAGAGAATAACAAGGGTGCTGATCAATTAGTACTTCTAGGTATCAGAACACGTGGTATTTACCTGGCTAATCGAATTCAATCTAAAATTGAACGCATTGATGGTGTAAAGGTACCAACCGGTATATTAGATGTTACACATTATCGTGACGATAAAACAGATAGAATAAGCTCAGACGTTATAGCGTATGAAATTGATACTGACATGAACAATCAACATGTGGTGATTATTGATGATGTGCTATATACAGGTAGAACAGTCCGTGCATCTCTAGATGCAATCTTAGATCACGTTCGTCCAAAACGCATTAGTTTAGCAACACTTGTTGATCGCGGTCATAGAGAGTTACCGATTCGAGCTGATTTTATTGGGAAAAATATTCCAACATCTACATCTGAAGAAGTCATCGTTTTATTAGATGAAATTGATGAACGTACACAAGTATATATTAAATAACTCTTTTAAGTTGGTGCGAGACACCTGCAAAGGGTTTAAGTGAGTAACAGACACTTAAGTCTCTTTGCATTTGCAAAGAGACTTTTTTTATGGAGGAAAGCAAAATGAAAAATGAAAATGATGAGATTTATGAAAGAACAGTCGAACCAATACTTGATGTTCATGAAAAACCAAAATCAAGTGAATGGATACTACTGAGCTCCCAGCATTTATTTGCAATGTTTGGTGCAACAGTGCTTGTGCCATTTTTAACAGGTTTACCGGTCTCTGCTGCGTTAATTGCATCAGGTCTAGGTACCTTACTATATCTTTTAATTACTAAAGGAAAGATTCCGGCATACTTAGGTTCAAGTTTTGCCTTTATTAATCCGATTATTATTGGCTTGAAAACACATAGTCTTGGCGAAATGTTAATGGCACTTTTCATGAGTGGATTAATGTATGTCATCATTGGCTTAATTATCAAAGCTGTCGGCACGAACTGGTTACTTAAGTTATTACCACCTGTCGTTGTTGGTCCTGTTATCATGGTAATCGGCTTAGGACTTGCGCCTGTTGCTGTCAATATGGCGATGTATACAAACAGCGGAACGATGGAAGGGTATAACTTCAAATATATTATAGTTGCAGCAGTTACTTTATTTACTGTTATTTTATTCTCTGTCATTGCGAAAGGGTTCTTATCAATCATCCCGGTATTAATGGGGATTATCGTTGGTTATATCTCTGCAGTAATAACTGGTATCGTAGATTTTTCTGGTATTCAGAAAGCAAAATGGTTCCAGTTACCTGATGTGCATGTTCCGTTTGTAAGTTACACACCTTCATTTGACTGGATGTTGATTCTTATTATGCTTCCAATCGTTTTTGTAACGGTAAGTGAGCATATCGGTCATCAGGTGGTTATTAATAAGATTGTGGGTCGCAATTTCTTCAAAGATCCAGGGTTACATCGCAGCTTAATTGGTGACGGCGTTTCAACAATGCTTGCATCAATCATCGGTGGTCCACCAAGTACAACATACGGCGAAAATATCGGTGTGCTTGCAATTACTAGAATTTACAGTGTTTGGGTAATTGGTGGTGCAGCAGTACTTGCATTAATCTTAGGTTTTGTAGGTAAGTTTACTGCGCTTGTATCAAGTATTCCAACACCAGTTATGGGTGGTGTTTCAATTTTATTATTCGGGATTATCGCATCAAGCGGTTTACGTATGCTTGTTGAATCTAAAGTTGATTTTGGAGATAAACGTAATCTCGTGATTGCGTCAGTCATTTTAGTATTAGGTATAGGTAAAGCACATTTAGATTTATCATTTGGAAAAATTAATTTAAATATTGAAGGGATGGCGCTAGCTGCACTAGCTGGTATTCTGTTAAACGCAATTTTACCTGAATCTCAAACTCATGAAGATTATTAACTAATAAAGAGGTGGATCGGATGAATTATTTACACTCAATTACTGAACTAACTAACGAAGAAATCATGACGACAATACAACGCGCAATAGATATTAAAAATGGAAAAACAGAAAAATTTCCGGACATCTTTGCAGCCAATCTATTCTTTGAAAATTCTACACGCACAAAATGTTCTTTCGAAGTAGCTGAACGTAAACTGGGCATGCAGGTCATCCCATTTGAAACAGGAACTTCATCAGTTTCTAAGGGTGAAAGTCTATACGATACTTGTAAGACGATGGAAAGTATCGGTTGCAATGTACTAGTGATTCGCCATCCAGAAAATGATTACTACCGTAATCTCAAGGGCTTAAACATACCAATTGTCAATGGTGGGGATGGTTCTGGTCAGCATCCTACACAATGCTTACTAGATTTAATGACTATTTATGAAGAATTTAAAAAGTTTGAAGGATTAAAAGTCGTGATATGTGGTGATATATTAAATTCCCGCGTTGCGAGAAGTAATTACCATGCACTTACAAGACTTGGAGCTGAAGTGAAATTTGTGGCGCCTGAGGAATGGATGGATCATTCACTTCCTGCTGAATACGTAAATATTGACAAAATCATCGATGAGGTTGATGTATGTATGTTACTTAGAGTACAACATGAAAGACATGAAAAAAGCGCATCATATACAAAGGAAGAATACAATGCTCAGTACGGACTAAATAGTGAACGTTATAATAAATTAAAAGATGATGCAATTATTTTACATCCTGCTCCAGTGAACAGAGACGTTGAAATAACAAGTGAGCTAGTAGAAGCACCTAAGTCAAGAATTTTTAAACAAATGACAAATGGTGTGTACACGCGAATGAGTATATTAGCGCAGGTCATTGAAGCTAACCAGTAATAAAGTGTAATATATCTCTAAAAAGTATAGAATAAAGGTAAATAAAAATTAAGGAGTGCAAATTATGTCGACATTACTTAGAGGCGGAAAAATATTAATTAACGGTGAATTACAACAACGTGATATTCGTATAGAGGATGGAAAAATTTCAGAAATCGGTGAAAAACTAAATGTTTATAATTCTGAAATTATCGATTTAGAAGGACAATTTGTATCTCAGGGCTTTGTAGATGTGCATGTACATCTACGTGAACCAGGTGGTGAACATAAAGAAACGATTGAAACAGGTACTGCTGCTGCAGCGAGAGGTGGATTTACAACTGTTTGTCCGATGCCAAATACTCGTCCGGTTCCAGATACAGTTGAGCATTTAGATGCATTAAATGCATCTATCGAAAAGAATGCTAAAGTTCGTGTGTTACCATATGCTTCGATTACAATACGACAAGTTGGTGAAGAGCTTGTTGATTTTAAAGCTCTTAAAGAACATGGTGCATTTGCATTTACTGATGACGGGGTAGGTGTTCAAACAGCATCAGTAATGTATGAAGCTATGCAGCAGGCAGCAGCGCTTGATATGGCAATTGTTGCACATTGTGAGGATAACTCATTAATCTATGGTGGAGCGATGCATGAAGGTAAAGTAAGCAAGGCGTTAGATATTCCTGGTATTCCTTCAATTTGTGAAGCTGTTCAAATTGCGCGTGATGTTTTGCTTGCTGAAGCGGCAGGTTGTCATTATCACGTGTGTCATGTTTCAAGTAAAGAAAGTGTGCGTGTTATTCGTGATGCAAAACGTGCGGGTATTCGTGTAACAGCTGAGGTTACGCCACATCATTTATTATTAAATGAAGAAGTAATTACTAAAGATGATGCAATTTTAAAAATGAACCCACCTTTAAGAGCGAAAGAAGATCATGAAGCATTAATTGAAGCATTATTAGATGGAACGATTGACTTCATTGCTACCGATCATGCGCCACATGCGGCAGAAGAAAAAGCACAACCGATGACAAAAGCACCTTTTGGAATTGTAGGTAGTGAAACAGCATTCCCATTACTTTATACAAAGTTCGTAAAAAATGGTGACTGGACTTTACAGCAGTTAATCGACTATCTTGCTGTAAAACCAGGGGAAGTCTTTAATTTACCTTACGGAAAATCACTAGAAGTAGGAAGTGTTGCAGATATTACAGTCATTGATTTAGATCAGGAATACGAAATTAAAGCAGAAGATTTCTTATCAAAATCAAGCAATACACCATTTATCGGTGAAAAGGTTTATGGAAATATTACAAGAACATTTGTTGAAGGAAAAATTGCTTATGAGGGGGCACATCATGCGTAATAAGAGATATTTAGTATTAGAAGATGGAACAGTATTTAATGGCTATGCATTTGGTAGTGAGAAAGAAGTAGTAGGTGAAATTGTATTTAATACAGCAATGACAGGTTATCAGGAGACCTTATCTGATCCATCATATACCGGGCAAATAATTACCTTTACTTATCCGTTAATCGGTAATTATGGTATTAACCGTGACGACTTTGAAACGTTAAATCCTTCATTAAAAGGTATGGTGATACGTGAATTATGTGACTATCCAAGTAATTTCAGAAACACTGCAAACTTAGATGAAACTTTAAAAAGTTATGATGTACCTGGTATTGATGGTGTAGATACACGCAAACTTACACGTATTATTCGCCAGCACGGTGTATTAAAAGCGGCAATAATTAACGATGCATCAAAAATCGATGCAACGATTGAATCACTAAAAACTACAGTATTACCGACAGATGAGGTAGCTCAAGTTTCAACAAAAACGCCATATATCTCTACAGGTAGTGATTTACGAGTAGTATTAATTGACTTCGGTAAAAAAGAAAATATCGTTCGTGAATTAAATCTTCGTGGATGTGATGTAACTGTAATGCCTTACACAACATCTGCTGAAGAAATATTACGTGTACAACCTGACGGTGTGATGCTTTCAAATGGGCCAGGTAATCCTGAAGTCGTTACTCAAGGGATTGAAATGATTAAAGGTATTTTAGGTAAAGTACCATTCTTTGGTATCTGCTTAGGACATCAACTATTTAGTTTAGCTTGTGGGGCTACGACATTTAAACTGAAATTCGGTCATCGTGGCGCTAACCATCCTGTTAAGAATTTAGCAACAGGTAAAATTGAAATAACTTCTCAAAACCATGGATATGCAGTTGATGCAGATTCTATTGAAAATACAGATTTAGAAATTACACATGTGGCGTTAAACGACGGTACAGTTGAAGGGGTAAAACATAAAACATTACCTGCCTTCTCTGTTCAATATCACCCGGAAGCGTCACCTGGACCTCATGATCCAAATTATTTATTTGATGAATTTATTGAATTGATGAAAACAAATAAGGAGCGTGCGAAATAATGCCTAAACGTAATGATATTAAAACAATTTTAGTGATTGGTTCAGGTCCAATCATTATCGGTCAAGCAGCAGAATTTGACTACGCAGGTACACAAGCATGTCTTGCCTTAAAAGAAGAAGGATACAAAGTAATTCTAGTTAACTCAAATCCGGCAACAATTATGACGGATACAGAAATTGCGGATAAAGTATATATTGAACCATTAACTTTAGACTTCGTTGCTCGAATTATTCGTAAAGAACAACCGGACGCACTTCTACCAACTTTAGGAGGGCAGACAGGTTTAAATATGGCAGTACAATTAGAAGAAGCAGGTATTCTAGAAGAAAATAATGTAAAACTTTTAGGTACTGAGTTATCTTCAATTAACCAGGCGGAAGATCGTGATTTATTCAGAAGTTTAATGTACGAATTAGATGTACCTGTTCCAGAAAGTGATATTGTCAATACAGTTGAGCAAGCTGTTGATTTTGCAAACGAAATTGGTTATCCAGTGATTGTCCGTCCTGCATTTACGATGGGGGGCACTGGTGGTGGTATTTGTCATGATGAACCAGAATTAATCGAAATAGTAACGAATGGTCTAAAATATTCACCGGTTACACAATGTTTAATCGAAAAATCAATCGCAGGTTATAAAGAAATTGAATATGAAGTAATGCGCGATTCAAATGATAATGCCATCGTTGTATGTAACATGGAAAATATTGATCCGGTGGGTATTCATACAGGTGACTCAATTGTCGTTGCACCATCACAAACATTAAGTGATAAAGAATATCATATGTTACGTGATGTATCACTACGAATCATCCGTGCCTTAAAAATTGAAGGAGGATGTAACGTTCAATTAGCTTTAGATCCACATTCATTCAATTACTATATTATCGAAGTTAACCCACGTGTATCTCGTTCATCAGCATTAGCATCTAAAGCAACAGGTTATCCAATTGCGAAACTTGCTGCGAAAATTGCAGTAGGATTAACGTTAGATGAAATGCTTAATCCTGTCACAGGTACTAGTTACGCTGCATTTGAACCAGCATTGGACTATGTCGTATCAAAAATTCCACGTTTCCCATTTGATAAATTTGAGAAAGGTGAGCGTGTGTTAGGTACTCAGATGAAAGCGACTGGTGAAGTTATGGCAATTGGTCGTACTTATGAAGAATCATTACTTAAAGCGATTCGCTCATTAGAATATGGTGTGCATCATCTAGGTTTACCAAATGGTGAAAATTTTGAACTTGATTTTATTGAAAAACGTATTAAAGAACAAGATGATGAGCGTTTATTCTTCATTGGGGAAGCAATTCGCCGTGGTATTTCATTAGAAGCTATTCATGAATGGACTAAGATTGACTATTTCTTCTTAAACAAATTCCAGCATATCATTGATATTGAGCATGATTTAAAAGAACACATCGGAGATATCGATCGATTAGAATGGGCTAAAAAATATGGCTTCAGTGACCGTGTCATTGCACATCGCTGGAATATGACCGAACGTGAAGTATATGATTTACGCCAGGCAAATAATATCAATCCGGTCTTTAAGATGGTTGATACATGTGCCTCTGAGTTTGAATCACATACACCTTACTTCTACGGAACGTATGAATCAGAGAATGAATCGATTGTGAGTGATAAGAAGAAAGTCATCGTTTTAGGCTCAGGACCAATTCGTATCGGTCAAGGTGTAGAGTTTGACTATGCTACAGTTCATGCCGTATGGGCGATTCGTGAAATGGGTTATGAAGCAATCATTATCAATAATAACCCAGAAACTGTATCAACAGATTTCTCAATCTCAGATAAACTTTACTTCGAACCACTAACGGAAGAAGATGTAATGAATATTATCAATTTAGAACAACCTGAAGGCGTTGTTGTTCAGTTTGGTGGTCAAACAGCGATTAATTTAGCTGAAAAATTAACAAAATACGGTGTGAAGGTATTAGGTACATCCTTAGAAAACTTAGATAGAGCTGAAGATCGTAAAGAATTTGAAGCATTAATGCAGAAAATTGAAATTCCACAACCTTTAGGAAAAACTGCAACATCTGTTGAAGAAGCTGTGGATAATGCAAATTATATAGGATATCCGGTACTTGTGCGTCCGTCATATGTATTAGGTGGTCGTGCAATGGAAATTGTTTATAATGAATCAGAACTTGTGGATTATATGAATCGTGCTGTAAAAGCTAGTCCTGAACATCCAGTATTGATTGACCGTTACTTAACAGGTAAGGAAATTGAAGTTGATGCTATCTGTGACGGTAAGACAGTTGTTATTCCTGGGATTATGGAACATATCGAACGTGCGGGTGTTCACTCAGGGGACTCTATTGCAGTTTATCCACCACAAACATTAACACAAAAACAAATAGATACTTTAGTTGATTATACAACACGTTTAGCACATGGATTAGAAATTGTTGGACTTTTAAATATCCAGTTCGTTATCGCTGATGAAGAAGTCTATGTGTTAGAAGTGAATCCGCGTGCATCTCGTACTGTACCATTTTTAAGTAAGATTACAGATGTACCGATGGCAAATATTGCGATGAAGGGCATTCTGGGAGAATCATTACTTGATAAGGGATTTAAAGAAGGGTTAGTTCCATTTAAAGAAGGTGTGTTTGTAAAAGCACCAGTATTCAGTTTCTCTAAACTTAAAAATGTTGATATTACATTAGGACCAGAAATGAAATCAACTGGGGAAGTGATGGGGAAAGATGTTACATTAGAAAAAGCGTTATATAAAGGTTTAGTAGCAAGTGGTTTACAAGTTAAAGATCACGGGACAGCATTAATTACTGTAGCAGATAAAGATAAACAGGAAGCGTTAGGACTTGCTAAGCGTTTACACGAAATTGGTTATCGTATTATGGCTACAAGTGGTACAGCGAAATTACTTAAAGAGAATAATATACCTGCCGTTGAAGTAAGTAAAATCGGTACAGAATTCAATTTATTAGATGTGATTCGTGACGGACATGTTCAGATTGTTATCAATACGATGACGAATGGTAAACAAACTGAACGTGATGGATTCCAGATCAGACGTGACTCTGTAGACAATGGTGTTCCATGTTTAACGTCATTAGATACAGCAAGAGCGTTAATCGAAGTCATCGAAAGTATGACGTTTAATATGAACCAAATGTAGGAGGGATCACGATGCAGGAAGAAATGAGAGTCGTTAGTCAAAGAAGTATTGCAAGAAACATATATGAAATCGTGCTTGAAGGTCAAATAACAAAAGAAATGACAACACCTGGACAATTCGTTCATATTCGAGTAGGGAATTCTTCAGAATTTATGCTTCGTCGTCCCATTTCTATTTGCTCGGTTGATCAAACACACCATACATTGACATGTCTATATCGTGCCGAAGGTAAAGGCACGATGGCACTGTCGAAATTAAAACAAAATGATACCGTAGATATTTTAGCGCCACTAGGACATGGTTTTCCGGTAGATGCTGCAAAAGAAACTGCCCTGTTAATAGGTGGAGGAATTGGTGTTCCACCATTATATGAATTATCGAAGCAACTCAATGCACGTGGTATCAAAACGATTCACGTTCTAGGATTTCAATCAAAAGAAGATATGTTCTACCTAGATGAGTTTAGTCAGTTAGGAGAAACACACGTTGCAACTGTAGATGGCTCATTTGGTACTAAAGGATTTGTTACAGATGTCATTCAAGCATTACCCAAAACTTATGATACTTTCTATACATGTGGTCCAATCGTAATGATTAAAGCTATTGAGCAGTCATTGCCTGACACACCAGGTTATGTATCTTTAGAAGAACGCATGGGTTGCGGTATAGGTGCATGTTACGCTTGTGTATGCGAAGCAGACAATGAAGCAGGCTATGTAAAAATTTGTACAGATGGTCCAGTGTTTGAGAAAGGAGCATTAGCATTATGAGTCGATTGAATATCTCATTACCAGGCTTAGAATTAAAAAATCCAATTATGCCGGCAAGTGGTTGTTTTGCATTCGGTAAAGAATTTGCGAACTTTTATGATTTGAATGAATTAGGAGCAATTATGATCAAAGCAGCGACACCGCAATCTCGTTTCGGTAATCCTACACCTCGTGTTGCGGAAACATCAAGTGGAATGATAAATGCGATTGGACTACAAAATCCCGGAGTAGATCATATCATTCATCATGAATTGAAATGGCTGGAGCAATTTGAAACACCGATTATTGCAAATGTAGCCGGATCAAAAGTTGAAGATTATGTAGAAGTTGCTGAAAAAATTTCAAAATCACCGAATGTTAAAGCTTTGGAGCTTAATATTAGCTGCCCAAATGTAAAAGAAGGTGGTATACAGTTTGGTACTGATCCAAAAACAGCAGCAGAACTAACTAAAAAAGTAAAAGCTGTTTCGTCTGTACCGGTCTATGTGAAGTTGTCACCGAATGTAACAAATATCGTCGATATGGCAGTCGCTGTGGCAGAACATGCTGATGGCATCACGATGATTAATACATTAGTAGGGTTGAGAGTAAATGAGAAAACAGGTGCACCTATCATTGCGAATACGATTGGTGGTCTAAGTGGACCAGCTATCAAACCAGTAGCTATGCGAATGGTTTTTGAAGTGCGTAAGGCATTGCCGAACTTTCCAATTATTGCAATGGGTGGCGTAACGGATGCTCAGGATGTTATAGACTTTATATCCGTTGGTGCTGATGCTGTAGCAGTTGGGACAGCAAACTTTCAGAACCCAACAGTTTGTGTAGATATCATCAATAATCTACCAGCTTACTTAGATAAACTCGGTGTGCATCATATTCATGAATTAAAGGGTCGTACAATTAAAGCGTTGGAGGCAAAATAATGAACACTAATCCTATAATAGCACTAGATTTTAAATCGATGGATGAAGTAAATAGATTTTTGAAGCAATTTAATACATCACTTTTTGTTAAAGTGGGCATGGAATTATATTTACAAAATGGACCAGATATTATTAAACAGATTCGAGCGATGGGACATGATATCTTTCTTGATTTAAAATTACATGATATTCCTAATACAGTTGGTCAAGCCATGAAAGGATTAGGAAAATTAGATATTCAGTTAGTCAATGTTCATGCTGCTGGTGGTTCAATTATGATGAAAAGTGCATTAGAAGGATTACGTGAAAGTGGTAGTGATGCATTACTCATTGCTGTGACACAATTGACATCGACAAGCGAAGCGATGATGAATCGTGAACAAAACATACAAGGTAGTATTAATGATTCAATCATTAACTATGCACAGTTAGCACATCAATCAGGTCTTGATGGTGTAGTATGCTCACCTAATGAAAGCCAATTAATTACAGATGCAGTAGGCAAAGATTTCTTGAAAGTTACACCGGGAATTCGCACATTACAAGATGCAAAAGGCGATCAAATTAGAATTGCAACACCTGAGACTGCAAAAGCAAATGGTTCAACACATATCGTAGTAGGACGTTCCATAACACAGGATGCGAATCCAGTTGAAAAATACGAATTAATCAAGAAAGCGTGGGAAATGTAATGTTAGAACAAAAAATTGCAAAATCATTACTTGAAATTGAAGCAGTATCTTTACAGCCACATGACATGTTTACATGGTCATCTGGAATTAAAAGTCCAATTTATTGCGATAATCGTCTTACAATGAGCTATCCGGCTGTTCGGGATGAAATTGCAGAAGGACTTAAAACATTGGTTGAAAAACATTTTAGTGATGTTAATGTGATTGCTGGTACAGCAACGGCTGGTATTCCACATGCAGCATTTCTTTCTCAAAAGATGAATCTACCAATGAGCTACGTACGTTCATCAAGTAAGAAACACGGAAAAGGCAATCAGATTGAAGGTTTAGTCAAACCTGGCCAAAAAGTTGTTGTAGTAGAAGACTTAATCTCAACTGGAGGATCAGCCATTGAAGCATGTGACGCTTTAAAGGCAGCTGGAGCAGATGTATTAGGTATTGTTGCTATATTCACATACAACCTTAATAAGGGGAAAGAACGCTTAAATGAAAGTGGTTATGAATATTATACGTTAAGCGACTTTGATACATTAGTAGAAGTTGCTAAAGAGATGAACAAAATTGAAGCAACAGATATTGAAGGACTTGTTGCATGGCGTAACGCTTTATAATGTTAAATATAGCTGTTTAATGTATACTTACATTAAACAGCTTTTTTGTGGGGTGCATTGCATGACAAACAAATGGGGACATATTAATAAGTTTATAAAAAATCCTGTACATGTGACAGATAAGAAAAGAATTGATACAGAAAATGATAAAAGAGAAAAATTTACTAAAAATAAATTAATTGCTCAGGTAAAAAAACCAATTAAAGATTTTGATTATCATATAGATTCATTTTTTAACTATGTATATCGTACAATTGCCATGCCCAATAAAATTATTGATAATCCAAAAAGCGGGAAGTATTTTTTCTTTGCATTTTTAAATTTTTTATTATATTTAGTGCTCATTTTTATATTGGGTGCATTTCATACTGCACAGTTTAATCTTTCGAGTGGTGTTAAAATGATTGTAAGTGGAACAGTTTTTTCAATGCTTGCGATTTTTTTTACATATTTGATTCAGATGGTTGCTTTGAATCGTACTAATAACTATTATAAAGTTTTTGTTGATACCATCAGTTATTATACAATCTATAACTTATTTGTGATATTTGAATTCATTGCACTGCTTATAACTCCCGAAGTTTCAATTATGTTTTATGTCATAAGATTTATTATTATAATGACGATACCATTTAAATTATTCATGAAATATCGTGAGATGAATAATATAGAGATCGATGTATTTCCTCTGCATATTACTTTTGTTATAATTATGGTTGTATACATTTATATATCTAAAGATATTGCATGGCTCAATTTCTTTAAATTTGAACATATACAATGATGCATTTTTAGAAAGCGACGAGTCTTACGCTAAAGTTTTATGAAACTCAATGAGAGGTCCAGTTAGTTCGGAAAAATAAAGAAATTGTGAACTAGCTGTTTTTTTATGTTTAATTATCTCTAAAAAATATCTAATTATCTAAAGTTAGTTCGCATAAATAAAGGAAATGCGAACTAACTGGATATGTTGAGATTAAAAATGAAAAAAAATAACTAAATCACTTAAGTTAGTTCGCATAAATAAAGGAAATGCGAACTAACTGGATATTTTGAGATTAAAAACGTAAAAAACTATCTAAATCACTTAAGTTAGTTCGCATAAACAAAGGAAATGCGAACTAACTGGATATGTTGAGATTAAAAACGTAAAAAAATATCAAAATCACTTAAGTTAGTTCGCATAAACAAAGGAAATGCAAACTAACTGGATATGTTGAGATTAAAAACGTAAAAAACTATCTAAATCACTTAAGTTAGTTCGCATAAACAAAGGAAATGCGAACTAACTGGATATGTTGAGATTAAAAATGAAAAAAAATAACTAAATCACTTATGTTAGTTCGCAAAATCAAAGAAAATGCGATCTAACAGCTTTTATCATAAGTATCAAAAAAATACCCTGCAAAATTGAATATCAATTTTGCAGGGTAAAATATTAATACTTAATAAAGGATCATGTAACACAGTAATATCTACTTATTAGGATTCTTATCCAAAGATTTCATCATTGATTTTATTTGCGATTGAGTCAATGTCATCAGATATCATAGATACATATAGTTTGATCTTAGGTTCTGTTCCAGAAGGTCGAAGAGCAATCCAGCCTTCTTCAAAATAAAACTTTAATACGTTTGCCTGTGGTAAAGCAATAGGCGTTTCACCTTCAGCAGAAATACATTTTTGTTTTAGAAAATCTTCAATTTTTATGACTTTTAATCCAGCAATTTCTTTAGGCGCTGCATCTCTATTTGTAGCCATAATTTGATCTATCTTTGCTTTACCTTCCTGACCTTCAAAAGTATGTGAGAATAATTTTTCCTGATACTTACCGTACTGTTGATAAATTTCATTCATTGCATCAACGATTGTTTTACCTTGGTTCTTTAATTCACTCGCGTATTTAACGATAAGAGGTACGATTTGAACAGCGTCTTTATCTCTGACAAATGGGCCAGCCATATAACCGTAACTTTCTTCATATCCGAAGATATAGTGGTAGTCATTTTGCTCCTCAAATGTTGCAATTTTTTCTGCTATAAATTTAAATCCAGTTAAGACGTCAAACATCTTAACATTGTTTTTCTCAGCAATAACTTTCCCTAATTCACTTGTAACAATTGATTTTACAGCAGCACGATTTTGAATATCAGATGTCGATTGAATTCTATAATTTAATAATAACGCACCTATTTGATTGCCATTAAAGTAGTGGAATTCTCCATTAACTTGAGCGACGATACCCATTCTATCTGCATCAGGATCAGTAGCTATTAAAAGATCAGCTCCACTTTTTTTAGCGTATTCTACCGCCATGTCGAATGCATCATGATCTTCAGGATTTGCTGATTTTACAGATGAAAAATCAGCATCAGGAATAGACTGTTCTTCAACTAATGTGTATTGATTGAAGTTTAACGCGTCTAATATTTCAGGAACAATTGGAACACTTGTACCATGTAAACTAGTGAAGACTACTTTTAAATCAGAAGTAGGAATTTCTTTGATTAAGTCCAGTACTTCATGTTTATATGCATCGATGACTTTTTTGTCCACATATTCAATTAAGCCTTTGTTAAGTAAAACTTCTTTTTCTTCAGTTTGTAAATTAAATACATCATCGATTTTATCGATATGTTCACTCACAATTGCTGCACCTTCAAGTGCGAGTTGTCCACCATCCGGACCATATATTTTTATCCCATTATATTCAGGAGGATTATGGCTCGCAGTAATCATAACACCAGCATCAGTTTTTAAGTGTCTCACACAGAAAGAAAGTTCCGGTGTAGTATGATAGCGGTCAAAAATATAACTTTTTACCCCGTAACTTCCAAGTACACAGGCAATGACATCACAAAACTCTGGTGAGAAGTGTCTTGTATCATAAGCAATTACTACAGTAGGATTGTCACGCACTTCTATTAAATATTTAGCAAGTCCTGTTGCTACTTTTTGAACAGTATATTTGTTCAAGCGATTAGGACCAAGTCCGATTTTCCCTCTGATACCCGCTGTTCCAAAAGCTAATGCCCCAACATATCCATCCTCAATAAGTGCTTCAGAGGTTGCATTGTATGCTTCTTTCGTTATTAAACTGTTTTCGATATTTGATTCCCATAATTCACGTACTGACATGTCCCCATCTCCTTAAGTTTTTTATCTATTTCATTAAACATGATAATGATGCCGTTTACAATTATTTTACTGTCATCAAGTTATAATTTTTTCTTTAGTACAACATATTCAAATGGACTTAAATCGTAAAAATGCTTTACACTCATTTCATTCTGCACATTCGATAAAATAACTTTAAACGCACCAAGTCTTGGAAGATTCACAATATGATGCAATGGTGTAGGATTAAATAATAGAATCATTTCACTTTTAATATCAAATAGTAATATTCCGATTAATGGATGTTCTAGTTCTATAGGTATAATACGTTGTTTTACTAATTCAGGATTTTTCGTCCTGAAGATGCCATGCGAGTTACGTATATCGATGGCACGCTTTATTCTTTCAATATCTTGTTGATATTTTATACGTCGATTCCAATCGATTCTATTAATAAAATCACTTAAGTTATACGTATTGCCGTGTCCATGTTTTGTTCTGTAAAACTCCTGTCCTGCATGAATAAAAGGGGTCCCGAGTGAAAGGATCGTGAATACAGTTGCAAGTTGATGAATTTTATTTTTATCTTCTAAAGACTTATTACTTGTATAGTTGATACGATCAAATAAAGTATGATTATCATGGACTTCCACATAATTAACAGTTTGATTGAGTGGTAGGCCGTTTTTATCTCCGATAAATAAATTAAACATGCGTTCGTAAAACTTTCCGCCACCATTAAAATAGCCTCGGTCTTTTAAATTAAAATTATTCCCTTTTAAAGTATCTCTGAAGTAATCATTAAAAAAATGAATTTCAGGAACTAGATAAGCATTGTCATGCGTTGTTTTCAGTTCTCTCGGTAATGCCGTAGCTAAATCCCATCCTTCTCCCAGTAAAAATGCATTCGGATTATCTTGTAAGACAAGATGCTTTATTTTTTGCATCGTTTCAATGTCAATCGTCCCCATTAAATCGAAGCGGAAGCCATCTATTTTGAACTCTCTGATAAAATATTGTATTGTATCCATAAAAAATTTTCTCATCATAATGCGTTCTGTTTTTGTATCATTGCCCACGCCAGTCCCGTTGCTTACTCTGCCGTCATCATGATATCTGAAATAATAGCCAGGGACTAATTTTTCAAATACGGAAGAGGGCATATGGTAGACATGATTAAAAACTACATCAAGGATGACCCCGATCCTTTTTTCATGAAATGATTTTATAACTTGTTTCAATTCCTTAATACGATAGGCAGCGTCAGCAGGTCGCGTTGAATAACTGCCATCAATTGTCTGGAAATATTCAGGATCATATCCCCAATTATAAGCTTGTTCAAAATCTATATCATCTACACGTGCAAAATCATTAATAGGTAGTAACTCGATATGTGTAACCCCTAGTGAGGTAATATAATCAAATCCTGTTGTTTCACCGGAATGAGTTTTTGTTCCAGGTTCAATTAATCCTAATAACTTTCCTTTTTTGTCGGCTGATACGCCGCTATTAGGATGCATTGTCATATCTCTGACATGTACTTCGTAAATAATAGCATCTTGTTGCATTGTATCAGGCTGTATTGCTTCTGAAAAACCCTCTAGAAAAGTTTTGTTAAAATCAATTACCACTGATTCTTTACTGTTAAGTGTTAAACCTTTTGAGTATGGATCATTCACCTGAATCCATCGATGATTAATATAGGCATCATAGTGATAACTTTGAAGGTGATAATTGCCATAAAGGGTTATACGGTGTGCCCCATCTGGAAGCTTTTCCATTGTGTGTACCTGTTGATTAATATTAAGTTTCACAACTTTGGCCACTGGAGACCAGACTGTAAATGTCGTCGTGTCCTTATTAACGATAGCACCATATTCATGATTACTAGCATCAAATTTTAATTCAAATGCTTTAGTCTGTGTAACTTTTCCAATCATGACAGGAATCTTTGATTGTCCCCAATGAATAAAAAATTTATCGGAAATATCAATGGGGCGGTCAGTATTAAATTTATAATAATATGTTTGATTGATTTCAATAACATCAAATAAATTCAGTGTATGGATATACTTGTTGCTAACCAGCTGAATCGAACGAAAAGATTTATTAGGATTTTCAATAAATTCCGCTTCCAAAGTAATGCAGTTAAAGTCATCAATATAAGCTATATTCATAAGAACCTCCTATTGAGTTTATTATAACGACTTTTGAGTTTTGAGGTAAATAAAATGATATTATTATAATTTTTATCTGAACAGATGTATACTTGAAGCAGTAAAAAATATGAGTCATTAAAATACTTTGCATATAGTTTTATAAAAAATTAATAATAATTATGTATAGATTTACACAAATTGACGTAATTTTTACAAAATTATCATATAATAAATTTAATGAAATTGGCTGATAGGGGTGAGTATATGATTTCAGATTTAGATAAGTATTTATTTCATCAAGGGACCCATTATAATTCCTATTCATTTTTAGGCGCACATTATGATGCTGATACACATTCAACGACTTTTACTGTATGGGCACCGAATGCTAAACAAGTAGAAGTTGCTATGGATAAAAATAATTGGACGGGAAAAGATTTTAAATTAGAGCGTCTCGATGATAGTGGATTATTTTCAGCTACATTTAAAGTAGCAGAAGATACTGTATACAAATATAGAATTACACCTGAGCACGGTGAACCGTTTTTAAAAGCAGATCCATATGCTTTTTATGCTCAAAAAAGACCATTAACCGCTTCTATAATCAAAAATATCGACTATGAATGGCATGATAAGCAGTGGATGTCGAAACAAAGACAACAAAATCACTATATGAAGCCGTGCAATATTTATGAAGTACATCTTGGAACGTGGAAAAAGCACGATGCTGAACGATTAGAAAAAGATACAATTGATTCATATACAGATAAAACATACTACTCTTATCGTGAAATGGCCGAACAACTCGTACCGTATGTAAAAGAAATGGGTTATACACACATAGAGCTTTTACCGATTACAGAACATCCATTTGACTTAAGCTGGGGATATCAGGTCACAGGTTATTATGCTCCGACTTCAAGATATGGTACACCACAGGATTTTAAGTACTTTGTAGATTATTGTCATCAACATGACATTGGGGTAATTTTAGATTGGGTTCCTGCACATTTTTGTAAGGATGATCATGGTCTCCGAATGTTCGATGGTACACCTTTATTTGAACATCAGAATCCATATCGAGCAGAAAAACGAGGATGGGGAACTTTAACCTTTGATTTTGGACGTACAGAAGTTCAAAGTTTTTTAATTTCTAATGCAGTATTCTGGTTAAATGAATACCATATTGATGGATTAAGAGTTGATGCAGTGCATAGTATGACTGACCTTAATTTTGAAAATCATCATCCTCATGAGAAAATCTACAATGATGAAGGTACAGATGAGCATAAGGAAGCAGTTGCATTTATTAAAAAATTAAATCAGCAGGTTAAAAAGTTAGCACCGCATGCCATTATGATCGCTGAAGACTCATCAGATATTACTTCTATGACCACTCCGGTGGAAAAAGGAGGATTTGGCTTTGATTATAAATGGGACTTAGGTTTTATGCATGATACGCTGGATTATCTTGAGATTCATCCTGAAGAAAGACAGCAACATCATACGCACTTAAACTTTCCGATGATGTATCGATATAATGAAAAGTATATTTTACCTTTCTCACATGATGAAGTTGTGCATGGTAAATTATCGATGCTTGATAAAATGCCCGGAGACGAATGGAGAAAGTTCGCACAATCAAGGTTACTTTATGGCTATCAATTAACACAGCCTGGTAAAAAGCTGAATTTTATGGGCAGTGAAATTGGGATGTATGCAGAATGGAAAGATAAAGAACAAGTTGACTGGTTCCTTCTCAAATATCCTATTCATAATGGTTTCCATCAGTTTATCAAGGATTTCAATAAACTATATGTACGTGAAAAAGCATTATATGAACTTGATTATGATACTACGGGTTTTCAGTGGATAGACGCTGATAATAATCAACAACGCATTCTAAGTTATCTTAGAAAAGCAAAGGACGGAACTGAATTAGTGATCGTATTGAATTTCTCTTCGGAAGTTTATTATGACTTTAGAATTGGTGTTACACAGCCTGGTAAATATAAAGAGTTGTTCAATTCTGACGCCAAAAAATACGGTGGTTCAAATCAAGTTATTTCTCAATATTTATTTTCAAACCCACTTCCGATGCATGGTTTAAATCATTCTATTCAGGGGAAAATACCACCATTAGGATTTGTTATCTATAAAAAGGTAAAAGAACGCAAAAAATCACCAAAATAAATTATTAATCTAAAAATAAGAATAGGGGTTATAGATATGTCTAAAGAAATTGTTGGTATGTTATTAGCAGGGGGAAAAGGGACGCGTTTAGGACAGTTAACGAAGAAAGTAGCTAAACCAGCAGTACCATTTGGCGGGAAGTATAGAATTATTGATTTTACTTTAAGTAATTTGTCTAATTCTAATATACATACGGTTGGAGTTCTTGTTCAATATGCTCCACTAATGTTAAACCGTCATATTGGTATGGGTAAACCATGGTCCCTTGATAAACAAGACGGTGGCGTTACTGTGCTTGCACCGTTTGCTGATCAAACAGGTGCTTCATGGTTCGAAGGCACTGCTGATGCTATTACTAAAAATATTCATTTTATTGATCAATATGATCCGGAATATCTTTTAATTTTATCTGGTGACCATATTTATCAAATGGATTATCAGGCAATGCTTAATCATCATAAAGAAAAAAATGCAGATGCCACAATTTCAGTAATAGAAGTTCCATTTGAAGAGGCAAGTAGATTCGGAATTCTTAATACAGAAGATGATTTAAAAATATATGAATTTGATGAAAAACCAGCTGAACCTAAAAATAACCTTGCTTCTATGGGTATTTATATCTTCAACTGGAAAGTGCTACGTGATTATTTAATTGAAGATGAAAAAGATACGCAATCAGAACACGATTTTGGTAATGATATTATTCCTAAGATGCTTGCAGATAATAAATTACTGTATGCGTATCGTTTTGATGGTTACTGGAAAGACGTTGGAACGATTCAATCATATTGGGAAGCCAATATGGATTTATTAGAAGAAGATTTATCTGAATTATTAAACAGCAAATCATGGCCGACGTTTTCTCATGAAGCAAATCTTCCACCACAATTTATTGGTAGTGAGGCAAATATTACTGATTCACTTGTTTGTCCAGGATCATTTATTTTTGGTGAAGTAGAGCATTCTGTGCTGTTTAGCGAGGTAACTGTTGGGAAAAACACACACATTAAAGATTCAATTATACATCCGGAAACTGTGATAGGTGAAAACTGTAAAATAAATAAAGCTATTATAATGAATAAAATAAATATTCCGGATGGTACGATTATTGACGGTACACAAGCAGAAGAACCAATCGTTGTAGGTCCGGAAAATTTAAAAGAATTCACGGGGGGGATTAAATAATGCGCTCATTAATGGGACTTATTAATATTGAAAATGAACATGATTTTTTAGAGGAATTAACTTACTTTCGAAATGGTGCAAGTGTGCCCTTTGCCGGGAGATATCGTCTAGTTGATTTTAGCATTTCGAACATTGTAAACAGCGGGGCAAATGAAGTAGCTTTATTTGTAAATGAAAAATATCGTTCTTTGATGGACCATTTAGAGAATGGTGATAATTTTGGATTAGATGATAGAAAATCTCGTTTATTTGTTTTACCTCCAGATTGGCATGATCCATCTGATATTTCTCGAGGCGACCTACGTCATTTTCACAATAACCGTGATTTCTTTATTCGTTCAAAAGCAACAGATGTAATTATTTCCGGTTCTCAGTTCATTGCAAATACAGATTTTAAAGAAGCATTTAAGCATCATATCGAAAGCAATGCAGATGTCACATTAATTACTGAACAAAAAGAACAGTTAGAAGAAATGCATAACCCATTACTGCGAGTAAATGTTGAAGGCAAACGAGTGATCTTCTTAAATCATGATCAGGCCAACCATCATATATATACAGGAACGTATATCATCAAAAAAGAAAAACTATTTGAAATTATGGATTTCTGCATACAAAATTATAAAGAGAGCTTCTTTTTGCATGGTATTCAGGAACGTTTGCATGAATTATACGTTTCATATTTTGATCTAAATGAAACAACAATGTATATCAATTCTTTAAAGGCATTCTATAAATGTAATCTTGCAATATTAGATCCTGATAAATATAAAAAAATATTTATGAAAGAAAACCGTATTAAAACAAAAATCTCAAATCAGCCTCCTACAAAATATAAAGATGGTTGTGTGGTTAAAAATTCAACGGTTGCTAATGGTTGTGTGATTGAAGGACATGTTGAGAACAGCATATTATATCGAGGTGTAGAAGTTGCTCCTGGTGCGGTCATTAAAAATTCAATTATCATGACAAATTGCTGTATTCACAAAGATGCCTATATAGAAAATGTTATTTTAGATAAAGACGTTACTGTGAATGAACATCAGAAGTTAATTGGTTCAGCAGATAAACCATTTGTAGTTGCCAAAAGACAAACAATTTAACAGAAAGTTGGACGATAATAATGAAAAAAGTATTGTTTGTGGCTTCAGAATGTACACCATTTTTTAAATCTGGAGGTCTAGCAGATGTTATTGGTAGCCTTCCAAAATATTTAGTTGAAACTAAGCAGTGTGAAGTTAGAGTTATACTACCGATGTATGCGAGTTTAAAGAAAGAGTACAGAGATATGCTGGAAGAGGAAATGGTATATCAGACTCCTGTAGGATGGAGATTTCAATATACGCGCATATTATCTTTACAATTAGAAGGAATCAAATATTACTTCGTTGATAATTTACAATATTTTGGTAGAGACGGTTTGTATGGTTATGAAGACGACTGTGAAAGATTCGTTTATTTTTCAAATGCAGTCATTGAATTTATTTACCGTAGTGATTTTAAACCCGATGTGCTTCATGGACATGATTGGCAGGCAGGTGCTGCGGTTGCGATATGCAACATTAAGCGACCTGTTCAAAATATTAAGACGATCTTTACGATACACAATATTAAGTATCAAGGTATGCTGATGTATGATGCTTTTGAGGATGTATTTAATTTAGATCGTACACATTTTGCAGGTTTTGAATGGGGTGGAATGCTCAATCTTCTGAAAGCAGGAATTTTTCATGCAGATAAGATTACAACAGTTTCACCAAGTTATGCAGAAGAAATTAAAACACCTTATTATGGAGAAGGACTTGAAAACCTTTTAAATATGCGTCATCATGATTTGCTTGGTATCGTAAATGGTATTGATGTGGATGATTACAATTCTATGAAAGATCCAGCTATTCCGGTAAACTTTAAAAGCTCAATTTCAAAAAAACAGGAAAATAAAGTAATACTTCAAGAAAAGATTGGTTTACCTGTGAATAAAGATGTACCGATGTATGCCATTATTACACGTATGGTTGAACAAAAAGGACTAGATCTTGTAATGAGAATATTAGAAGAATTTATTCAGCAAAATGTTCAGATCGTAATACTAGGGAATGGTGATTACAAGTATGAACAGTATTTTAATTACTTGAGTGATAAATATCCTGAAAAAGTGAGTCTCCATTTAGGATTTAATGAATCTTTTTCACGCGAAATATATGCAGCAAGTGATTTCTTTATTATGCCATCTTTATTTGAGCCGTGTGGATTAAGTCAGTTGATTGCATTACAATATAAATCAATTCCAATCGTACGTGAAACTGGTGGATTAAGAGATACAGTGATTCCTTTTAACTTTGTAACGCATGAAGGAACAGGTCTGACATTTGCTAACTATAATGCACATGAATTGTTAGATCGCTTAAATGCTTCTTTATTTGTATATCAAAATAAAGATTTATATAAATCTTTAATAAAAAATATTACTAAAGTAAATCATAGTTGGAATGCCTCAGCACAAAAATATCTAGAGATCTATTAAGGAGACTTCAATGAAAACTTATTCAAAAACAGAATTCCGTGAACGCCTGGAGATGAAATTAACGAAGAAGCGAAATACAACGTTAGAAGATACAACTGACACTGACCTTTTTTATGCGATTTGTTCCATATTAAAAGATGAAATCAACCAAGCGAATGTTGAAACGAAGAAAACAAATATAAAGCAGAAGAAACGTCAGATCAACTATCTATCAATGGAATTTTTAATTGGTCGTTTAATTGAAAGTAACTTACTCAATGCAGGATTATTAGATGTTTGTAATGAAGTATTAACGGATTTAGGACGCAATCCAAAAAAAGTTTATAGCGAGGAAAATGATGCAGGTCTTGGTAACGGAGGTTTGGGAAGACTTGCTGCTTGTTTCTTAGATTCTATTGCGAGTTTAGGATACTTAGGCAATGGATTCGGCATTCGTTATCGATACGGGTTATTCGAGCAACGTATAGTGAATGGTAACCAAATTGAATTACCAGATAACTGGTTGCAAGAAGTTTATCCGTGGGAAACGCGTAAAATTGATGAAGCTATGTATGTTAACTTTGGTGGTGAAGTAACGAGTGAAATAGATGCACAAGGGAACTTTAAGTTTCATTATAAGAATCAGGAAACTGTTCTTGCAGTACCTTACGATGTAGGTGTAGTAGGTTACAATAATGATGTTGTTAATAACCTTCGTCTTTGGAGTGCTGAATTACCATCAGATATCGTTGATCATGGGGATTATAAAAATAGATTAGAACATATGCAGAATACAGAACGTATTTCAGGATTCTTATATCCAGATGATTCAACTGAAGAAGGACGTTTCTTACGATTAAAACAACAGTACTTCCTTGTCTCATCAACGATTCAAACTTTAGTTAAACAATTTAAGGAAAAATATGACCTTCCAATCACTCAATTTCATGAATATCATTGTATTCAGATTAATGATACACATCCAACATTTGGTATACCTGAATTAATGCGTATATTAATGGATGAAGAAGGGTTAGGTTGGGACGACGCATGGTCAATTGTAACGCAAACATTTGCATATACTAATCACACAATTATGCAGGAAGCTCTAGAGAAGTGGCCAGTGAGTCAGGTTCAGAAAGTAAATCCAAGAATTTTCATGATTATCAATGAAATTAATGAAAGATTCTGTCGTGAAGTACATGAATTACACCCAGAAATGAGAGAAAAAATTGCAGACTTAGCAGTAATTAGTAATGACGTGGTACATATGAGTAAGCTTGCGATTGTAGGTTCATTCTCAGTAAATGGAGTAGCAGCCCTGCATTCTGAAATAATTAAAGATCATACATTTAATGATTTCTATCGCATTCAGCCTGAGAAGTTTAACAATAAAACAAATGGGATTACACATAGACGTTGGCTCATGACAGCAAATCCAGCACTGACGCATTTTATTAATGATGCAATTGGCGACGTATGGCATCAATCACCACAAGAACTTACACAATTAATGCGCTACTATAACGATGATGCATTTCTTAATAAATTAGCTGAAGTGAAATTAGAAAATAAGCGCATATTAAAAGAAGTGATTTATCAAAAAACAGGTATAGAAGTTGATGAGCATTCAGTATTTGATGTGCAGGTTAAACGATTACACGAATATAAAAGACAGTTATTAAATGTACTGCACATTATTTATCTCTATAACGAAATAAAACGTAAGCCATCACTAAAAATTCAACCTAGAACTTTCATCTTTGGCGCTAAAGCAGCACCAAGCTATCATATCGCAAAAGAAATTATTAAATTAATTCATGCAGTAGCTCAAGTTGTTAATAATGATGCTGACGTGGATAACAGAATTAAAGTCGTATTCTTAGAGAACTACAACGTAACATTAGCTGAAGACATTATGCCTGCAGCAGAGATTTCGGAACAAATATCAACTGCATCGATGGAAGCATCGGGTACAGGGAATATGAAGATGATGATGAATGGTGCTGTTACACTTGGAACAATGGATGGAGCCAATGTTGAAATTGCGGAACTTGTTGGTAAAGAAAACATCTTTATCTTCGGTTTAAGTTCTGAAGATGTAATCAATTTTCAGACAAATGGTGGTTATCAGGCGGAATCAATCTATCAGACGGATGCGCGTGTTCGAGGTGCAATGGATGCACTTAAGAATGAACAATTCGGACGAGACTTTGCCTTTAATGATTTATACTATCATGTACTGACAAATAATGATCCATATTTCTTACTAAAAGACTTTAATGCGTATGTTGATATTCATCTAACTGCAATGGCGACTTATCAGGATAAAAAGAAATGGAATCAAATGAGTTTGATGAATATACTAAAATCAGGACAGTTTTCAAGTGATAGAACTATCCATCAGTATGCAACTGATATTTGGAAGTTAGTATAATATCTAAATTACAACCAGTCTAATCAGCTGGTTGTTTTTTTACGACCTATCATAACAGGTGATGAGAAGCGATAAGTGCTACCATTCAATTTGATTCAAGAGTATTAAAAAAAGAATAATTTGAAATAATATTAATAAATGGAAGGAGTAATTTATATGACTAACTTAATTATGAGTGTCAATGCATCGATGTCTTTATACCGTTCTACTTTAGTTCCAGGCACATTAAAACTATATGATGATGTCATCACATTTGAGGCACAAGGTGCATTAAGGGGTTCTGAAGTAAAAGATACATTTTTAATCAATAACATTAAAAGTATTAAGAGCGGTATATCAACTATTCCTTTTAGAATTTCAATCATGGAAAAAGATGGTGAAGCCTGGTTATTCGATCAAGTGAATCGCAATGAAGCTAAAGCTTTTGTTGAAGCATTTAATGGACTTAAAGCACGCTGATTTAAGAAAGCACTTTACTTATTTGAGTATGTGTTAATTTTATTGTTATACTAAATTATAATTCATATATCTTATTCACTAGGGGTGCACGATGTGCTGAGAGGTTGATCCAACCCTTTGAACCTGTTGGTTAATGCCAGCGAAGGGAAGTGGTTGACTAAGAACCTATCCCCTGGTGGATAGGTTTTTTAGGAGGAAAAAATGTTTACTGACCGTATATTTGAACGTGTTCAACCAATCTGGACGTCTTACCTCAATCATCCATTTGTAAAGGGACTAGGTGATGGTTCATTAAATAATGAAAAGTTTCAGCACTGGTTAAAGCAGGATTATGTTTATTTAATTGAATATGCAAAGCTGATGGCAATTGGCAGTGCGAAAGCCCGTGATTTAGAGACGATGGGGACTTTTGCTAATTTACTTCATGGTACATTGTTCATGGAAATGGATTTACATCGAAAGTTTGCTAAGCAATTTGGCATAGACGGAAAAACTTTGGAAAATACTCAAGCTTCTGCAGTTAATACTGCTTATACAAGTTATATGCTTAATCATGCACAAAGTGGTGGAGCTGAACATGTCGTTGCATGTCTGCTCGCATGTGCGTGGAGCTATAATTTTATTGGACAGCACTTAGCGAAAGAACCATTTGCACTCTCTGAACAAAATCCATATCATGAATGGGTTGAAACTTATTCAGGAGAAGAATTTACGGCACTTACAAATGATGCGATTCGATTAATGAATCAACTGACTGAAGGTAAACCTGAATCAGAACTCATGGAACTTGAAGAAATCATTGTGAAAACAAGCTATTATGAATATATGTTTTGGGATATGTGTGAAAACAGAGAACTATGGCCAATACCAACATTCTAAACTCAGGAAAATATTCCTGAGTTTTTTCTTGACTCTAACGTAACGTTATACACTATATTGTGTTTAAGGAGGCAGAAATGAAAATAAAAAAAGTTGCACAGATTGCAAATATTAGTATTAGAACACTACACCATTATGATGAAATCGGACTACTCGTACCCAATAAAGATGAAAACGGATATAGACGCTATTCTGAAGCGGATTTAGATCGTTTACAGTTAATATTATTTTACCGTGCTATTGATATGCCATTAAAAGAAATTAAAGAAACACTACAAGAAAATAAGAGTGATATAGATAAACTTATGGCACATAGACAGAAATTGCTGCTTAAGCAAAAGCAAATTGATACAATGATTCAACTGATTAATCAAACGATACACAGTAAGAAAGAAGGAATTAAAATGACAAATGAAGAGAAATTTAAAGGATTTAACTTTAACGATAATCAATACGAACAAGAAGCAAGAGAGAAATTTGGAGATCAAGCGGTTGATGCAACGAATAACAAATTAAATCAATTAAAGGATTCGGAAAAAGAACAATTAAGCGCAGATTGGGTACAAATGTTTGAAGAATTTAATGCATTGAAAGATAAAGCAGTTGAAGAGGTTTTAGTATTAGAACAAACGAATAAATTTTATCACTTCTTGAATCATAACTTTGGTAACTATTCACTAGATGAATTTTATGGATTAGGTGACATGTATACAATGGATGAACGATTTAAAGAAAATATTAATCAGTACGGTGAAAATTTAGCAGAATTTATGAGTGCAGCGATGAAACACTATGCGACAATAAAATCATAAAATACAAAAGATAAATTAATTAATCGTAAGTCAAATAAATTACTCAACCTTTTAAAGTTTAGTTATTTAATATACAATAAGTTTAATAAATAACTAAGCAAGGTGACGTAAATGATAAAACCAATAAAGATAAAAAAAGGTGACACAGTTGCTATTGTTTCATTATCAAGTGGGATGGCAGGAGATGATGATTTCATCTGGAGAACGAAACAAGGAATAGAAAGACTTGAAGAAGTATTTGGACTTAAAGTGAAAGTTATGCCAAATGCCCTTAAAGGCTCAGACTATTTATATCATCATCCACAAATGCGTGCAGAAGACTTTAATCAGGCAATACTCGATCCAGATGTCAAAGCCATCATATGTGCAATCGGTGGAACGGAATCAGTTAGGATTATGCCGTATATTAATATAGAAGCATTTAGAAATAATCCGAAAATATTTATGGGGTATTCAGATACTACGGTACAACATTTGTACTTTTATCAACAAGGGATTACCACATTTTATGGACCAGCACTACTCACAGACTTTGCTGAGAACATAGAGATGGATGACTATACAGTGAATCAAATATTGAATGTGCTGTTTAATGAAGGGGAAATAGGAGAAATAAAAACTTCTCAGTACATCAGAAAGTTTGGACTGCTTTGGGATGAAATAGCAAAAGATTTTGAACGTGAGAAAAATCTTAATGAGGGATATGAAGTCATCCATGGCACAGGACAGGGTCAGGGTCACTTAATTGGAGGATGTATTGAAACATTAATGCTACTAACAGGTACTCAGTATTTTCCTGAAATAGATGCATTTAACGGGGCGATATTATTTCTTGAAACCTCTGAACAACATACAGCACCGAGTGTACTTGAGCAGTATTTACGTAAATTTGCTGTTATGGGGATATATGACCGTATCAATGGGTTAATTATTGGAAGACCACAAGACGGAGTGTACTATGATGAGATAAAAGCAGTTCATCAGAAGATACTAAAAGAAGTGGGAAGAAACGATTTACCGGTACTATACAATGCAAGTTTTGGACATAATGAACCCAAATGCATCTTGCCCTATGGTGTACAAGCAGAAATTGATGTAGATCAAAAGAGATTTACAATTTTAGAAAATGCAGTAGAGTAACCAGCGAAAGCTGGTTATTTTTTTGACATAATTAAAAGACTATTTAGAAAAGTTGGAAAATGAGTTAAGATAATACTAAAACTGATGTAGGTGGTTACTATAGTTATGATTAGTTACATAATAACTTTGCAAGAACAAGATTTTGAACAGATGGTTAAAGTTTATGAAAGTGTTGGATGGATGGGACATGATATAGAAAAAGTTAGAACAATATATGAAAATAGTTCGCATATAGTTATCGCTAAACATAGTAATCAAGTTGTCGGATTTGCCAGGGCACTATCGGATGGAGTATTTAATGCTGCGATTTATGACGTCGTAGTTCATCCAAATTACCAAGGACAAGGGATTGCTAAAAATCTCGTGCAACAATTATTAGAGCAATTTGAATCATTATCTTGTATCCATTTGTTCGCAACAACTGGGAATGAAGCGTTCTATAAAAAGTTGGGATTTAAAAAATTAACAACAGCAATGGCAGTGTATCATAAACCACACTTGGAAGTGGATATACAGAATAACGTTTAGTTGATATTTAATTTAATTGGCCAATGAACAATCGTAAATAAAAAACTAAAATTATTCGCTAACTTATTACTTTAATATATGGGTGATGACAATGGATGAATTAAAAATGGAGAAATAAAATGGATAACTATATCTGAATACGATGATATAGATTGGATGTATCCAGAAGATGAAATATTCATAAAAAGTTATTTGAAATCTGGAGGTCATTATGTCTAATAAAGTATCTATCATTTTACCAAATAAAGAATTTATTGCTGATTTATATTATTGGTTATTTGAAGATGAAGTACAAGAATCAGCAAAGTGGAATGGACCGTATTATGCAAGACCAACGACGGAATTATCGAAGGAGGAATACGTAAGCAAGCCAATTAAAATTGAATATCTCTATCAAGGTATTCCGAGATCAATGTATATCATTCACGAAGGACAATTTCTAGGAACATACATGCTAATTGGGTGAGTTCTGAAACGAATTGGATGGAAATTGGGATATGCATATATAATCCTGATTATTGGAGTGGAGGTTATGGTTCCTCTGCATTCAAGCAGTGGATTGATTATATCTTCAGTAATAGTGATTTACATCGTATTGGGATTTCAACATGGTCAGGGAATATTCGTATGATGAAATTGGCAGAAAAAATTGGAATGATTGAAGAAGCAAGAATTCGTGATGCGAGAATAATTGATGGTAAGTATTATGATGCGATTAAAATGGGGATGCTGAGAAGTGAGTGGGAGGACGTAAAGAGGTGATAATATGTTACAAGGTGAACATATCATAAATATCAATCAATGTAATCATTGGGTAAAACTTATTGGAGATTATAAAAATCAAATCCCTTTAATTATCGTTCATGGTGGTCCAGGTGGAAATCATTATACATTTGAGCGTACTTCTGGTCTAGAACTAGAGAAAACAATACCTGTTATATATTATGAACAACGTCATTGTGGTAGAAGTGGCAATGTTGATGATATTAGTACTATTCATATTAATCAATTAGTTAATGATTTAGAGGCGTTAAGAATTGAACTAGAGATTGATCAGTTTTATATACTTGGTTATTCATTTGGAGGTGAATTGGCATTACGATATGCTGTGACACATCCACAACATATTCATAAAATAATATTAGAGTCTCCGTCATTAATTACATTATCCATCAGTAATTTAGTTCAACTTTCTGGTTTCTTATCAGTATTTAATGACGGTAATAGAAAGTTACTGAATGATTACTTACAAAACCACGATATCTATCAATGTATAGAGTATGCCTGGTCAATTGCTAGTGTTGAAGAAATAGATCAACTGCTATTTCATAAACCTAATTATGCTATTCTAAATCGTAAGTTGTGGGAAGAAAGTGGATTAGTTAATGATGGGATATTCTATAATGAAATTGTGAAATCATTAAATAGTGAAAATCTACTTGAACAAATCACATTTCTCGATATTCCTACGTTAATCGTTACTGGAATATTTGATAAGAATACTGGTATAGCAACAACAGAATTAATACAATCAAAGTTAAAAAATTGCCAAGTGGAATACTTTAAAGAAAGTGCTCATTTTCCGGATATTGAGGAAACAACATTGTTTGTAAAAACGATTAAACACTTTTTGGGAGGTTCAAAATGATCATAAGAAAAGCGACAAATAAAGACGCCGAACAATTAATGAATTTAAGAGACCATGTTGAATCGACTTCTAAGTTTATGTTAATGGAACCGGGTGAGCGTAATAATAGTGTTGAGAAACAATTGAAAATGATTGAACATTTTAGTAAACAAGATAACAGCAATATTTTTGTTGCTGATAATGGCACATTATGTGGTTATCTCATTGCGATAGGCAATACGTCGTTACGTAATATGCATACTGCATATCTAGTTATAGGTGTTCATGAGGACGCTAGAGGACAAGGTGTTGGAACTCAGCTGTTTGAAGCAGTTGAAAAGTGGGCTAAAACTATTGGGATTACAAGATTAGAATTAACGGTTGTAAGCAAGAATGAAGCGGGCGTTAGATTGTATCAAAAAAGTGGATTTGAAATCGAAGGTACAAAGCGAAAATCGCTTAAAATAAATGAGAAATATTATGATGAATACTATATGAGTAAATTGGTGTAGGTGAATTATGAACTATATAAAAAATATGAGACAACATGTCGGGCATGATTGTTTAATTGTAATTGGTGCAGGTGTGATTGTTGAACAAGATGAAAAGATTCTGTTAGAACAAAGAGCAGACAATGGACTATGGGGAATACCTGGTGGATTGATTGAAATCGGAGAAAAGGTAAAAGATGCTGCAATAAGAGAAGTGACAGAAGAGACAGGGTTAATTCCAAAAGATGTAGATTTGTTTGGTATTTATTCTGGTGAGGATTACATCGTGACGTATCCTAATGGTGATGAAGTTTATTCAGTAACAATTGTGTTTTATACTAAACATTTTGATGGTGAATTAACGATTTCTAAAGAGTCTAAAAAATTAAGATTTGTATCTCGTGAGGAAATAATAAATATAGAAATTAACCCACCACATAAAGCATTTGTTTGTGATTGGACCAATTTTATAGAAGGAATAAAAATATATTAAATATAGGAGTCTTATCTTTGAAAAGATTTCTTTTTTTGTTGATAAAGCATATAGTTGATAATATCAATTATATGCTTTATACTAGTTTCAGGAGGTAATAATATGAAGATTAAAGAATTTAGAAAGTTAACTAGATCATTAAGTCGCTCATTTGTAGTATTAGAAAAAGAAGGTGCAAGTTGTTGTGGTCTACCTATATTACAAAGTCATATTCTTATTGAATTGGGAGAAAATAATGGATTATCTTTAAATGACCTTTCAAAACAATTAGCATCTGATAAAGCAAGTGTAAGTCGGGCTGTACAATCATTAGTAGAAAAAGAATATGTTTCAAGAATTACTGAAGCAAATGATAGAAGAGCAATATCAATTCAATTAACAGAAAAAGGTCAAATTAATGTAGATGATATTACAAAGGACATGGATAAAAATGCTATAAATGTGCTGAAAAATTTTGATGAAACAGAAATTGAACATTTGTTTTATTATCTCAATAAATTGGATAATGCTTTAGATGAAGTAAATAATTGTGCCAGTGGTAAATGTAAATGAACGACGCTATAATACTAAAAATATTATTTGAATTTTTTTCACTCAGTAAAAATTTATTAATATTATTCTTTTTAATTTCGTTACTTGTAAGTTTTTTAGAGCCGTATATTCCTTTTGAAAAGTTAGAAAAATGGATGACAACTGAGAATCTATTAATAGGAAATTTTGCAGGTGCGTTATTAGGATTCATTACACCATTTTGTTCGTGCTCAACTATTCCTTTACTAGTTACAATGATTAATAGAAAAATTCCATTTCAAATCGTAATGACTTATTTATTTTCATCACCATTATTAGATCCATGGATACTAGGATTAATGTATTATATTTATGGGTTAAAAATTACTTTAGTTTATGGTTTGGTTACTTTCGTTTTTTCTATGGTGATCGGTTATGTTCTCGATAAACTCGGATTTGCTCGTTATGTTAAAAATGTAGTAGTATATGGTGTAAATTTGGAAACAGATAGTAATAGAAGTAAGAATATAATATTAAATATTAAAGTATCATTCAAAGAAACTTTTCTTTTAATGAAATCCGTCGTTGTGTATATTCTAATTGGCGCTTTTATTGGTGCCATAATAAAAGAAGCGGTACCGACAACACTATTAACCTCATTAGGAGATTATAATCAATGGATTATTATACCGATAGCCGCGATTATTGGTGTACCTTTATACATTAGATTATCTACAATGTTACCTTTAACAAACGCTTTGCTTGCTGGTGGATTCCCATTATCGCCTATGATGGCTCTACTAATAGGTGGGGCAGGTGCAAGCTTACCAGAAGTTATTATGTTAAAGAGTATTTTTCATAATAGTTTAGTTATTGCATTTGTATTTTCTGTATTTTTAATGGCTACTTTTTCAGGTTATTTATTTTTAATAATGAATTTTAAATAGGAGGGATAAAATGAAAATTAAAAATTTGTTTGAGAAAAATAAAAAAGAGTGTTGTAATCTGAAAGTGATTAATTTGGACGAGAAGAAAGAAGTAAAGAAAAAAAAGAATAAATAATATAACCAAAACATATTCTAAAACATTCTATTGCTTTAGGATATGTTTTTTTATCTGTTCCATCAAGACTTCTGTATACTTAGATTTTGCAATGAATTCATCTTTTGATAATGTCTTAGTGTAAGGGAATGTATTCTTCTTTAGATAGCGATTATGAAATTATTTAGGCATTTAATACGTTATTTTATTTTGATATTATTATTAATAGTAAACCTTAAGGAGTGACTACATTGATTAAATATGTTTGTGCAAATCTGGTTGAAATTAAAGAGGATAGAATCCTTTTAGTAAAAGTAAGGCAAAATGAAAAATATTATTTACCAGGGGGAAAAATCGAAGCGGGTGAAAGTGATATTGAGTCATTAATTAGGGAGATGGAAGAAGAGCTATCAGTTAAGTTAGATGCAAGTAAACTTACATACCTAGATACAATTGCAGGACCGGCCTATCCTGATACTGATAATGAAGTAGAATTAAGATGTTATACATATGAAGGGCTTGGACATATAGAGAAATCAAGTGAAATAACAGATGTTCAATACATAGATATGAATGATACAACAAACATTGCTCCAGCAGTAAAAGTATTAATTCAAAAATTAAATAAGAATTAGGAGAATTTAAATGAAAATTATCGTATATTGTGGTGCTAGTACAGGAAATGAAACAGTGTTTAATGATAACGCAATTGAACTGGGAAAATGGATTGCAGAAAATAATCACGCACTTGTCTATGGTGGTGGTAATGTTGGATTAATGGGTACGATCGCGAATACTGTATTAGAAAATGGTGGAGAAGTAATTGGTGTGATGCCAAAGTTCCTTGCAGATAGAGAAATCTCACATCCGGGACTTACTGAACTTGTTATTGTAGATAATATGAGTGAGCGTAAAAATAAAATTTTGTCTCTTGGTGATGTTTGTGTTGCGCTTCCGGGGGGTCCAGGTACTTTAGAAGAAATCGCTGAAGTAATTTCCTGGTCAAGAATCGGACAAAATGTTCGTCCTTGTATTCTTTATAATAAAAGTGGTTACTACGATTTATTAGCTGGATTTTTTGATAATATGGTTGATAAAGGGTTCTTGACTGCTGATGATAGAGAAAGAATAGCGTTTGTGGATTCAATTGAACAAATAGAATCTGTAATAACAAACTATAGACCAGCAGAAATAAGAAAGTATTAATATTTTTCTATTTCAAAGTTATCCATAGTAAAATGTAAATGAAAAGAGGAATGCAGTAACACTCCTCCAGTAGATCCGTTTATACGGTGACTAGCCTATGTTATTTTTTTACTCAATAACCACTCAGCTCTGTCAAGCTTATGAGTGGTTATTTTTTGTCTTTTTTTGTTAATATATTGTAAAATTTTAAGGTATTATCTTCGGTTTATTTTCGATAATAATTCCTTGATACAACTTATGAATAGTTGGAAGTGATTTGTCATTCAATTTATTTACCATAAATTCTACAGCATCTTTAGCCATTTGATCAATCGGTATTATAATACTATCAAGGCGTGGAGATGTAACTAAACAAATAGACTGATTATCAGTACCAATAATATCTATATCTTGACCTAAAATACTTTGAATACCAGCAGAAACATAATCATTTCCAGTATATAATCCATCTAATTGTTTATGAAATTTCACTATATGGTTTCCTATTTTTAGACCATCCTTTATGCTATAAGCATCCGTAAAAATATATCTTTCTTCAAGTTCAATATCACGTTCATATAAAGCTTTCTTAAAGCCCTTTAGACGTGCTTGTTGAGCTGCATTTGAAATATTATCAATGCAAATACCAAGATTTTTCTTGTTTCTATTTAATAAATATTTTCCTGCCAAATAACCCACATTTTCTTCATCAAAATGAAAAGTAGCAATGTTTTCACTCTTAAATGCATCATTACAAACAATAATTAAACCATTGTTAGAATATTCTTCAATAATATTGTTTTCATTTTCTTTGGAGCATAAAATTACAGCATCAATTTCATTTGTTTTTAATGAATTCAAAATTTCCAATTCACTATTTTTATTAGAAAAAGTTTGGTGAATATAAGTTTTATAACCATATAGATTTAAGTTTGATGACAAGATCGATGATAATTTTGAGAAGAATGGATGATTAATATTTGGAATTGATATGGCAATTGATTTAGTAGTCTTGTTTCTGAAATAGTTTGCAATATTGTTTGGTACATAATGATGCTTATTGATATAATCCATTACTTTCTTTCTTGTGGTTTCACTAACATGTGGTTGATTATTTATTACTCTAGAAACAGTTGATTTCGAAACATTACATGCTTTAGCAACATCAAGTATATTCACAGAATTTCCTCCGAAATTTTGATTGACCTGGGAATGTTCCCGGAGTGTAGCATAAAACTATCATATCAAATTTTTATGTTGGAGGGATATAGTATGAAAGTGGGATTACTAGGTAATTTAATAAAGGATAAACAATTTATCGATAAAATGTTAAAAATTAATCATGACGATTTTATAGGTTATTATTCTGAAATGAATCATCCTTATGAGTCACATAAGGATGAAATCAGATTCAAAAAATATGATGATATACATGCTTTACTTAATGAAATAGATATGATTTTTATATCAAATGAATGTTGTTCTTTAAGTAATTTTATTAAATGCGCGAGTTATCAATTGGAAATAATAATTGAATCAATGATACCATTACAAAATAATGAATTAAGTTTATTAGAAAATATAGAGAAAAGTTACCCAAACAAAGTCTATACATATTTTATGATGAAAAAAAAGAGGATTCTAAACGAAATAAGGTTATTATTAAATGATGATATTATAGGTAATGTTGAAGAAGTATCTATTCAATATATAGCTAATTTAGAGAATATCAATAATGCAATAATAGACATAAATTCAATATATTATTGGTTCTTCGATAATGTAGTGAAAGTTGAAACGATAACAAAATATTCCTATTCAAATATCACTAATGTTAAATGGGTGGGAAATCAACTATTATTTTTTAATTGTGAAATCATTAATGACATTAATGAAAATGACCTAATAAATATTGAAATTAAAGGTAAAAATGGCGCAATTGAGTATATTAGTAATCGAAATATAATTTCTGTTATTAGTGGTGATGAAGAATTTGTCAGACCTATATCAGCTAATCAATTGAGTTCAAATTTTAATACTTTTAATATATATATAAAATCTATAGAATTGGCGAAGTATATTAATATACAAGAATTAATAAAAGTTCTATAAATAGATTGCAGGCTAAATTGAAATTAAATAATGCTTTTTGAGTATTAATCTGATAAATAATCTCGCTAATTTTTTGCATTTAAATATCATCCATTGTAAAATGTAAATGCATAAAGGAGTGCTGCCAACACTCCTCCAGTAGATCCGTTTATACGGTGACCAGCCTTTGTTATTTTATAGATCAATAACTACTCAGCTATGTCCAGCTTATGAGTGGTTATTTTTTTGTCTTTGTCAATTATTCTAATAATGAGCGGTATAATGATGGCAAAAATCATCAACATTATACTCAATAACTCAAAATCATTCATGTAGTCCTTTCCAGCAGCAACACTTAATAAACAAAATCAAAGGCATCATCCCCTAGGGCTAGCCATCACTATAAACTTAACTATTTTATTTGTCAGTACGTCTATCAACGATTGAATGATTTGCATACAAAAAAATAAGCAAAGTTATCTACTTTGCTTACCACTTTTGATAAAGAAAAATACAGATATATAAGTAATCGCACCAAGTACTCCCCAAATTAAGAAGCCATTTGAAATTGTATCGATGAGTAATCCTCCAACAAGTGGGGCGATAATTCGAGAAATTCCAGTAAGGCCTGTTAATGCATAGTACGAACCTTTCAATGCTTTTGGCGATAGTTCATCTATTCTTAAATCCCACATTGTAAATACAAAGATTTCACCAACAGTTAATATAAACATAGCAATACATAAATTGAGCAAACCTGGTGATATCCCGACTAAGATCAATCCAAGTGGTAATAATATCGCCCCAATAATGATGGATGTACTGGTTTTAATATGTTTCCCAATTTTATAAACAAAGTACTGGAGTGTAATCACAGCAATTGAATTGACGAGTGTGAGTATGGCATAATGATGAATTGCAGTTTGATATGGGTAGATTTTACTTAAATATATACTTAGTGATGACATCATTTGCGTATAGCCGAATACGATAAATATGTTTCCGATCACCAAATATAGGAATGCCTTATCCTGTTTAAAAATATACATCATATTGAAAAATGGAATGTTATTCACTGTTTGATTCGTTTTAAGATTTAAATCATTCTTATTGAAGATATTGATAAATAATAAAAGGTTGATGAAAAGTGCAGCGACTACGATATAAAATAAGTTATTAATCCCAACCCATTGAATCTGACTTGATAAATATGGTCCGATAGCAGCTGCGACATTGATTAAATAGTATCTTATATTAAAGATTAGTTTCTTATCTGCGTCAGCTGTAAACTCTGCGATAAGCACGCGATATGTAGGTTCAACTAGAGTATTACTTATGGTTGATGTAATCGAGAATAAAATAAAGCCAGAAAACGTGTGAATCATAGGGAAAGCAAGATAACTTAATATACCAATCATAAGGCCGAAATAGATGACATAGCGTTTATTGAAGCGGTCGATGATACTCCCTGAAGTCATACTTAATATGATTGCGACAATGCCTGCGACTGATAATATAATACCAATTTGAAGCCCGGAATAGTGATATGTATTGATTAAATAAATCGATAAGAAAGGCATGACCATAAACATACTGAACCTTGTGATGAATGTTGCTACAAGCAGCGTTATAATAATAGGTGAGAATCGTTTCATATATAACCTCCCTCTTAAAAATTTTTAAATCATTATATCATAAGAAATAAAAAAACTGCCGGTTTGGGCAGTTAATTATTGTCGGATCTTAAATACATTCGAGACATTCATAAAAATTACAGCAGATAATGTCGTTGTTAGAAATAAGATAATTGTGATGTATTCCGGGAGTAAGTTATATTCCATAATAACTACAAATATTGACATAAGTAACATTAACAATCCTACAAACTGGCATAACCGTTTTTCATTATACTTTGCTTTTTCTTCTTTAGGCAAAAAGTTATATCCTGCAATTAAGAAGCCTCCACGACCGGTTAACATATATATTCCAACGAGGGCAAACAATACAGTAATTACTAACATATCTTTACTCCTTGTGTTTTTTATTTATTGGTATGAAACGAATAATAAATGATAGTAGTAGCAGTACATAAAATGGATATAAGGATATTTGGTAATCATCTTCTTTGTTATTTGCACCCAAAACATCTGTGTCTATAGTGAAATAATGCCATGAAATTGTTATTGGATTTTTACCATGCATTGATATATCACTAATGTAAAACTCGGGTCTAGATATTAACCAGATAAAATACGCTACGATTAATAATATAAATATGTTTGAAATGGTTCTTCTTTTCATATATTTTACCACCCGGATATAGCGAATGCTAATATTAGTAATGCTATATAAAGTAATAATGGTATAGCTGAATAAAGTATTAGTAACGTCTTTTTAGATGTTTTCGAGATCAATGCACATAAAAATCCAATTAACCCTATGATCAAAAATAATTGGATAAAAAATTCTTGGCTATTAAAATCATCCATCATATCGTAAGGAACAAAAAAAGATAATACGAATGATAGAAGACTAATTGTTGTACAAATAATACTCATCCATTTTAATTTCATTATTTCCACCTCTTACTTCTATTATACAACATTTACAAATAAAGTATGAATCAGAAGGTAATAATGATATTCTTCAATATAATACAAGCAACCACAATGATTATTATTGATGAAATCTTATTTAATATTATTATAAACTTTCCTTCTTCATCCATAGCTCCAACTATTTTTCCGAAGTAAGCAAGTCCTATAAACCAGCACCAGGATACAGTAATACATGCGAGTGTAAAGGCGATTTTCAATTCACCTGTATACGTTGAAGCACTTGTGCCAATAACGCCAATAGTATCCATAATTGCGTGTGGATTAAGTAATGAAACACTCATTGCAAAGCCAATTTGTTTTTTGGGTGACATTGCTTCTGCTTCTTTATCTTTATTTGGTTGCTCATGCCATATTGAATAAGCCATATATAATAAGAAAAATAATCCTATGGTATAAATGACTAGCTTCAATTCAGGAAATGTATTTAAAAATAAAGTAACACCAAGTACTGCCATCAAAATTAAAAGCGTATCGCATAATGCTGCGGTAATAATGACGGGTAATGTCTTTTTCATACTTTTATGATTTGCACCTTGATTGAATACAAACACATTTTGAGCACCTAAAGGTAATATTAGACCTACTGCTAGTAGGATGCCATGTAACATCGCTTGAATCATAATAACTCCTCTCCATCCAACCAATAAATTCGGATTATTGTTATTTTACTTTGATTATAAAGTAGAATAATATTGAATTAACCAACCAGATTAATTTTTTCGTACCAACCAGAGGTGATGAGATGAATAAGAAGGATAAAATTATCAATGTAATCATTGATGAAATCAATAATGGATTATTTGAAGTTGGAGATAAATTGCCATCTCAACGAGCCTTAGCTGATCGTTTCAATGTTAATCGTTCAACGATAGTTGAAGCACTCAATGAACTTAAATCGATTGGTATATTAACAACTATCGAGAAAAAAGGGATATTCGTAAGTGATACACTTAATGTTATGGTTCATAATCATACAAAATGGAAGGAACGTATTCATCCACATATAGAAAAGCAAAATCAATATTATATAAAACGCATTAATGAACTCGAATTTGATGAAGAAATTGTACGATTAGGGACAGGTGAGTTATCTCCAGATTTAATCCCGGTTAAACAATTTCAAGATATTATGAAAGATGAATCAGAACCTCCATTTAGATCTAATTATGAAGCACCCCTTGGAAATATACAGTTAAGACAAGCTATTCAAAAGCATGTGATTAAAAGAGGAATAAAATGTAAGGTAGATGAAATTTGTGTCACATCTGGTGCATTACAAGGATTGAAGTTGATCGCTGAAGGTTTCTTATTGCCCTCATCAAAAATATATATAGAATCACCTTCATATATGAATTCAGTTAAGACTTGGAAAACAAACGCTGCGACATTAATTCCAATTGAAATTCATCAATTAGAAAGAAAATTGATGATAGAACGTCATAACCAAGCAAATAGTTTATTATACTTAAATCCAATTCTACATAATCCCACAGGTCATACTTATTCTCAAGAAATGATGGAACGGCTGATTAAAGAAAGTAATTTAATTGGATTACCGATTATTGAAGATGATATTTATAGTGAATTATGGTTTGATGGTGTACCACCATTACCAATGAAGTCGTACCAATCAAGTAATAATGTGATATATCTTGGAAGTTTATCGAAGACAGTAAGTCCTGGTCTGAGGATAGGTTGGGTTATCGCGAATCGTAATGTAGTGAAACATCTGGCAGATTTAAAGATGCAGTCAGATTATGGAGCAAGTTCAATCGCACAGTATGTTGCTGCGAACTGGTTACTACATTATCATGATGATCATATTAAGCGGTTAATAGGCAAGCTTAAAGTAAGCAGTAACATAATGCTAGAAGCATTAGATAAATATTTTTCAGATATTGCGACTTGGAATAAACCCGAAGGTTCATTTTATATATGGTTAAAATTTAAGAAGAAAATAGATATGCGAGATTTGTTTGAAACTTGTGTTAAAAATAAATTATTAATTCATCCAGGTGAAATTTATGATGAAAAACAAAAATTAGCTATACGATTATCGTATGCTTATATTGACTCGGGATTAATTGAAACATCATTGCGACAATTAAGAGATATTATTAATAAAATAACTACTTAAAGGAGTATATATGGATATACATTACAGACAATTAGAATTAGATGATATAGAAGCAATTTATGATTTATTGACGAAAGATGAAACATCACGTTACCAGTCATGGGTTATTGTAACTTTAGAGGATACAGAGCAATATATCAATCAAATGATTTCATTATGTGAACAGAAGAAAATGCACTATCGCGTGATTGAAGATAAGGATACACAAAAATTAATCGGGGTTTGCAGGATTACTTTGAATCAAAAACATCACAAGGGTGAGATAGGCTATATGATTCATCCGGATTACTGGGGCAAAGGCATTGCAACGCAGGCAGCACAATATTTAATACGATATGGTTTTCAAGACCAAGGACTTAATCGTATTTACGCAGTGACTGATATTCAAAATACAGGTTCAATCCGAGTACTAGAAAAATCTGGATTACAAAGAGAAGGTTTAATGCGCCAAGATAAAATTATACGTGGAAACTATCGAGATAGTTATATGTATAGCATTTTAAAACAAGAATATAGGGGATAAAAATGAAACATATAGAACTGGATGATGATTTAGCTCATCAAATATTTACTCGATTCCTGAAAAAAGTTTCACCTTACGGAATAAAATATTTGGGTATTCATCAAATCAACCGTATAGCAAATAAACGCTATGATGTAACATTCAAAAATAACGATGATTACTATAATCAAGGAGAAGAAGAAGCATTAGATGTCTATAATTTTTACTTTGTAAAAAATATTATGGATTCATTTCCTAATCATAAATTATATACTTTATGTTATCATACTGAAAGTTTTGAAGTTCAGTATGCTCCAGATTTATATATTGACCTTCCATCTTACCCAAATAGTGATGATGTATTGTATTATATCGACGACAAACACATGATTTGGATACCGTGGTTTGGGCATTCTATTTTTGTTATAGGTGATAAATTAATTGAAGCTGTAGATCGATTCTGTGAAAATCAACATGAACGTAAGTTTTTAATTACAATATCAGAACATAAAAGTCGTAAGTATTTTAAAGACAAATACACTGAATCAAGAGGCCCAGTGATTGATATAATTATGAAAGCAAATGATGCTGTCATAGAGCATGTAGAAATATATGAGGAAGACTTTGCATTAATAGATTATTTAATAAGTAAACATCATAATAATTATTCTATATATGGCGAAACATTTTTAGACCAAAGTCACATTTCGAATATATTAAGAGATATTCGAAATGAGCAATATGATAAACAATATGAATCTATCGTAAAAGAATTCGAAGCCATATTGAAAACGTATAATATGACGACCTTAATTATCGGAGGGTGTAGTGATTGTTAATGAACTACTAACCATCCTATGAAACCAAATATGATTAAAGCAAGTATTAATAATCCAAGGGCTTTAGTACTCATCGAACTTGCTAAGTTTCCAGTCTCAGAATACTGTGAATGAGCTTTCAAGTTACCAATAGAATTATTTTTCAATTCATCATTACGCAATGCATCTCTTTGTTCTTCTGGAGATTTATTCATTAGATCACCTCTATCATTATTTTCATTTATTATAACTGAATTGTCAGAAAAATGAAATCGTTGTTTATTTTTCATACTTGCGGGTAGTTATTTACTTTAAGATATTTCAACTAACTTAGAGGAGGCGCATATGAAAGATATCGAAATCGTAAAATACACAGATGAATTTAAGCAAGAGGTTAATGAGTTTATCATTAATATTAAACTTCATGAGTTTGATATTGATAATGTTACTTACAACAATCAACCGGATTTAAAGAACATTATGGGCACCTATATTAATACAGGAGGTCAGTTTTGGTTAGCTTTATATGAAGGTAAGGTCGTTGGCACAATTGCTTTAATAAGAATGAAAGATAACAACAGTGCTTTGAAGAGAGTATATGTTGATGAAAATATACGTAATATGAAAATCGGAAAAAGGATGCTTGATCATGTCATAAAACATGCACATGACGATGGTATTAAATCAATTTATCTTGGGACGATTGATAAATTTGAAGCGGCACAGCATTTCTATAGAAAGAATGGTTTCAACTTGATTCCGAAAGAAGAATTACCAAGTGACTTTCCGTTGGTACCAGTAGACAATAGATTTTATTATAAAGATATTTAAAGATGCCGAAAGGTGTCTTTTTTTGTATGCTTATAATAATAGAATATAATGAGGTGTTTCATGATAAGAGAAATTAATGATATTACGTTGGTTAATCAGCAGCTAATTAATTTGATAGCCTTAGCCATAAATCCAAGTAAAGCCAATGTTGCACTGATAAATGCTATTCAAAATAACAATGAGGTTTGTTATACAATTGAAAAAAATAATAAATTTCTTGGAATTATTACTATTCGTGAAAATGATGAAATATGCGAAATAACGAGTATTGCTGTTGATATGAAATGTCAAAAAGAAGGTTATGGTAAACAGTTAATAGATTATATCAAAAGAGACTTTAAAAAAATTATTGCAGAAACGGACGATGAAGCAGTTAACTTTTACAGAAAACAAGGGTTTAAAATAATTTCATTAGGAGAAAAATATCCTGGTGTTATTCGATATCAATGTATTTTTTTAAACGATTTAACCAGATAGTATTTACTTTGAATGAAATTTCCGGAATTATCATACAACTTAATTAAAGTATTTGGTAAAATTATATTGATTAATTAGTGTAAAAATTTAAAAGTGATAGAAAATAAAAACATCACTATTTTATTCATAATGAGGTAAAAGGTATGTGCATATTTTGCGATGGAATTAAGAAAGAACAAATTATTTATGAAACCGAACATTTCAAAGTTGTCTTTGATATTGATCCTGAACAGGAAGGACATATGCTCTTGATATCAAAGCGTCATTATATGAATTATATAGATTTACCGGATGAAGTTGCATTTGATTTAATTAATCTTGAAAGAAAGATGATTGAAATATTGGAGAATGAAATGAATATTTATGGTGTTACTCTTATTCGAAATAACGGTAGTGTAATGGATAATGGCACACACTTTCATGAGCATATTATTCCAAGATATAAAGAAGATGAGTTTTGGAGTAAGAAAGTAACAGAACAAATTACATTTGATTTTGATTTATTTTTATCATTACTTTCATAAGCATAGCAATCGCTATGCTTATTTTTTTACCTTAAAGTTACCTTAAAAGTATCGATAATTTAACTCATTGTCTCAATTTGATGGTAAATTGAGAGTGTAAAAGGTGAAAGGATGAGATTTATGAATAATGAATTTAAATTACAGAATTATTGGTTTATGTTGTTCTATTTAATACCATTTGCATTTTTCGATGCATGGGCAGAGATAGTTCAAGGGAGTTTGGTAGTTTATTTACCGATGTTTATATTTGCAGTTATTATGAATACGATTTTTATTAAGAAAAACTTAAGTTTTGTATTTATCTTAATCAGTATCATAGTGAGTTACCTGATAAGTTTAGGTATCAGTTATATTGCACCAGTCACTGTAGATGCTAGACATGATATCTATGCCTTAATGCCACTAGGTGTGAATTTATTTCTTTTATTTTCAACCGTTGTCTTTACTATATTCCATTCGATAACATATGTCGTAATGAAAGTTATTTATAAGACGCGTAATAAAGGCTTATACACAAAATAGAAGGAGGATTAGATGATAAATCATATTTCTTTCAAAGAAGCCTATATCAACTTCTGGCGTAATTCGATTGATTTTTCAGGTCGAGCCAGTCGCAAGGAATATTGGTTTCCGATGATAGTGAATGTTGTTATAGTACTTCTTGTGATAGCGCTGGCAAATCAGATTGATGTTTTGTTAGGGATTGATCCTGACAAAAACTTGAGTGCATCAAATATAGTTGATAAGACCTTAGGATTTATTTTTTCGTTCGCAATACTTAGTGTAACAGTACGAAGATTTCATGATATCAATCTACCTGGCATCTTTGCAATTATACCGGGTTGTCTAGCTATGATAATGGTTATTGGAGCATTAGTTTTAAGTCACATAGGAGTGAACACTGAAGGAGTAATGACAAAAGTAGTGCCAGTAGTGTTAATTATTATTGTAATTGTTTTTATATTAACGTTATTAAAAGACGGTACAAAAGGTCCTAATAAATACGGGGAAGATCCGTTAAATAGATAAAAATTCAGCTATAAGTTAATTGTAATTATAGTGTCATTAAAAAATTAATAATTTATATAAATATAAGGAGAATGAACATGAAAAAATTACTTGCAGCAACTATTATCACAACATCTTTAGTATCACCAATGGTTATGAATCAATCAGCAGAAGCGGCTACGAATTTAGCTAAGAAAACAATTGAACTACCAAAAATCAATCAAACAAATATTAATCAGATGAAAAAAGGAACTTTTAAATATTATGGTGTGGGTTTAGGTATGACCAATAAGCAGGTTGAAGATAAGATTGGTAAGACAAAGCTAACAATGGGAATGCATGATAATGATGATATTATTGGGACACATTATTCAACAGTGTACGGAAAAAGTGAACGTCTATGGTTAAATTTTTACGATATTAACTATAAAACAAAATATAAAGATGCAAAACTTGCGACGATGTCTTTTAGAACAGATGATAAATATATTACCAAAAAAGAATTTGAAAAATATACGGGAAAAGCTACAGACTATCAAGGTAATATGAAAAAAGATACTGAAATTATACGTATGTATGGTAATCTTCATGTAGCTTATTGGAAACAAAAAGGGAAATGGTTGGTATATAATTATGGTATCGTCAGTCCTATGAATGAGGTAGGCATGCATGAATACGGATTTAAAAAAGGACGTAAATTACCTGCAGGTGTAAAACTACCGAAATGGATGATTGCTGAAAAAACGTATTAGAATAATTTTATAAAAATCATGAGGTGATAATATGGACATTTTTTCGATGATTTCAAGTTGGACTTTTGTTATTATTATTGCAACGTTAATGACTATTGAAGATAAGAAGAATCAAGTGAATGTTACCAGTAAAAGAAGTTACTTATATATTGCAATGGATGGTATATTGAGAATCGCGATATTATCTGTCGTAATGAAATTGTCGATGGATTTGATGTTGAATATTTTAAACTTATAAATTTTTAATGGGTCATTTTATATTTTAAATAGTATTTAATCAAAAAACCAGACACTAATTTTCAGTGTCTGGTTTCTCATATTTTAATCCAAAAATTATTGGCATGAAAAGTACAACAAGTAATTCATGAAACATCCAACTTGATGCTAGTAAAGCAATCAATATACTTAACCAAAAAGAGTCAAAGTAATATGATCCGAATCTCATGAATGAACCTCCTATTATTTGTTGAATTCCTCGGATTTCTTGTAATAAGCTATCGTTGAGTATACCAACACAGCTGTAATTCCAATCATTGCTAGTACCTGATTTTCACCAGTTCCAGCCTGGTAAAAAGCTAAGAAAACTAATAAGCCTGATAACATATATATCATCACTGAATATGTTTTTGATAATGCATGTAACATAACTAATCTTTCACCTTCATCTATATGGTTGATGATTGTATTTAATATATTTCTGTCCTCATAATCAATTTCAAAATCTGAATTAGTTATTTGAGGAAATAGAGAGATTACTTTAATATTTTGCTTGCGTGAAATAACGACAAAGATAAAAAATACAATTGAAAATACAATGCACAAAATAATATTATGTTTTGTTGGTTCAAATAAGAAATTTGCGATATTTAAAGCAATGGCTAATACTGACAAATTAGTCGCATTTACAATATTCATAGACGCTTTATTGTAATGTTTCAGTTGATATATATATTGATCATCTTCAGATAAATTTTGAGTATTTTTCATATTATTACATTGCTTTACTGATAAATAATATAAGTAAATTGCTATTAAAAAGAGTAAGCCTATTATATATGGGATAAAATCTATATTAAATTCTTTATTAAAATAATTGATGATGTCTTGAGATAATGGTATAGCTATCCCTAAGATAAACCCAACAAATGCTCCTATGACTAGATAGATAATAGATTTTTGTATTTTCTTGTTTGATCTCATAACTCATCCTCCTCAAATATAAATACATTTTCTACGGGTTCATTAAAGATTCTCGCGATGCGAACTGCTGTAAGAATGGACGGCATAAAATCATCGCGTTCTATCAGTGAGATTGTCTGTCGAGATACATGCGCAAGCTTTGCAAGTTGTGTCTGATTGTATCCATCACGCGCACGAAGTTCTTTTAATCTATTCTTCACATTTTATGACTCCTTTCCTGTTATTTCTATTACAGTGTAATGCATGATATTCATTTTGACAAGTATATTTGTCAAAATGAAATTGATATTTGTCATTAATCTAATGGATGCTTTAAGGATATATTGTTGATGACATCCTTTAACTTTAAACTTTTTGTAATTTATTAGTCACTGATGTATGATGAGTTCAGGAGTGTGAATATATGAATAAAGAATTAAAAGAATGGATCGTTTCCATATCAATAGCAGTTGCTTTAGTACTTGTAGTAAGAACATTTTTCTTCGTACAGTATCAGGTGAGCGGTGATTCAATGTTCCCGACATTTGAAGACAAAGATAGACTGGTCATCAATAAGATGGCAACCTGGACTGGTGGACTTGATCGCGGTGATGTTATCGTTTTTCATGCCGATAAGAAAAAGGATTATATTAAGCGTCTTGTAGGACTTCCGGGTGATAAGGTTGAATACAAAGATGATATCTTATACATAAACGGGAAAGCTGTTGAAGAAAATTATTTAAAATCAAATCGTACATTAGCTATCGGTGATCAACTGACAGAAGACTTTACAGTGAGGAACTTAGTTAATAGTGATGGCAAGGATAAGATTCCTGCAGGTAAATATTTAGTGCTTGGAGATAATCGCGAGATTAGTTTAGACAGTCGAAAGTCTCTTGGATTAATAAAAAGCGATAGCGTCGTTGGTAAAGTATCTTTCAGATTCTGGCCATTTAAATCTTTTGAGACAAAGTTTTATGAGGATGATTTCAAAGAAGTCAATCAGGCAAACTAACCTTATTGCTTGGGAGGGGAAAGGTTATGTTACAGGAAGAAAAGATTATAGAAATTGCACCTGTTGATACTAAAATATTAGAAATGGTCGGACGCATCCCACGTCGCATCAGTAGTTTTATTAAAGAATTTGCTATGGATCAAAGCATAGGGAATCCAAGGTTTACAAGAAATTTTAGCAATCCAAAACGTTTTTATCTCGTTTACAATGAAGAATTTGCAATATTATATGATATTAATCAAAAACTCATTGTTCATGAAACAGATGTCACAGAGCTCGTCGATACCAATCATAAAGAAATTAAGTTTGATTTAGGCGATAGTATGTACGAAGTTCATAAGGTTGTAAGAAGATAGAGTAACTATTCAGTTGATTCAACTGAATAGTTTTTTTATATAAAAAAAGAAGCATCACTGAAAGTGACACTTCTTTTTTAAGCTTATGCTTTATTCTTTATATTAGAATCCCCAAGCTGATAAACCTTGAGCTCTGTATGCTTTAGTTGCAGCATTGATTTGGTCTTGAACTGTAGCAGTTGAACCCCAACCTGGCATAGTTTGGAATAAACCTGAAGCTCCTGATGGGTTGTATGCATTTACTTGACCATTTGATTCACGTGCAATGATGTGCTCCCAAGTTGAAGCTGATACACCAGTACGACGAGCCATTTCTTGAGCAGCAGCGCTACCAGTAGAACCAGCAGTGTTACCATTACCTAATACGATACCGCTTGTACGTGTGCTTGCTGAAGTTTTAGCAACAGGAGCAGTGTAAGTTTTAGCAGCTGCTTTAGCAACAGGTGCTTGGTAAGTAGTAGTTGAAGCTTGAGATACAGGAGCTTTGTAAGCTACTGGTTGAGCAGCAGGTGCTTCTACAGCTTCTGTGTTTGTTGAAGCAGCAACAGTTTTGTTTACTACTGAATCAGCAGCACCAGTATATTTGTATTCCCAAGTCCATTGAATACCGTCTGATTTGAATTCGAATTCATAACCGTCTTTAACGAAGTTATACTCGTAAGCACCAGCGTGAACTGGTTTTTCATTTAATGATTCAGAGTTTGCTAATGCTAACTCAGCTAATTGATCAAAGTTTACTTTAACTTCTTGAGTGTTTTCTGCAGCTTGTGCTTGGTTAGAACCAGCTACTCCAGTTACGCCTAATGCTAATGCTAATGATGATGTTAAGATTGCTTTTTTCATAATATATAAATCCTCCAGTAAATTCGTTTTAAAATTTGTTTTAGTATTTTAAATGATATATTTTCTTAAAAATTAGTTTACGTGTTTTTATAAAGCCGATTTTTGTTTGGCTTGCTTATCGACAAATAAAACTATAACACAAAATATCTTTTCATAAGTTACAGCGAAATAACAAATCATTACAACAAAAAAGCAGTTTTGTAACATAAAAGTTTGTGATTTGTTTTTCAGTAACGGTTCAAATTAGAACATAAAATTCTACTGATTTCAAAACATATGGGTAATTGATAGATAAAATACATATGATTTTATGGAATAAAGTGTAAAAAATATGGGGGTGTATTATTTTTAAAAACATGTGTTGGCCCTTGTTAATAAAGCGATGTAATTGGATGAAGGGATTTTTATGACTATTCTCTGTCACAATTTAGACATATTTTGATATTTTTAAGGGGTATGACTCATTTTATAAGGTTAATCAACTAATCTAATGATAAATACTTTTTCACTTTACTTGAGTGAAATGTTACAAAACGGCTGTTTTCTGTAATATTTCTGATAATATCTACTATAAAAATGCTCATTTATTGTATTCATTGATACTTTTGATGTACTTTTTTCTTTTAAAAGGTTTACCTTCTAATATTAATGTATGATATTTAGGGACTGATAATGATTATAAAATTGAGTTTCTTCTATATTAATAGTGTTTTAATGTTTGATTTTGCAATTCGCTTTTCTTAAGCAAAAAACTCTTGAGGCTATAATTCCTCAAGAGTTTTCGTTTTAAAGTCTGATTTCATTTTATGGATGTAGTTAGATTCAGGAGTAACAATGACTGTCGTTTGATCAGTATAAGTTACAAATCCTGGTTTAGATCCGTTAGGTTTATAGACATATCGTATTTCTGTGTAATCTACAGGAATTTTTGATGATCCTTGCGCTTTAGAGAAATGTCCCGCTAACATAGCCGCATCTTCTATGGTACCGTCAGTGGGCTGATTATCCAGAATCACTACATGGCTTCCAGGGATATCTTTCGTATGGAACCATAAATAATTGTTACGGCCCATTTTATGCGTGATATATTCATTTTGCAGATTATTTCTTCCTACAACAATTACTTGATGATCGCGTGACAGATAATGATCAATTTCCTGTTTCTTGTTCTTCTTGTCATTTTTCTTATGTTTTTTCTTAATCAGATTTTGCTCAGCTAATTCATTACGAATATCATCGATATCATCCAGCTCGATATGATTGAGTTGCATCTGAATCGTCTGAATATACTCAATCTCAGCTTTCGTTTCTTCTATTTGAACTTTAGCATGTTGTTTACGTGTCTTTAATCTGTTGTATTGCTTGTAATAATATTGTGCATTTTCAGCAGGTGTCTTTCTAGGGTTTAGCGGGATAGTAACTTCTTCATTATTATAGTAATTAATTGTTTCTAACGATTTCATTCCTTGTTTTAGCATATACATATTACTTGTGATTAATTCACCGAATAAATTCATCTCATCCATTTGATTGGTTTCTTCAAGCTCATTCACTAGTTTTGCAAGCTTTTTTTCATTTTTAGTAAGCAAGCTTGTTAAATGTCTGGAGAGATCGTTTGTTTGATTTCGAACGCGTTCGCGGTTCGCACGATCTTTATAGAAGTCATCAAGCAGGTGACTTAGTGTATCAAATGTTTCGATGTTAGTTGCATTCATCACAGGTTTATAATAGAAATCTTCTTTATCGTTTAAAGTAAATGCTACTGGACGTGTCTCATTATCATCCATAAAGGTTCTAAAAGATTCATCGATATCGTTACCTATATTGAGTATTTCATCAACGGCAACTGGACTGAATCCTTCAAGAGTATTAAGTATGGATTTTTTTAACTTTAATGCAGGATCCAGCAAGTCACTAATCATCGTTAACTCAAATGGATTACGTTTCTTTAAAGTCGGTGGTAGTTCATACATAAATCCGGGCATAAGCGTTCTGGCACTATTTGTATTAGGTGTCAGGTGCTTTAAACTATCTAATATTTTTTGTTCATGATCCGTTAAAATAATATTACTATGTTTACCCATAATTTCTATGAAAAGATGACGTGTAATAGGGTCACCAATTTCATTGGTATTATTGATGATGATTTCAACGATGCGGTCATTACCGATCTGTTTGATTGACTGTATAATTCCGCCTTCAATATGTTTGCGTAATACGCGCAAGAACATAGGGGGTTCAAATGGGTTGTCTAAAGATTTTTCAGTAATATGAAAGCGCGCAAAATTTGGATGCGCAGATAATAATAATTTTTGGTTTTTTCTATTCGCACGAATGACTAACACAACGGTATAGTTATCAGGTTGCGTTATCTTATTGATACGTGCAGTTTCTAAAAATGATAATTCATTTATCATTTGATGTGTAAATAAGCCGTCAAAAGCCATATGCTCACCTCTTTTTTTCGTTCTATTAGTGTAACATGAATTATTCCTTATTCCTACATGAGAAGATTGTCATGCTGAAAAAACATACTAGGGTAATATTATCATGTATTTTTCGGTCATTTTATGATAAATTTAAATATAATTACTTTTAAATGAAAGGTCGTTATTATGGAGAAAGAAAAAGGTTTATTAATCGTCTTATCAGGTCCGTCAGGTGTTGGTAAAGGAACTGTACGTAAAGCAATTTTTGATGATCCGGAAACAGATTTTGAGTATTCTATTTCTATGACTACTCGCAACAAGCGTGAAGGCGAAGTGGATGGTGTCGATTATTTCTTTAAATCAAGAGAAGAATTTGAAGCTTTAATTGAAGAAGATGCATTTATAGAATATGCAGAATATGTTGGTAATTATTACGGAACACCTGTACAATATGTTAGGGATACGATGGATGCTGGGAAAGATGTATTTTTAGAAATAGAAGTACAAGGTGCACGTCAAGTACGCAAAAAATTTCCTGAAGCACTATTTATTTTCTTAGCACCACCGACTTTAGAACATTTAGAAGAACGCTTAATCGGTCGTGGTACTGAATCACAGGATGTTATTCAGAATCGCATCCTTGAAGCACGTAAAGAAGTTGAAATGATGAATCTTTATGACTATGTTGTCATTAATGATGAAGTGATGGATGCAAAAGAGAAGGTTCAGACGATTGTTGAAGCTGAACACCTAAAACGTGAACGTATAGAAGCACGTTTTAGAAAAATGATATTGGAGGCAAAATAAATGTTAAACCCACCGTTAGATCAATTAAAGAAAAACGTAAATTCTAAGTACTTAATCGTAACACTTGCAGCTAAACGTGCGCGTGAATTACAGGACAACCCAGAAGGTGCACTACTTGATGATTATATTTCTTATAAACCAGTAGGCCGTTCATTAGAAGAAATCGCAGCACATAAAATTAGAATAACAAATGAGCAACCAAACTAAATCTGAGACTGACAAATTAATTTTTGTCAGTTTTTTTTCTAGGAGGAACATATGAAAATTTTATTAGGTGTAACAGGTGGTATTGCAGCATATAAAGCAATCGATCTAACAAGTAAATTGACACAGGCAGGTCATGAAGTACGTGTCATCATGACTGATGGGGCGTGTGAGTTTGTGACACCGTTACCATTTCAGTCGCTAAGTCGTAATCCGGTATATACAGATATCTTTAAAGAACATCATCCACAAGAAATTCAGCATATCAGTTTGACGGACTGGGCAGATTGCATGGTGATTGCTCCGATTACTGCCGCTACAATTGGAAAACTAGCGCATGGCATCAGTGACAATATGTTAACGGCAACATATCTTGCTTTTAATGGACCCGTTTATATTGCTCCAGCCATGAATTCAAAGATGTATAACCATCCTGCAGTGACAGATAATCTTATGCTTCTACGTCAGCGTGGTGTACAAATTATCGAACCTGGCGCTGGATTTTTGGCTTGTGGCTATATTGCAAAAGGTCGTATGAGTGAACCTCAGGAAATTATGGATGTTATCTTGAATCGTAATGTTACAAATGAAGTGGAGCAGGATCTAGCTGGAAAACATGTTTTAATTACTGCAGGTCCTACAATAGAACGTATTGATCCAGTGCGATATTTAACGAATCGTTCGTCTGGAAAGATGGGTTATAGTCTTGCACAGGCAGCAACGATGCGAGGTGCACAGGTAAAACTAGTATCAATAGATTTACCGTTAGAAGTACCTCAAGGTGTAGAACATATAAAAATTGAAAGTGCTCATGATATGTTTGAAGCGGTCAAATCACACATGGATGAAGCGGACATTATCATCAAAGCAGCAGCTGTCGCAGATTATACACCGGTAGAAGTGTATGAACAAAAAATGAAGAAAAAAGATGGAGATCTTTCATTACAATTAAAACGTACGCAAGATATCCTGATGTATATTGGTGCGCATAAAACGCATCAGTATGTAATAGGATTTGCAGCTGAAACTGAGCATGTAGAAAAATATGCTCGAGGAAAACTGGTTAAGAAAAATGCTGATGTAATTATTGCGAATAATGTTGGTGACACTTCTATCGGCTTTAAATCTGATGACAATGCTGGCACGATGTATTTTAAAGATGGCAGTGAAAAAGTTATTGAAAAACAATCGAAGTTAGGTGTATCGCATGAAATATTGACACAGGTGATAAAGAAGGGATTTAAGTGATTGCGAAAGTTATCGTAGATGTTAATAGTAAAAGAGTCGATCGCTTATTTGACTATTTAATTCCGAATCATTTAAATGGACAAGTGGTTCCGGGAATGCGTGTCGTAGTACCATTTGGACCAAGAAAAGTTCAAGGGTACGTGATTGAAATTAGTGATAGTGCAGAATATGATAAATTAAAAGCAATCATCAGTGTGCAGGACTATGTACCAGAACTTACCCAAGAGCTCATCGAATTAAGCGAATGGATGAGTTTTACGCATGTTTCTAAAAGGATTGCTGTGTTAGATGCGATGTTACCCGCAGCACTTAAAGGTAAATATAAGAAAATTTTAAAGATAGCGGATGACACCGCATTACCTGAAGAGTTAATACAATATTTCAATGATAATAAGTTATATCTGGAAAAAGCACAACAACTAGAATTGATGTCGTTGCTTGCACCATACATGCAATCAGGTGCAATAACTGAAGATATCGAAGTAACGCAAAAGAATAAAGTGAAAAAATTACTTGGCGTAAAGTTGATTGAGGGAATAGATTATGAATCAATTTCAAAAAATGACAAACAGCTCGCTGCATGTGAGGAAGTATTAAGTAACAGAGATGGATTGACCTTTGTGGAATTAGAATCTCGTGGTATTTCAAAAGGTGTATGTAACACACTGATAAAAAATGGTGTCTTTGAAAAAATAGAACTCGAACAACAACGTGATCCATTTGCCCATAAAGTATTTTTTGAAGATGAAAAAAAACAGCTTTTACCTGAACAAGAAGCAGCATTTAACGCAATTCATCAGGCATATTTAGATAAACAGGCAGAAACATTTTTACTACATGGTGTGACAGGATCAGGAAAGACAGAAGTGTATTTGCAGCTTATCAGCGAGGTACTGGATAACAATCAACAAGCAATCGTGCTGGTACCGGAAATAGCACTTACACCTCAAATGGTCGACCGATTTAAATCACGTTTTGGCGATGAAGTTGCCGTACTCCATTCTGGATTATCCACAGGTGAACGATATGATGAATGGCGTAAAATAAAGCACCAGACAGCAAGCGTATCTGTCGGTGCACGGAGTAGTATATTTGCACCGTTTAAAGATGTGGGTATTATTATTATCGATGAAGAACATGAAACAACTTATAAGCAGGAAGACTATCCTAGATATCATGCACGTGAAATAGCACAGTGGCGCGCGAAATATCACAATTGTCCGGTTGTTCTTGGCAGTGCGACGCCATCACTGGAAACATATGCACGAGCTGAGAAAGGTGTGTATACCAAGCTTGAAATGCTGACGCGTGCGAATCAACAAGCGATGCCAGACATGTATGTTGCAAATATGAGAGATGAACTTGCAAATGGCAATCGCTCAATGTTTTCTGAAATATTGCGTGACAAAATTCAGGAGAAGATAGATAAAGATGAACAGGTAGTGCTGTTTTTAAATCGCCGAGGACACGCACAATTTATGTTATGCCGAGACTGTGGACATGTGCCTATGTGCCCGAATTGTGATATCAGTTTGACATATCATAAATTTACAGATGAATTGAAATGTCATTATTGCGGACATAAAGAACCGCCAGTGAATGTATGCCCGAGTTGTGGCAGTGAACATATTCGTGAGATGGGTGTCGGCACGCAGAAAGTTGAAGAAATCATATATGAAACATTTCGTAATGCAAAAGTCATTAGAATGGATAATGATACAACGCGAAAAAAAGGTGCGCACGAAAAGTTACTAGAACAATTCAAACGTAAAGAAGCAAATATTTTGCTAGGGACGCAAATGATTGCAAAAGGATTAGACTTTCCTGACATAACGTTAGTAGGTGTGCTAAATGCCGATACGATGCTCAATCTTCCTGATTTTAGAGCAAGTGAAAAGACCTATCAGTTACTCACTCAAGTATCAGGCCGTGCCGGCAGAAGTACTAAACGCGGGGAAGTGGTTATTCAGACATATAATCCGGAAAATTATGCCTTACGATATGCAATGGAGAATAATTATAAAGGATTCTATAATGAAGAAATGAATTATAGAAGACTTGCGAAATACCCGCCGTATTTCTATATGGTCTATTTGAATTTTAGTCATCAGGATCTTAGGAAAGTGCTGGTTGAAAGTAAACATATTCATCAAATACTTCTGCAGCATCTAACTCCGGGTAGTTACGTACTTGGACCAGCACCTAGTCCAATTGCACGCATTAATAATCAACATCGATTTCAGGTGATTATTAAGTTCAAATCAGAGCCTGAGTTGCTGAAAGCATTGAACTATCTCGATGACTATTATCATGAACAATATGTCAAAGATAAGTTTACGCTGCATATTGATATCAATCCTTATATGATGATGTAGAATTGTTTTATAATAGTGGTTATATGCCTTTATTTTAAAAATACAGCCACCTAAACACTCGTCTGACATTGCACATTGTTCACTCGTAACATCTTAAACTTTGATTCACCATTAAAATATAGTAAAATAACACTAAACTACTCTCTTTAGCAAAAGTTAAAGGGAGTTTTATCATTTATACGAAAATATCGCATTATAAGTTAAAATAAAGTAAAATAGAATGATTGAAGAAAAAAGGAGAATTTTCATTGATTAAACCACTGATTGAAAAAGAGAACCCATTATTACATCGAGAAGTGAAAGATGTCACTGCATTTGACGATAGTTTAAAAGCGTTGATTCAGGACTTAGAAGATAGTTTGTACCATTATAATGGTGTAGGCATAGCAGCACCTCAAATTGGTGTTGATTTAAAAGTTGCACTTGTTGATATGGAACAAGATGGTATCCTGCAACTTGTTAACCCGGAAATTACATATTTTTCAGAGGATAAGGAAAGTGATGTTGAAGGTTGTTTATCAGTACCTGATGTATTTGGTATGGTTGATCGTTCGACTGAAATAGTTATTAAAGCAAATGATTTAGAAGGTAACGAGATTGAGATGACAGCCTATGATGATATCGCACGTATCATCCAGCATGAGGTGGATCATTTATATGGCGTTATGTTTACTGATAAAGTGACACGTTTCGTCACTGAAGAGGAACTGGAGGCGATGTATGATGAAGCCTAATATTATTTTTATGGGAACACCTGATTTTTCAGCGCCGATCTTAAAGGCAGTTCACGAAAAGTACGGGGTATCACATGTAATCACACAACAAGATAAACCGGTTGGGCGTAAGCGTATATTAACGCCCCCACCTGTAAAAGCACAGGCATTAGAACTTGGGATAGAGGTCTATCAACCGGAAAAGATGACGAGTGATGAGGCGTATGCATATGTAAAAGATTTAAATCCGGATTTAATTATTACTGCCGCATACGGTCAATTATTACCTGAACGTATTTTAGAAATTCCTCGTCTTGGTTGTATCAATGTTCATGCATCTCTATTACCGAAATATCGTGGCGGCGCACCAATCCATAAAGCGATCATTAATGGAGAAAAAACATCGGGTGTGACTATCATGTATATGGCTAAAAAATTAGATGCAGGTGATATGATTTCTCAAGTAAAGGTTCCGATCGAGCAAAATGATACCGTAGGAACATTACATGATAAATTGAGTGAAGCAGGAACTGATTTATTGATTGATACGTTACCGTCTATTTTTAATGAAACAAATGAAAGAACACCTCAAAATCATGAATTAGCGACATTTGCAACCAATGTGAGTCGTGATGAAGAATTTGTAACGTTTGAACGTACGAGTGAAGCTGTTCACAATCATATAAGAGGATTAAGTCCATGGCCAGTAGGATTTGCTAAACTCAATGGGCAAAACATTAAATTATGGATGTCTGAAGTGAGTAGCGGTAGTGGTACGCCTGGTGAGATTATTAGTGCTGACAAACATGGTATTAAAGTTGCAACAAATGATGGCGCAGTACTACTTACTGAAATTCAGCCCGCAGGTAAGAAACGTATGAAAGCTAGTGATTATATTGCAGGCCTAAAACAAACGATTGAGGGGCAAACATTTAATGGATTATAAACATAATGTGCGCTATATCGCCTTAGAAATTTTAGATCAGGTATTAACTGACGGAGGCTATAGTAATTTACTTATTAATGAAGCGATTAAAGAAGGTTATGTTGAACCTGTAGATCGAGCCTTACTTACTGAACTTGTGTATGGTACATTGCAACACAAGTTAACGCTAGAGTTTTATATTGAACCTTTTATTAAGGCAAATATTAAAGGCTGGATGCGTAGATTGTTACTGATGAGCGTGTATCAGGCTGTCTATTTAGATAAAGTGCCGGATCATGCGATTATCAATGAGGCGGTTGAGATAACAAAAAAACGCGGTTCTATTAGTGGCGCTAATACGATGAATGCTATTTTACGTAATTTTCAGCGTAGTGAATTGCGTGATTTTGCTGAAATTAAGGATGATTTAAAACGTCTCAGTATTGAAACAAGCACACCTTTTTGGTTAATTAAACACTGGAATACACATTTCGGATTTGATAAAACGAAAGCGATGGCGGAGGAATTTTTAACATATCCTGAGACAACTGTACGTGTCAATACAACTAAAATTTCAATTGATGAAGCGATTGAACGTTTGCAGGAGGAAGGGTTTTCGGTTGCACAATCTGAAATCATACCAGAATGTTTAGCTATCGATGGTCCTCCTATTGTACAAAATCCATTATTTAAGCATGGTTTCCTAAGTGTACAGGATGCTTCGAGTATGCTGGTGGCAAATGTATTAGATCCATTGCCTGGCGAAACGATTTTAGATACTTGTAGTGCCCCTGGTGGTAAAGCTTGTCATATTGCTGAAAAGATGAATCGAACTGGACGCGTCGTGAGTCACGATGTGTATCCACATAAGATTGACTTAATTAAATATAATATTAATCGACTAAGTTTACGCAATATTGAACCTTCAGTGCATGATGCCTTGCAACCTTTTGAAGGGTTGTATGATAGAGTGCTGGTTGATGCACCTTGTTCTGGTTTTGGTGTAATTAAACGTAAACCTGAAATTAAATACGAGAAAACTCCGAAAGACATAGAGACGCTTTGGCCAATGCAACTTGAAATTCTGACGAACGCCAGTAAAGTTGTAAAACCTGGCGGACTCCTTGTATACTCAACATGTACAATAGAACAAATGGAAAATGATAATGTTGTATACTCATTTATTAAACAAAATCCTGATTTTGAGATTGAACCAATTACGTTACCTGTCCTTGGAGAACATAAATTATTGCAAATTTTACCGCAGGATTTAAATTCTGATGGATTCTTTATTGCAAAGTTAAGAAAGAAGAGTGAATAACAATGGCTTTATTAGAAAAGAAGAACAAAAAATTTATGCCGAATTTTGAGAAACCGTCAATCTACTCATTACAGTTAGATGAATTAAAAGAGTGGTTAGCTGATCACAAACAACAAAGTTTCCGTGCGAAACAAATTTTTGACTGGTTATATGTGAAGCGTGTGACAAGTTTTGATCAGATGACGAATCTTTCAAAAGATTTACGAGACGTATTAGAACAGAACTTTACGATGACAACTCTGAAAACAGTTGTTAAACAAGAAAGTAAAGACGGTACGATTAAGTTTTTATTTGAATTACAAGATGGCTATACGATAGAAACAGTTTTAATGCGTCATGATTACGGGAACTCAGTATGTGTGACAACACAAGTGGGTTGTCGCATCGGCTGTACTTTCTGTGCGTCAACTTTAGGTGGTTTAAAACGTAATCTAGAAGCGGGTGAAATAGTTGCCCAGGTTTTAGCTGTACAACAAACACTGGATTTAACAGAAGAACGCGTGAGTCATGTTGTTATTATGGGAATCGGAGAACCATTTGAAAATTACGAAGAAATGATGGATTTCCTAAAAATTATTAATCATAATGATGGATTAAACATCGGTGCGCGTCATATTACTGTTTCTACATCAGGTATAATTCCTAGAATCTATGACTTTGCAGATGAAGAACTGCAAATCAACTTTGCATTAAGTCTTCATGGTCCAAATAATGAGATTCGAAGTCGTTTAATGCCGATTAACCGTGCATATGATTTAGATAAGTTAATGGAATCTATTGAGTATTATGTCAATAAAACTGGACGTCGTATCACATTTGAATATGGCTTGTTTGGTGGTGTCAATGACCAGGTGCATCATGCAAAAGAACTTGCAAAACTCATCAAGCATTTAAACTGTCATGTTAACTTAATCCCGGTTAACCATGTTCCTGAACGTGATTATGTACGTACACCGAAAGAAGATATTTTTAAATTTGAAAAAGAATTAAAAAGAAATGGAATCAATGCTACAATTAGACGTGAACATGGTGCAGATATTGATGCTGCATGTGGACAATTAAGAGCGAAAGAAAGAGAAGAAGAAACGAGGTAGTCATATGCACGCACGTTTTTTTACGGATATAGGTCCGGTACGCTCTCGTAACGAAGATGCGGGAGGCGTTTATTACAATCATACAGAACAGATGCTTGTTGTTATATGTGATGGTATGGGCGGTCATAACGCAGGTGATGTGGCAAGTCAATTTGTTAATGACCTGATTGGCACACGCTTCTCTGAAGAGAATTTTATAGAACGTCAGGAAGCTGAAAGTTGGTTAAAGAGCAATATATCCGATATTAATCGTCTGTTGTATCAGCAAAGTCATCAGGAAAACGAAAATCAAGGGATGGGTACCACACTTGTGTGTGCAATATTATACGATCATCAAGTAGTACTTGCTAATGTGGGTGATTCACGTGCATACCTTATTAATGAGCGTGAAATGCGCCAAGTCACGCATGACCATACTTTTGTCAACCATCTAGTGATGGCAGGTGGGTTGACGAAAGAAGAAGCACGTAATCACCCTCAACGTAATGTCATCACGAAAGTGATGGGTTCAGATAAGAGAATTTACCCTGATTTATTTGAATATGATTTTGATCGCTATCAATATCTTTTATTGTCTTCTGACGGTCTCACTGATTATATAGATGAATCATTGATTCATGAAATTATCTATCGTAGTGAGACGGTGAAAGATGCGGGTGAAGCGTTAATTAATGCTTGTATTGAAGCACCCTCACGTGACAATATATCACTTGTGCTTGTCCCTTTGAAAGGGGGCAAATAAATGATTGGTACTATCATTAGCGATCGCTATAAACTAATTAAATATATCGGTGGCGGCGGTATGAGTAGTGTTTATCTGGCAGATGATATAATATTAGATGCTCAAGTAGCCGTTAAAATTATCAATGTACCTCCGGTTGATAAAGACAGAGCTGTGAAGCGTTTTGAAAGAGAAGTTCAGAATGCTACAACATTGTCTCATCCGAATATCGTAAAAGTGTTAGATGTAGATGAAGATGAACGCCATTATTATATGGTGATGGAATACATAGACGGACCAACATTACATGAATATATTCAGGAAAATGGACCTTTGAAGGTTGAAGAAGCTGTTTTCTTTGCTAAACAGATTTTAAGAGGGATTGAACATGCGCATCAGTATCGCATCATTCATCGAGATATTAAACCTCAAAATATATTAATGACGCATAACAAAGAATTAAAAATTTCTGATTTTGGAATTGCACGCGCGTTAAGTGAGACAGCGATGACACATACGAACCATATTATGGGGAGTGTACATTACTTATCACCAGAGCAGGCAAAAGGTAAACAGACGGATGAAGCAAGTGATATATATTCAATAGGTATTGTTTTATTTGAAATGCTTACAGGACATCCTCCTCATGAAGGAGAATCGGCAGTAGGTGTAGCTATCAAACATATACAGGAACAACTCCCTTCTGTAATCGATGAGAATCCATCTGTGCCGCAAGCGCTAGAAAATATTATTCTTAAAGCTACGATGAAAGAAAAATATCAACGCTACCGTACGACACAGGAAATGTATGACGATTTGAGTACATGTCTTGATGCATCACGTGCTGCAGAACCTAAGATGATGATAGCAGATGATGCGACAGTTATGATTCCGATTGTTAAATCAGATGATACAATAGAGATGCAACCTGTTACAACCTCATCAGAAACGAGAGAGAAAACAAAAGTTGCTGATAAAATAGATGAGCAGCCTGAGAAAAAAAGAAGAAAAAAAGGATGGCTATTTTTATTGCCTTTACTCCTTATATTAGGTCTGGGATCAGCGATTGCTTATATGACATTTGCCCCCAAATATAGTGAAATACCGGATCTAAACGGTAAATCACTTGCCGAAGCAACAAGCTTGCTTGAACAAAATAACTTGCGAAAAGGTAATATCACACAAGTTTATTCTGACTCATACGATGAGGGCATGATTATTGAAACTGATCCTGTTGCCGGAGATAAAGTGAAAGAGTTATCTACTGTAAATCTTACTGTATCCAAGGGCACTAAGAAATTTATGTTTGAGGACTATGTGGGTCAGGATATTGTTAAGGTCAAAAAAGAACTGATCAAACAAGGTTTTAAATCTATAAAAATTAAACAGCAGTACAATATTGAAAAATCAGGGACGATCATCAAGCAGAACTTAAAGGCAAATAAAGAAGTTAATCCGAACGATGCAAACGTCGTATTTACAGTGTCAAAAGGTGTTGAACAAATATTTGTTCAGGACTACACTGGTCAGTCATTTGAAAAAGCAAAATCAGAACTTGAGCAATTAGGATTTATTGTGAATGTAACGCAGGTGATATATTCTGAAGATGTGTCAAAAGGTAATGTCATATCACAAAACGTTCGTAATATTAAATTCCCGTATGGTTCTACGATAAATTTCGAAGTTTCAAAAGGTAAGGAAAAGCATAAGAAAGATGCCGTTACCACTGAAACTCCTGAAAAAGAGAAGCAGGATAAGAAATATATTGGCACTGTAAGAATCCCTTATAAAGGCAAAGAAGTAATACCTTCGACTGAAGAACCGGAGACAGATGAAGAGGGCAATGTCATTGATTCGAATCAACCATCGACCGTTGAACGTACACCTCAACTTGTTGAAATCTTTATAAAAGATAAGAATAATGATATTTCAACAGTATATGAGTCATACGAAACAACTAAAGACACCCAAAAAAGACTTGTGCTTACAGTTGAGCCAGATGCTCAAGGCGCATTTATCATTAAAATAGATGGGAAGACATATTTACAGGAACAAATAGATTATGATGAAATTGAATAAAAGTGAAATGAGGATGACAAATGAATTTTGTCTCCTCTTTTTATTTGTAAATTTTGAATTTTAACACTATATTTTATATATATCATTAAGGGGGAGAAAATATGCCACACCATTATCATACGATTTTTTCTCAAGTTGCAGAAAAAATAACATCTTTAAATCATACAAAAGATGAATCAACAGAAAACCTTTACTTAAATATTATTAAAAATCTTGGACCGGACAATGATTATACTTTTCAGCAGATAATGTTAGAGTATTTGTCTGAATTTCAAATTAAAAGTTTGTTCTTTTATCATCGTAACTTGATTGGTCACAATGGCTTTCATGTTAAAAAGAAAAGTGATCATTTGGTTGTCACAGAAGTGAATGAGGATACCCGTCTTGTGGTTGGAGATAACATTACTGCTATGAGCGATGACTTAATACCAGTGCTCGAAACACGCTACAAGAAATTATTATTTCATGAAGTTGATGCGCAACAAGACTGGACTCATATCATTGATAAGCAATCAAAATTAGATGTATTAAGGGGAGAAGAGCAATATCAGTTGGAAGTAAAAAGATTTCAGTCATTTCCTGACAATACAATATCACGATATGAAACATATCAAATCGTAACGATTTATAATTTTGATGATATAGTGGATTACAAAAATGACTTACCGGTTATCTTAGATTTACGCTATGCACGAGGTATTACTGCACAAAACTATGATGCCGATGTTATCTTAATATCATCACAGACAAAAGGGAGTCCTGAGCTCTATGCAAGTCAAAGTGATGCATACAAAATAGGAGAAACGACATTTGGTGCTGCAAATATTTATGAAACGATGCATTTCGATGATTTTATCTTTGTTTATGGCATAGAGGAAGACGGAACAGCTACACCAGATGAGTATATTGAGAATGATGCTATATACGATGATGTTTTATCAGCAGCAAAACGTAAGATTTTAAGTTAAATTTTTGTATTTTAGGGTATAGATTATTAATACTTATTAGGAGGAATCAACATGGCGAAAAGAATGCCTAAAGATCGAGGTCTTGATAATACATTGAATATCATGAAAGAAGGATATGAATATATTCAAAATCGTACGAAAAAATTTAATTCTAACGTTTTTGAAACGCGTGTGCTAGGTGGTAAACAGGCTGTAGTTATTAGTGGTAAAGAAGCTGCAGAATTATTTTATGATAATGATAAAATTGAACGTTCAGGTACTTTACCACCTCGTGTCGTAAAAACTTTATTTGGTAAAGGTGCAATTCATACAACAACTGGAAAAAAACATATTGACCGTAAAGCATTATTTATGTCATTAATGACTGATGAAAACTTAAAATATTTACGTAAGTTAACTCGCAACTACTGGTTCTTAAATACAGAACGTATGCAATTAATGGATGAAGTAAATGTTTATAAAGAATCTATAATTCTACTTACAAAAGTAGGATTTCGTTGGGCAGGGATTGTTGAAACACCTGAAAATATTGAACAATATGCAATGGACATGGATAAGATGATTGATTCTTTCGGATCAATTGGTTCTCCTTATAAAGGGTACAGAGAAGCGCGTAAAGCCCGTAAACGTGTAGAGGATTTCCTTGAAGATCAAATTATTAGAACACGTAAAGGTAAAATTCATCCAGAACCAGGTAGTGCTCTGTATGAATTTAGTCACTGGGAAGATATGAACGGACACCCAATGGACTCACGTCTTTGTGCAATTGATTTAATGAATGTGATTCGTCCGTTAGTCGCAATCAATCGTTTCGTTGCATATGGTGTTTTAGCGATGCATGAATTCCCGGGTGAAAGAATTCGTGTTGCACGTGATGAAAATGACTACGCTTATAAATTTGTACAGGAAGTACGTCGTTATTATCCTTTTGTACCTTTCCTGCCAGGTAAAGCTGCTAAAAACATTGAATTTGAAGGGTACAAGATAAAGAAAGATACAATGATTATTTTAGATATCTTTGGTACATTGCATAATGAACATGTATTTAATGAACCAGAACGCTTTAATCCATATCGTTTTGATAACTGGGATGGCAGTCCATTTGATTTAATTCCACAGGGTGGAGGAGATTATCATACGAATCATCGTTGTGCTGGTGAGTGGATGACGATTATTATTATGGAAGAAACAATGCGTTACTTCGCATGTGAAATTGAATATGATGTACCGCCTCAAGACTTTACTGTTGACCGTACGAAATTACCTGGTCAAATTAAATCAGGGATGGTTATCAATAATGTGAGACTTAATATTGATAGAACGAAATAAATCATTCACACCCGTTTGGGTGTGTTTTTTTATGGGAATAGCTTAATAATTAGAGATGAAAAAAAGACAGCGTATGCTGTCTCAGACTGAAGACAAAGTCTCCTTCGGAGATGAAGTTTTCAGTCTTTTTTTATACAATAATATTAACAATGATTTGGGGTGATTATTTTGTTGAGTAAATCAGAAGATAAAAGAAATCAATTAGAGGTTGTTGCAATTTCAGATTTAGTTCCACAAGACCATTTACTAAGAAAAGTAGATAAAGTATTGGATTTGAATTTTATTTATCCTCTAGTCGAAGATAAATATTGTCTTGATAATGGTCGTCCAAGTATAGACCCTGTGATTTTAGTAAAAATAATATTAATACAAAAATTATTCGGAATAAAATCAATGAGACAAACAATAAAAGAAATCGAAACAAATGTTGCTTATCGTTGGTATCTTGGATACAGTTTTCAGGATAAGATTCCTCATTTCACTACCTTCGGTAAGAATTATATTAGAAGGTTCAGTGATAATACACTTTTTGAAGAAATATTTGAACACATTCTACAGTTGGCGATGCAACATAAATTGATTGATACCTCAGCTTTATTTATTGATTCTACTCATATAAAAGCAAATGCTAATAAACATAGATTTAGAAAAGTTGTAGTAAAAAAATCAGTCGCTCATTATAAGGATGAATTAGATAAAGAAATAAACGAGGTTCGTAAATCTGAAGGAAAAAAGGAGTTCACCCCAACTCATAAGACAGAAGAAAAAGAAAAGAAAGAAAGTCTCACAGATCCTGACGCTGGTTACTATGTTAAAGGTGAACGTGAGAAACAGTTTGCTTATAGTTTACATGCTTGTGTTGATAAAAATGGATTTTTTGTAGATCACCACGTAACACCAGCTAATATTCATGATAGTACTCAATTGGCACCTATGATTTCTAGAATGAAAGATAAAGGAATTAAACCTAAAACCTTGGCTGTAGATGCTGGATATAAAACACCTTTTAATGCTTACTTTTTATTTAAAGAGTCAATCACTCCTTACATGCCATATACTAGACCAAGAGGTCCAAAGGACCGTTTCAGAAAAAATGATTTTGTTTATGATGAATATTACAATGAATATATTTGTCCTGCAAATCACCCCCTTAAATACACACGTACTGATCGTGAAGGATTTAAATTGTATCATTCTAACCCAAATGTATGTAAAGAATGTCCATTTCTAAATAAATGTACAGAAAATAAACAATATAAAAAGCAAATTCAAAGACATATTTGGCAAGAATACTTAGAAGATGTTGAAGAAATAAGACATACAGAAGAAGGAAGAATGGGATATAAATTAAGGTCTCAAACTATTGAAAGAAGATTTGGTGACGCTAAAGAACAGCATGGTATGAGATGGACAAAGTTTAGAGGATTGAAAAAAGTGTCCATGGAAACCACGCTTATTTGTGCATGCATGAATTTAAAAAAGTTAGCCAATTGGGTTATCAAAGATACTCAATTGGCTTAGCATTATAGTCAATAATTTAAATTTCGAAGAAATTTCTTCGAATAAATGAGAATATAGCCTTTAAAAAAAGACAAACTCATGTAATGAAAATGAGTTTGTCTTCAATCTGAGACAGCGTATGCTGTCTTTAGTCCTCTATTTTAACTTCTCCTGTCCAGTCATCCATGCCTTGCTCGGCAACCGTGACATTATACCCTAATGAATCCAGATATTCACCTGCACGCAGCGCACGACCACCTTTTTTGCAGATAATAATATATTCGATATCTTTAGACAATGTATTAGCTTTTGTTTCTATCTCTGAAAGCGGTAAATTTGTAGCTTCAGGAATATGTCCGGCTACATATTCATCAAGTTCTCTGACATCTAAAATTTGAGCATCTGTACCTGTACTGATGGCATCTTGTATAGCATCTAAAGTGATAGTTTTTGTCATTTGTTTCACTCCATTCTACGTTTATAGTATTATCATACATATAATGCAACAGCATTTACAAATAAAAAGGAGATTAGATATGATTCTGTTTGCTAAACCTATTAAAGATATTGAAGATTTTATCATTGATAAACAAGATCAGTTCCAGGCAATGGTCGATCATTTGCAGATGATGATAGTGCTAGGGTTTACATGTTTGGTTGTTCTAATGCTATCTCTCTTATATTTTAACTATAAAATTTATCGTCGTATGAGCCAGTCGCATATAGATCGTATTAAACTCGAAGTTGAGAAAGAACTGCTTAAAAAATATGATTTATCACTGAAGCCGCATTATCAGGAAAACCTACAAAGAAAGTATCCTGTAAATGAACAGGAATAGTATAAAAATCTCAAAAAAATATATTGTATTATTGATAATATGAGAGTAAAATGCAATCTGTTGGTTTAAAATAAATAAATTCGAGGTGCAATCAATGCATATCAATCATAACAAAAAAGTCTCTCTCGGCATGTTACTCATTGCCCTGGGTATTGTATATGGTGATATTGGAACATCGCCATTATATGTAATGAAAGCAATCGTATCTGTTGGCGGCGGTCTGAAAGATATGACAAGAGATTACGTATTAGGCTGCCTGTCTCTTGTGATATGGACGCTGACAATGTTAACGACTATTAAGTACGTAATGATTTGTATGCGTGCTGATAATCACGGTGAGGGTGGTATTTTTAGTTTATATACCCTTGTTAGAAAACAAAAGAGATGGTTGCTAGTGCCAGCGATGATTGGTGGGGCAGCATTGCTTGCTGATGGTATATTAACACCGGCTGTCACAGTCTCATCTGCTGTTGAAGGGCTACAGGAAATTCCATACTTTTATCATAGTTTTGCTTCAAATCAAAATAACATTATTATCATCGTTATCGTAATCATAACTTGTATCTTCTTTGCACAACGTTTTGGTACAGGGAGTATCGGTAAAATATTTGGTCCGGTCATGCTATTATGGTTTACGATGATGGGGGTATTTGGTACGGTTCAACTTGTACAGGATTTATCCGTTCTTGAAGCATTTAACCCGTTACTTGGCATTAAAATATTATTTAGTCCTGACAACAAAATGGGGCTTCTAATCCTTGGTACGGTTTTCTTATGTGCGACAGGTGCTGAGGCACTTTATTCAGATATGGGACATGTCGGTAAGAAGTCTATTTATTTCACCTGGCCGTTTGTTAAAGTTATGCTGATTCTCAGTTACTTAGGTCAAGGGGCATGGACGATTAAACATTTAGGTGACAATCAGCATATGGATGAAATTAACCCCTTCTTCCAGATCATGCCTGAGTCATTTATTTTGTACGGTGTTCTACTTGCAACATTTGCAGCAATTATTGCCTCTCAGGCATTAATAACAGGTGCTTATACGTTAGTTTCTGAAGCTATCCATTTAAAGTTTATGCCGAAACTGGATATTAAATATCCTTCAACGGTTAAAGGACAGATGTATATACCAACAGTGACTGGAGTCATCTGGTTATTATGTATCATAGTTGTGCTTTACTTTAAGACATCTGTAAATATGGAAGCGGCATATGGCTTAAGTATTACAGTCACGATGATGATGACAACCATTTTACTTGCCAATTATTTAAAGAAAAAGAAAGTTAATCAATTACTCGTTATTTTAGCGATAGGTTTCTTTTTACTTTTAGAATTTGCTTTCTTTATCTCAAGTCTAGCTAAGTTTACACACGGTGGTTATGTTGCAGTGCTTATCTCTTGTTTAATAATATTCGTGATGATTATCTGGTATGACGGTTATCTGATAAAGGATAAGCAATCACATGATGTCGCAATTGATGATTATCTAGGTCAACTGAAATCATTAAAATGTGATCGTAGTGTACCGAAATTTGCAACGAACCTGGTTTATTTAACAACGAATGAAGAAGATAAGATGATTGAAAAACAAGTTATAAAGTCCATACTTGATGGTCGTCCTAAACGTGCTGATGTCTATTGGTTTGTAAATGTGAAAGTAAGTGATGAACCATTCCAGGTAAATTATCGCATTGAAAACTTTAATACGGATCACATTTTTAAAGTACAGTTAATTCTTGGCTTCCGTATGCATCAGAATGTCAATTATTATGTAAAAAATATTGCCCGAACATTAGTTAAGACAAAGCAAATGAAAGAGCAATTCAGACCATATGGTACCAATAATCTTCGTGTCATCAGTGATTTTAAGTTTGTGGTATTACAGGATGAGGTACTATTAGATGGTGATTTATTATGGTACGAGCGTTTAATATTACAATGGAAGATAGCAATTAAACGTTTTACAGCATCGCCAGTCAAATGGTTTGAATTACCATCAAATGAAGTAATGTTTGAAACGATTCCGTTAACAACACCGATGACGAAAGCTATACCGATGAAGAGGATAGATTAAAGTGCATATGAATAACTTTTATAGTTGCTAAAAGTCAGTCAAGTGAAGAATCGCTCTAAGATTCTTTGCTTTGACTGACTTTTTATTATTCAATCTAAGCAACCTATAACTAAATATTTCGATAAATTATTAACGTCATTTTTTTAAAATAAAGTCTTGTTTATTATATGAATTTACTATAGAATACAATATGTGAAAAAAATCACAAGAGGAGTAGGAAGTATGGAAAATAATAATCAGGAAACAACAACATTTAATTTCCCTGAAACAGAAAAGTTCTTTTATGGAAGAAAATTAATGGATGGTATTCAGGATACTGTTCTGACGAAAGAGGGACTAGTCAAAGATTTCTTTATCCGCTATATTTTCAGAGCAATCATGGCGGGATTTATCATTGCGTTAATGACAGTATTCACATGGAAAGCCCGTATTGATTTTACCCCACTTATCGGTAAAGATCTTGCAGGTCTTGTCGGTGGAATAACGTTTAGTTTTGCATTAATATTTATTATCTTTACGTATTCTGAATTATTAACCAGCAATTTTATGTACTTTACAGTAGGGTTATTTTATAGATCAGTAACGCTTAAACGTGTCTTATTAATTTTATCTTTATGTTTTATAGGCAATATGATTGGTGGTTTATTATTGTTTAGTTTGATAAAATTAAGTACAGTAATTACACCGGAAATGATTGATCTGATGAACGCGACAGTTGCTAAAAAGACGCATTTATCTTCACTTGATATTTTTATCAGAGGTATTTTTGCGAATTTCTTTATTAATATTTCTATTATCGTGACAATGCATTTTAAAGAAGCATTTCCAAAGATGTTTGCGATGATTATCGGCGTTACGATATTCGCGTATATGGGATATGAACATGTTATTGCCAATGGTGTAGTATTTATTTGCTCTCTAATTTATCAGTATGACAGTGCTAATATTGTACCTATCCTTCGCAATCTGTTATTCAGTGGCTTAGGAAACTACGTCGGCGGTGGATTATTTATCGGTTTATTTTATGCGTATTTAAACGCACCTAAAAGAAAAACTCACTAGGGGTGAATGTTATTAAAGGACAGATTATTAAAGCATTAAGTGGATTTTATTATGTTAAAGATGACAAAAATGAAATATACCAATGTAGAGCACGTGGTAATTTCAGAAAAAAAGGGATTACGCCTTATGTTGGAGATTTTGTCACTTTTCAGATTGAAAATGAAACAGATGGCTATATTCTGGATATACTTGATAGAAAGAATGTTATGGTACGTCCACCAGTCGTTAATGTAGATCGAGTAATCGTTGTCATGAGTGCTAAAGAACCTGATTTTAGTTTAAATTTAGTAGATAAATTTATCACTATTATTGAGTCCTACGATATTGAACCGGTATTACTTGTAACAAAAAAAGACTTATTGACAGACGATGAAATTGCATATATTGAAAAGTGTTTAGCTTATTATGAAAGCATAGGATATAAAGTTTTATTTGTGTCAAATAAGGATTCTCATAATTTTACTTCGCTAATACAAGGTATCACAGTACTTGCAGGTCAATCTGGTGTTGGTAAATCATCCTTTATTAACGCTTTAATTCCTGATGCTAATTTAAATACGGGAATCATCAGTAATGCACTCAATCGTGGTAAACACACGACGCGACATGTGGAACTTATACCATTACAAGAAGGTTATATTGCAGATACACCAGGGTTCAGTTCTCTTGATCTTGATAATATCGACAGAAATACTTTAAAATACTGTTTTATTGAATTTGCTCAGCGTGCAGGCGAGTGTAAATTTAGAGAATGTCTGCACATTAATGAGCCGAAATGCGCGATAAAAGATGCTGTTGATGCAGGGGAGATACTTGAATCAAGATATCAACACTATCAGCAAATGCTTGAAGAAATTGAAAACAGAAAGGTGAGATACTAATGAAAGTTGCACCTAGTTTATTGTCCTGTAATTTTCTTGAATTAAAAAAAGAAATTCAGCAGTTAGAAGCAGCAGGAATTGATTATATTCATTTTGATGTGATGGATGGTCAGTTTGTACCCAATATTTCATTTGCGTTTCCTATTCTCAATCAAATTAGAGCGATAACGCAACTGACGATTGATACGCACCTCATGGTAAAAGATCCTGAACGTTTCATTGTTGAATTTGCAGAGGCAGGTAGTGATATTATAACGGTACATGTTGAATCAACACCGCATATCCACCGAGCAATTCAACTCATACAAAACGCGGGCAAAAAAGCAGGTATTACGCTGAATCCTGGTACACCAATTGAATCATTGATTCCACTATTAAATGATATAGATTTAGTACTTGTCATGACTGTTAATCCAGGTTTTGGGGGACAGCAATTTATAGAAAGCTGTCTGGAAAAAATAAAATTTTTAGCTGCCTATCGTACAAAACATCAATTGCACTATGAAATAGAAGTTGACGGTGGGGTTAATGAACTGACTGCAAAGCTATGTAAAGAAGCAGGAGCTGATGTTTTGGTTGCAGGCTCTTACTTTTTTAAGCATGAAGACTATGCATTACCTACGGCAACGTTAAGGGGCGAATGAGATGGATTTACATATACTATGCACTAAAATTGGAGTGTCTACTACTTTACTTGAAACATTTAAAGATTCTGACTGGATAGGGATTGACTACGGTGCTTTAATGCTAGTAGATGCTGGTATTAGGCCTATTGCAGCTTTTGGAGATTTTGATTCAGTATCCCTGGAAGAATGTGCGCGTATAGAGCAGGTAATCGACGTTGAGTTCCTGCCAGCAGAAAAAAATGAAACAGATCTTGAAATTGGCATTCAATACGCCAAAAATCTTGGTTACGATAAAGTCTATATTCACGGAGCAACAGGTGGCAGGTTAGATCATTTTTTGGGAAATTTGCAAACACTTATTCATCCAGACGTTTTATTATCTGAGTCAGAATTTATCATCATAGATGAATTGAATGAAATTCAAGTGCTACCGACAGGTACCCATATCATTGAAAAAAGTAATGATAAGAAATATGTATCATTTATTCCGGTTAATGACGGGGTCGTTCTGTCAATCGATGGATTAAAATACGAAACTGAGCGATTAGAAGTAAAGATGGGGTATACACGTACAGTATCTAACGAATTTGTACATCACCGTGCAGAGATTACTGTAGAAAATGGCATGGTCTATATGATTCAAAGCGATGAAAAGTAGATTAAGTAATTTATAATTAAGCATAAAAAAAAGACCTTTCACACAAAGGTCTTTTTTTGTATCTATATATTCAATTAAACACGCGTCACTTTACCTGATTTTAATGCACGAGCTGAAACCCATACACGTTTAGGCTTACCATCAACTAAGATTCTAACTTTTTGTAAGTTAGCACCAAAGCGACGTTTGCTGTAGTTCATAGCGTGAGAACGGTTGTTACCTGAAACAGCTTTACGACCTGTAACATGACATACTTTAGCCATTGTTTTGCCTCCTTTAATAGAATATAGAGATACTTATCTTTTACATACCATAATAATTTAACATAATGCTGCAGTGATTGCAAGTTCTAATTAATGAATTAACAATTCAAAATAAACGATAAGTTGTAATTTCCATTATATTTACAAAACATTTGTAAAATTTTTTGTAAAATTTCATATAATATGCTTTCTATATATAATAAATTACATAGATTACTATAGATTTCTTGTAATTCTTATAAATAATTGATTATAATAATGTGACGAATGTAAATCGAGAAGGAGGATGCATCATGACTTTAGAAATTACAAATGAATTTGGTTCTATTGATATTTCAAGTGATGTCATTGCAACGATTGCTGGCGGTACTGCAGTTGAGTGTTATGGTATTATTGGTATGGCGAGTAAACATCAGGTAAGAGACGGTATTGCTGATATCGTTGGAAGAGATAACTATTCTAAAGGAGTTATCGTTACAAATAACGATGGTATTCTTGATGTTGATATGTATATCATTGTCGCATACGGTACAAAAATCTCAGAAATCGCAAATAATGTTCAGTCAGCAGTTAAATATACATTAGAAAAGACTTTAAATTTAAAAGTAAATTCAGTTAACATATACATCCAGGGTGTACGTGTCATTAAACTGGACGATGAAGAATAGGGAGGATAACTATAATGAAAACAATTGACGGCAAGCTATTTGCTGAAATGATTATTACAGGAGCAAATAACTTATCTCAAAATGCAGACTATGTGGACTCATTAAATGTCTTCCCAGTGCCGGACGGTGACACGGGAACAAATATGAACTTATCGATTACTTCAGGTGCAAAAGAAACTGAAGAGCATATTGAATCACATATTGGTAATGTTGGTATTGCATTCTCTAAAGGTCTACTTATGGGTGCACGTGGTAACTCAGGCGTTATTTTATCTCAATTATTCCGTGGCTTCTCTAAATATATCGAAGCTGAGGAAGAGATTGATGCTAAAAAGTTTGCTAAAGCTTTTAAAGCAGGGGTAAAAACTGCATATAAAGCAGTAATGAAACCAGTAGAAGGTACCATTCTTACCGTAGCAAGAGAAGCAAGTGAAGGTGCAATGAAAGTTGCAGAAGAGACAGATGACTGTATCGCAGTAATGGAAGAAGTTGTGCGCGCAGGTAATGCTTCTTTACAACGTACACCTGATTTATTACCGGTTTTAAAAGAAGTTGGTGTAGTTGATAGTGGTGGACGAGGCTTAATGTACGTATATGAAGGGTTTTTAAGTGTCATGAAAGGCGAAGCGATTGCTGCACCGGTTGCACGAAAAGTTGACGATGATTTTATCAATGATGATCATGATTTCGGAGACGTTGTTAAAACAGAAGATATCGTTCCTGGTTTCTGTACAGAATTTATGGTAAGATTCTTACCTGGTAAGAAACCGTTCAATGAAGATGATTTCAGAAATGATATGGCTGAATTTGGTGATTCACTGCTTGTTATTTCTGACGACGAAATTGTAAAGACCCATGTGCACTCAGAAACGCCAGGTGAAGCATTAACGTATGGCAGCCAATATGGTGAGATTATTAAGATTAAAATTGAAAACATGCGTGAGCAACATCGTGAAGTTTTACGTAAACGCGGTGCGCGAAAAGAACAAACTGCTAAAGTTGAAAAAGCAATTATCACAATTTCTATGGGTGAGGGTATTACTGAATTATTTAAGTCGATTGGTGCCACACACGTCATTAGTGGTGGTCAAACAATGAATCCATCAACAGAAGATATTGTTAAGATAATTGAGCAAAGTGGATGTAAGGAAGCGATTGTCCTACCTAATAATAAGAACATCATCATGGCTGCTGAACAAGCTGCTCAAGTCACTGATGTTCCCGTTAAAGTAGTACCATCTAAAACGATTCCTCAGGGATTAACTGCAATGCTTGCTTATAACCCTGAAGCATCTGTTGAAGATAACGCTGACAATATGACAGAAGCTTTGGCAACAGTTAAATCAGGATCAGTGACATATGCAGTTAGAGATACTTCAATTGATGGTGTAAATATTGAAAAAGGTGCCTTCATGGGTATCAATGAAGGTAAAATCACTGTTTCTGATAAGGATCAGCAAAAAGTTTGTATCGAACTATTAAAGTCTATGATTGATGAAGATTCAGAAATCGTAACTGTGATTCAAGGTAGTGATGCAACGGAAGAAGATGTTGCTGCGATTGAATCGTTCCTTGAAGAACACTATGAAGATGTAGAAGTTGAAATTCAAAATGGAAAGCAACCGATCTACAGCTTTATGTTCTCTGTAGAATAATATAATAAATTTGATTCCGGATGATGCTACGTCATGTTAAGTAGCATTGTCCGGATATTTATTTTTAGCGTATAATAGATATTACAAAAAGATATATTAAATAATCAGGAGGTGAACATACTGGAAACACAACAACTCATTAAACAACAATCGATTGAGTCGTTAAAAGGTGTTGGCCCAAAAACACTTGATCATTTACATGCCCTAAATATTTATGACATGGAAAGTTTACTGCTCTATTTGCCATATCGCTATAATGATGAGACAGTTATTAATATCCATGATGCAAATGATGGGGATAAGATAACTGTGGCGGGAGTTATATATTCACAAGCGACTGTCGCACACTTTGGCAGAAAAAAATCAAAGGTATCTTTTCATATTATGGTAGATAATGTGGCGGTACGCGTTGAATATTTTAATCAGTTATATATTAAGCCACAAGTCGTGGTAGGTGAACAAGTAAAAGTTACAGGGAAATGGATGCGAGATAAACAAATTATTCAAGGTTCAGGGTTTAAGAAATTGACTGATACAAACCAAAACGACGATTTAGTGCCTCAGTATAGCTTAAAAGGGCTCATTAAACGCGCATCTTTTCAGAAAATTATACATAATGCATTGTTGAATGCTGAATTACCACCCTTCTTACCTGCAGAGCTGCAAAAGAAATATAAATTGTGGGATTTTAAAGAGGCAGTGGCAGAGCTTCATTTCCCTGCAACTCACAATCGTCTGCTTCAGGCAAAGCGTACTTTTGCATTTTGTGAACTGTTGTTATTTCAATTAAAGATGCGAATGCTTCATTTGAAGGAACATCAATCTAAAGACAGTGATATTCCGTACGATATTAATTTGGTAAAAGCGTTTATTAGCACGCTTCCATTTGAACTTACAGATGCACAAAAAAATGTCGTAAACGAAATCTTTCGCGATTTAAGAGCACCGCTCAGAATGAATAGACTGCTGCAAGGAGATGTCGGCTCCGGTAAAACGGTCGTTGCTGCCATTGCGATGTATGCATTAAAGACTTGTGGTATGCAAAGTGCCTTAATGGTACCCACTGAAATTTTAGCAGAGCAACATGCTGAAAGTTTGAGTGAACTTTATGGTAGCTCTGTAAATATTGAACTCCTCACTTCTTCTGTAAAGGGTAAGAAAAGAGCGTATATTTTAGAGCAGCTCGCAGCTGGTGAAATCGATGTATTGGTAGGTACACATGCCTTAATCAGTGATCCGGTCATCTTTAAACAACTTGGGCTTGTGATAACAGATGAACAACATAGATTTGGTGTCAATCAAAGAAAGCTATTAAGAGAAAAAGGAGCCAATGCGAACGTCTTGTTTATGACTGCAACGCCTATTCCGAGAACGCTTGCTATATCGGTTTTTGGACAACTGGATGTTTCAACGATTAAGCAAATGCCGAAAGGTAGAAAACCGATTATAACAGAATGGGCAAAACATGAAGCAATCGATGCGGTATATAATAAAACGCGGGATGAAATTAACAAAGGTCGACAGGCCTATGTTATTTGTCCTTTAATCGAAGCATCTGAACATCTGGATGTTAAAAATGCAACTGAAATTTTTGAGACATATCAAAATAAATTTGGTCATGATCGCGTCGGATTATTGCATGGGAAGATGAAAGCTGAAGAAAAAGATGGAATCATGCATCAGTTTGCAAATCATGAACTTGATGTTCTTGTTTCAACAACTGTCGTTGAAGTAGGTGTAAACGTTCCAAATGCTACGATGATGATTATTTATGACGCGGATCGCTTTGGTTTATCGACGCTTCATCAGTTAAGAGGGCGTGTCGGTAGAAGTAGTCATCAGAGTTATTGTATACTTGTAGGTAATCCTGAATCAGAAACAGGCATTGAACGACTACAGGTCATGACGCAAACAACAGACGGTTTTGTTTTAAGTGAGAAAGACCTTGAAATGCGCGGTCCGGGAGATTTTTTTGGTATTAAACAAAGTGGGTTGCCTGATTTTAAAGTTGCTAATATTGTTGAGGATTATCGTATGCTTGAAGTTGCACGTGATGAAGCAAGTCAATTAATATTAAGTGGTAAGATTGATAGTGTAGAACTGACATTTTTAAAAGAGCGTCTTGCGCATGAAATAAATATGCAGGAAATAGATTAAGGAGAGAATGATGGGAAGAATATTACTTAGAATACTAGGTGTGTTATGTATTGTGGCAGCGATCGTTATGTTTTTCTGGCAAAATATACGTGAATATTATACGGATATTGTAAATGAAAAAATTATTACGGCTTATGAAAAGCATGAAGATAAACCTAAAGTAAATGAATTAGAGAAATGGATTACTAAAACTGAGCCGGATAAACTTAAACTCAAAGCAAATATGTTAGGTTATCTGAAAATACCAGCGGCTAAAATCAATGAGCCTTTACTAAAAGGACCCGCGACACAAAAGAATTTAAAAAATGGTGTATCTCTTGTTGAACAAGGTGAAAAGTTGTCAGAACAAAATGTTGCGATTGCTGGCCACCGCGTAGAAGGGGCAGGCATTCGATTTAACTATCTGGACCGTGCCAAAGTCGGAGATAGTGTTATTCTTCAATCACGTGATGGTATTAAAAAATATCGCATCTATAAAATTTTTAATGTAAAACCAACGCAGGTCGGAGTGCTTGATGAGAAAAAGAATGCTTTACAGGAACTTACGTTAATTACATGTGATAATTATGATCCAAATCGTATGCTTTTCAGTGAACGAATGATTTTCAAAGCGAAATTATATGAAGAAAATGGCAAAAAGGTTAAAGAACCTAAGACTTCAAAAAAATCTAAAGCTGCATAATAAACAAGACTTATTTAATCGGGTGAAAGCCTGCAAATAAGTCTTTTTTATATATTTTATAAGTTGCGATGTGAAAGATAAATATGTTATATTTACTAGTACTAAGACCAACTACTAAAAAAGGATATGAGTTGATGAAAAAATTAAATAAAAAGGAACGCCAGGCAGAACTAGCAAAACGGCTCAATGAAGACCCCTTTTTGACAGATGAAGATTTAAGCCGTGACTTAAATGTGAGTATTCAAACGATACGACTGGATCGCCTTGAACAAAATATACCTGAACTACGAGAACGTATAAAAGATGTTGCTGTTAAACAACGTGATGAGGTACGAGCATTACCTTTAAATGAAATTATTGGAGAAGTGATTGATTTACAGCTGGATCATTCAGCGATTTCAATTCTTGATATAAAAGAAGAACATGTTTTTTATCGCAACAAGATAGCGAGAGGTCATTACTTATTCGCTCAGGCAAATTCTTTATGTGTAGCGATTATTAATGATGAACTGGCACTGACTGCAAAAAGTGAAGTAAATTTTAAGAAACCTGTTAGACTTGGTGACAGAGTCATTACTAAAGCGACAGTTTTAACGAAAAAAAATAAGCGTGCGACAATTAAAGTGGAAAGTACTGTGAAACAGTCAGTAGTTTTTAAAGGTTTATTTGAAATGTATTATACAAGTGAGGATGATACGAATGATTAAAATAGCAGTTGATTTAATGGGCGGAGACGATGCACCGGATATCGTAAATGAGGGAATTAAATTATTTTTAGATAAGTATGATGATGTGGAAATCTTAGGGTATGGTTTACCTGAATGTAATACGATTAAGTATGAGCACTTTAAATTTTTCCCGTGTACAGAACAAATAACGATGGATGATGAACCTGTGCGCTCAATTCGTCGTAAGAAAGATGCTTCAATGGTACGAGCTGCTGAAGCGGTTAAATTAAATGAAGCGGATGCATGTGTGTCTGCAGGCAATACTGGTGCATTAATGTCTGCTGGGTTATTTGTAGTTGGACGAATTAAAGGTATTGAGCGACCTGCTTTGGCCATGACGATGCCAACGATTGATAATAAAGGATTTATGTTGCTTGATATGGGTGCGAATGCAGAAGCAAAACCAGAACATTTATATCAATATGCTAAGATGGCAAATGTTTATGCAAAGGTTAACCGAAAAATTGCTCATCCAACCATTGGTTTAGCTAATATCGGTACTGAAGATAAAAAAGGTACCTCTTTAACTAAGGAAACCTTTGCTTTATTACAAGCAGATGATTCATTAAATTTTATCGGTAATGTTGAACCGAAGACATTGCTCAACAGTACTGCAGATATTGTCGTAACTGATGGATTTACCGGTAATATTATTCTTAAAACATTAGAAGGCACTGCTACGAATATTTTTAAGATGTTAAAAGAAGTATTAACAAGCAGTACTAAAAACAAATTAGCAACAGCAGTATTGAAGAACGATTTAGCACAATTAAAAGGCAAGATGGATTATTCTGAGTACGGTGGTGCTGTACTTTTTGGTGTCAATGGTATCGTGATTAAAGCGCATGGCTCAAGTGATAAGGTAGCATTTTTCAATGCGCTGCGACAAGCACGACTTGCTGCACAAGAAGATATCGTCAGTATTTTATCTAAAGAGGTGGCTGGTATTGAGTAAAGTATTGATGTTTCCTGGTCAAGGGTCACAGTATAAAGGGATGGCCCAAGATATTTATCAGGATCAGGCAGGTAAAGTTTTATTAGATGACCTTGCTGGTAGTTTAGATGATGATATTTTAGCTACGATGTTTAATGGAGAGAAGTTAGAAGAGACTAAAAATACACAACCAGCGATTGTGATGCATAGTATTGCTGCATTAAAGTTGAGTGCGATTAATGCCGATTATGTATTAGGTCACAGTTTGGGTGAATATGCTGCACTTGTCGCAGCAGAAGTGCTCTCACCGATTGATGCTGTCAAGGTTGTGCGTAAACGCGGAGAGCTAATGCAGTCAGCATTTCCACCTGGCATAGGATCTATGGCTGCAGTAATGGGTACGGATAGACAGGTTATTGAAGATGCATGTAAAAAGTTATCAAATGATGAACATAAATTAGATATCGCAAACCTTAACTGTCCAGGTCAAATTGTAATTGCCGGACATAAAAATTTAATCGATCAACTGATTGAAAATAAAGCATCATTTAATATAAAAAAAATTATTCCACTGAATGTCACAGGTCCATTTCATTCGAGTTTGATGAAAGTGATTGAAGATGATTTTAAACAATTTTTAGATACAATTACGTTTAATGACGCGATTGTACCGGTAATTCAAAACGTTTCGGCTCAACCTGTAACTGATAAAGATCAAATTAAACAAAATTTAGTGAGACAATTGTATTCACCAGTTGAATTTACGTCATCAATTGAGTTTTTATTAAATCAAGATGTAGATACTTTTATTGAAGTAGGACCAGGGAAAGTACTTTCAGGACTGGTTAAGAAGATAAACCGCGCTGTGAATATAATGCAAATAGATACGATTGAGCAAATAAAAGAGGTGAAAACATGGCAGTAGCGTTAGTAACAGGTAGTTCAAGAGGTATAGGTGAAGCCACAGCTATAAAACTGGCAGAAGATGGTTTTGACATCGTAGTAAATTATTCAGGATCTAAAGAAAGAGCTGAAGGTGTTGTAACCAAAATTGAATCACTCGGGCAAAAAGCGATTGCAATTCAGGCAAATGTGAGTGACCTGGAAGCTGTTCAAACGATGGTAAAAACAACCATTGAAACATTTGGTTCATTAGATGTAGTGATTAATAATGCAGGTATTACACGTGACAATTTGACGATGCGTATGAAACCTGAAGAATTTGATGAAGTGATTGCGACGAATCTAAAAGGTGTCTTTAATGTTGTACAGTCAGTCTCAAGACAAATGCTTAAGCAACGTTACGGGGTTATCATCAATATGAGTAGTGTCGTAGGTTCGTTAGGGAATGCAGGCCAGGCTAATTATGTTGCGAGCAAAGCAGGTGTAGAAGGTTTAACTAAAACATTTGCCCGTGAATTTGCGAGTCGTGGAATTCGTGTCAATGCCGTAGCACCGGGATTTATTGTCAGTGATATGACGGATCAATTAAGCGAAGAAATTGTGGACACGATGAAAAAACAAATTCCACTCGCCTCACTTGGTGAAGTTGAAGATATTGCTGAAGCCGTAAGTTTCCTTGCAAGCAATAAAGCGAAGTATATCACAGGTCAAACATTGCATGTAAATGGTGGCATGTTGATGAACTAAACGTTAAAATAAAAAAGGATATTTTAAGGAGGTGAAATACATGGAAAACTTCGACAAAGTAAAAGATATTATCGTTGACCGCTTAGGCGTTGATGCTGATAAAGTAACTGCTGATGCATCTTTTAAAGATGATTTAGGTGCGGATTCTTTAGATATTGCTGAATTAGTAATGGAATTAGAAGATCAATTTGGGATGGAAATTCCTGATGAAGATGCTGAAAAAATCAACACAGTTGGTGATGCAGTAAAATATATCGAATCATTAGAAAAATAATCCTATCCCTATATTCGGTAACGAATCATTGCTGAATATAGGGTTTTTCTGTATTTATATCGAGATATGACTTTTTTTTGACGGTTATATCACGTAAAATGAAAGAGTGTATTTATAAGGAGGTAAGCAATGAATAGAAGATTAGCGATTATCGAGAAGTTTCAAAAGAAAATTCAAAAGACATTTAATGACCTTGATATTAAACCAAATGATATCACAATTTATATACAGGCATTTTCACATTCAAGTTTTATTAATGATTTTAAATTGGACAAAGTCAATGATAATGAACGTTTGGAATTTTTAGGAGATGCGGTGTTAGAATTGATGGTTTCACAATATTTATATACAGAGCATGCTGATTTACCGGAAGGTAGATTAACTAAGCTACGTGCTGCAATTGTATGTGAGCCTTCACTTGTGACATTTGCCAAAAAGTTAGGTTTCGATCAATTGATACTACTTGGTAAAGGTGAAGAGAAAACAGGTGGAAGAACTCGCCCGTCTTTAATAGCTGACGTTTTTGAGGCATTTGTGGGTGCGTTATATCTAGATTTAGGTTATGACGTCACACTCCAATTTTTCAATCGTTTTATATTTCCGAATATTACTGAGGATTTAATGGTTGGCATTCTTGACCATAAAACGTTTTTACAGGAATACATTCATAAACACAAGAACGTTCAGGTGGAATATCAATTGATCAGCGAAGATGGGCCAGCTCATTTTAAAACATTTACTTCAATTGTATGTGTTGAAGGTGAAAAGCTAGGTAGCGGCATTGGCAGAACGAAGAAAGAATCAGAACAAAAAGCAGCACAGGAAGCTTTAGCACATCTGATGGCAGGGGAGTAGTATGGTTTATTTAAAGCAGGTTACAGCTTATGGATTTAAATCATTTGCTGATAAGACAACAGTTAATTTTGATGCAGGCGTGACAGCAATCGTTGGACCGAATGGTTCAGGAAAAAGTAATATAACAGATGCAATTAAATGGGTTTTAGGTGAACAATCTGCAAAAAGTTTACGTGGAGCTAAGATGGAAGACGTGATATTTTCTGGGGCCCAAGATCGTAAACCACAAAATTATGCAGAAGTAACATTAACGATGGATAATCGTAAACGTATGTTAAATATAGATGCAGATATCGTAGAAATCACACGCAAACTATACCGCAATGGTGACAGTGAGTATTTAATCAATAAACATAAAAGCCGTCTAAAAGATGTGACTGAGCTATTTTTAGATAGTGGACTTGGCCGAGATGCATTCAGTATGATTTCCCAAGGCAAGGTTGATCAAGTGCTAAATGCTAAGCCGGAAGATAGAAGACAGTTGATAGAAGAGGCAGCAGGTGTTCTAAAATATAAAAAAAGAAAAAAAGAAACTGAAATGAAACTCGAAGATACCAATCAAAATTTAGCTCGCGTGCATGATATTATCTATGATTTAAAAGATCGAGTTGAGCCACTTAAAATTGAAGCAAGTATCGCTGAAGAATATCTAGTATTATCTGAAGAAATGAAAGATGCAGATATTCAGGTAACACTCGCTGACATTCAGTCGACACAACAAGAATATACAGTTTGTGAATCAGAAATAAAAGAGTTTAGTGGTCTGATTCAGTTTAAACAGGAAAAAAGTGAACGTCTCAGTGAAAAACTTGCAACGAGTAAAACTGAAAGAGGCAAGGTTGATGAAGCAATACAATCACTCAATCAGCAAAGACTTTCTACAACTGAGGATATAGAACGTCAGATTGGTCAGATCAATGTTTTGAAGGAACGTTTATCTAATCAAAATGAGTCATCTGTAAAACGTGAGGAACGACTGACAAAATTAAATGAACAATTCGTAAAAGAAAAAAAACGTGTCGAGGAACTAAAAAACAGTATCAAAGCGTTAAGCGTTAAGAAAAATTCGCTAGAGGCACAATTAAAAATACAGCAACAGGAAATGGATGACTTAGATACAGATTTTGAAGTACTGATAGACGAAACACGTGATAAATATTATGACAAACTAAGTGAACAGACGACCCTTTCAAATGAAATAAAGATGATTGAAAAAGAAGTCAGTCAGTTTAATCAAAGAAAGTCGCGACAATTAGAAGAAAATAGAGATGTTCAACAGGCGTTTTCAGACGTACAACTAAGGATTCAACAAATTGAAAATACGATTAATGAAAAAGAATCAGAACTTAGTGATAGAAGAGATGAATATAAAGCGAAGTTAGCGAGTATAGATTCGATAAAAAAAAATTATAGTAACTTACGTGAAAAATATCATCAGGCAGTAAGATATATTGAAGAGCTCCAAAGAAAAAAAGAACGACTATCACTGATGCAAGAAGAGTTTCAAGGCTACTATCAAGGTGTAAGAATGCTACTTAAAAATCGAAAAGAATTAAATGGCATTCATTCAACAGTTCTTGATGTTATCGAAATTGAACAGCGATATAATGACAGTCTTGATAGTGCACTCGGTGCAAGTCTGCAGCATATTATTGTTGACGATGAACAGGCAGGACGAGCTGCGATACAATTTTTACGTGACAGAAAATACGGACGCGCTACTTTTCTTCCGCTATCTGTTATTAAACCGCGCGCTATTCAAGCGAATATCATAAGAGATATCAAACAAATGCCAGGCTTTATTAATACGTTAAACGCATTAATTAAAACTGAAGACAAATATCGTGCAGTGATTGATAACATTTCCGGGACTGTGATTGTTTGTGATACGTTAGTACATGCTAATGCAATTGCAAAAGCAGTCGGTTATAAATATCGTATTGTGACGTTAGATGGTGATATTGTAAACCCCGGCGGCTCAATGTCAGGGGGAAGTAAAAATAAACCGACACAAGCACTCACAGCACGTAATGAACTGCAGGTAATTAACGACCAGCTATCAACATATAATACTTCAACGGAACAATTAAAGGCACAGCTAGATCAAGTTGCAGATCAAATTACGACACAAGAAATGCAGGCTGATCAGTCGAGAATTGATGGTGAACGACTAAGAGATGAAGTCCATCAATTAAAATTATCTTTAGAAGAAACAGCAGTTAAAGAAAGACGATTAAAAGTTATGCATGACGAAGTTGAATCGCTCATGCAGGAAGCGCACTACATCGAAGAGAGAAAATCTTTAATCACCCATCATCAGGAATCAATTGCACAAATTGAACTTGAATTAAAGCAATTAAACGAAAAGATTCAGCATTATAATAATAATACTAATGATAGAAAATCGATTGAAAAATCGCTCTTAAGTGCAGTAAATGAGACAAAACATCAGTTAGCAGTTTTAACGACGAATATTACACATCAAAAAGACTTATTAAAAGAGCGAAGTGTACAGGTTAACGAATTACAAGCAGAAATTGATATTTTAATTGCGGATGCAACACAGATTGATGTCAAAGTAATCCAATCTGAAATCGATACAAAAGAGCAGTTATTACAGCAACATATAGCTGAAAAACAATCGATTGAGGCACAGATTTCAGCTAAAAATACAGAACTTACAAAACTTACAGATTCTATCGAAACCATCGACAAAGAATATAATGAATTACTTCGTCAGATGAGTGGGATAGAAAATGGTATCGGTGAATTAAAGGCAAAATATTCCCGTTTGAATGTCTTGCTTGAAAACTTAGTCAATCATTTATACGAACAATACCAAATGACTTATGAGTCTGCTAAAGATTATATTTGGGAGTCATTAGGAGTTTCGAATATATTTGAAACAGATCTTGAATATTTAAGAAAACGTGTGAGACTTACTAAAATATCAATTGAAGAGCTCGGAAATGTTAACCTTAATGCTATAGAACAATATCAAGTTGTTGGTGAACGCTACGAGTTTCTGACACAACAGGAAGCGGATTTACTGGATGCAAAAGCGAATCTCGAGTCAATCATTAAAGATATGGATGTGACTGTCTCTAAACGTTTTATGGAAACTTTTGAAACGGTTGCTCATGCATTTGAACGAATATTTAAAAAGCTCTTTGGTGGGGGGACTGGATTACTCCAATTGACGAGTGATGACATACTAACAGCCGGAATAGACATATTCGTTGAGCCTCCAGGCAAACGACGTCAAAACTTAAGTCTGTTATCCGGTGGGGAGCGAGCACTTACTGCAATTGTATTATTATTTGCAATTTTACAGGCAAGAAGTGCACCATTTGTTATACTGGATGAGGTGGAAGCTGCATTGGACGAAGCAAATGTTAGTCGATTTGCAGATTTCCTTAATACATTAACTGATGACACACAATTTATCGTTATCACACATAGAAAAGGCACAATGGAAAAAAGTGATCGTCTCTATGGTGTAACGATGCAAAATTCTGGTATCACACAACTTGTTAGTGTGAATTTAAAAGACTTAGATGATAAAAAATTGAAGGAGCTGACTAAATAATGAGTTTTTTTAAGAAACTTAAAGATAAATTCGTCGCAAAAGAAGAACCGAAAGTGTCCGATGAGCTTCAGCCATTGGATGAATCAACACAGGATAGTGATCCGCAAAGTCAAAGTCTAACGAAGACTTTTGAGCATAAACCAACTGATGTATTTGAACAACCTGCTAAGAAGGTCGCACCAAAGCAATCAACAGGTTGGGACTTTGATTTTGAAGACGATGATTTAATCTCAATTGAAGAATTTGAAGAATGGGAATCTCAACAACTAGGCGCAAAGTTCCGCGAAGGATTAGAAAAATCTCGTGAGAACTTCCAGAATAAATTAAATGATTTGCTTGCAATGTACCGTACTGTAGATGAGGATTTCTTTGAAGCTTTAGAAGAGATGCTTATTCAGGCCGACGTCGGATTTAATACTGTAATGGAACTTGTGGAATCTCTGCGTATGGAGGCGAAACGTCGTAATATTACTGAGACTGCAGATTTACGCGAAGTAATCGTTGAAAAAATTGTTGAAATATATGAGCAGGAAGATGAAAAGTTACAGGAGATGAACATTCAGGAAGGCGAACTGACTGTCATCCTGATGGTCGGTGTCAATGGTGTTGGTAAGACGACGACAATCGGAAAACTGGCACATCGCTATAAAGCGCAAGGCAAAAAAGTGATGCTTGCTGCGGGTGATACATTCCGTGCAGGTGCTATTGAACAACTGCAAGTTTGGGGTGACCGAGTAGGCGTTGAAGTCATTAAACAAAAAGAAGGTTCAGACCCGGCAGCAGTTATGTATGATGCAGTGAATGCTGCGAAGAATCGTGGTGCTGATATTTTAATTTGTGATACAGCTGGACGTCTTCAAAACAAAGCGAATTTAATGACAGAGCTTGAAAAAGTGAAGAAAGTATTATCAAAAGCAGTTCCTGGTGCACCACATGAAGTTTTACTGGCATTGGATGCGACTACAGGACAAAATGCACTTGTTCAGGCTAAAGCGTTTAAAGAAGTTACAAATGTATCTGGTATCGTATTGACTAAGTTAGATGGAACAGCGAAAGGTGGGATCGTTCTTGCTATTCGTAACGAACTCCACATTCCTGTTAAATTTGTTGGTCTGGGTGAGAAGTTAGATGACTTACAGCCGTTTGATGCTGAAAGTTATGTGTATGGATTATTTGCTGATATGATTGAACAATCGACGGAAGAAGAAAATGAAGCAGCTGAAGTGTTAAAGGATGCAATCGATGAGTAATGATCTTGTTAAAACGATGCGAATGAATTACCTGTTTGATTTTTATCAGGCATTATTAACAGATAAACAACGTAATTATCTGGAACGTTATTATCTTCTGGATGAATCATTGTCAGAGATTGCAGAAACGTTTCAAGTGTCACGTCAGGCAGTTTATGATAATATTAGACGTACTGACGATTTATTAGAAGAATATGAGTCAAAACTAGGTTTATATAAAAAATTTCAATTAAGACAATCCATTATTGAAGAGATGAATGAAGTTTTAAATTCAGAACAACCTTCTATGGGACAATTAATGAATTATATCGAACAATTACAGAAAATAGAATAAGGGGGTCATTGTATGGCTTTTGAAGGATTATCAGATCGACTCCAGGCGACAATGCAGAAAATTAAAGGTAAAGGTAAAGTAACAGAAGCAGATATTAAAGTAATGATGCGAGAAGTACGCTTAGCATTACTTGAAGCCGATGTTAACTTTAAAGTAGTAAAACAATTCGTTGCTACGGTTTCGGAAAGAGCATTAGGCTCAGATGTGATGAGTTCACTTACTCCTGGACAACAAGTGATTAAGATTGTTCAGGATGAATTAACATCTTTAATGGGTGGAGAAAATACTCAGATTAACATGAGTAAGAAACCACCAACTGTTGTTATGATGGTAGGTTTACAAGGGGCAGGTAAAACAACTACTGCTGGTAAACTCGCTTTACTTATGAGAAAGAAATTTAATAAGAAACCATTGCTTGTAGCATGTGATATTTACCGTCCAGCAGCGATTCAACAGCTTCAAACAGTTGGAAAGCAAATCGATATACCTGTATTTACGTTAGGTGACCAAGTCTCTCCTGCTGAAATCACGCAGCGTGCTCTTGAACACGCAAAAGAAGAACATCTTGATTTTGTGATTATTGATACGGCTGGTCGATTACACATTGATGAAAAGCTGATGCAGGAACTTGTTGATGTTAAAGAAGTCGCAAAACCTGATGAAATAATGTTAGTCGTTGACTCTATGACAGGGCAGGATGCAGTAAATGTTGCTGAAAGCTTTGATGGTCAATTAGATGTGACAGGTGTGACATTAACAAAATTAGATGGAGATACACGTGGGGGGGCTGCCCTTTCTATTAGAAGTGTGACTCAAAAACCAATCAAGTTTGTCGGTATGAGTGAAAAAATGGATGGGTTAGAACCTTTCCATCCAGAACGAATGGCATCACGAATTCTTGGTATGGGTGATGTGTTAAGTTTAATTGAAAAAGCACAATCTCAAGTTGATGAAACAAAAGCAAAAGAACTAGAACAGAAAATGAGAACATCATCATTTACGTTTGATGATTTCCTGGAACAATTAGAACAAGTTAAAGCATTAGGACCACTTGATGATTTACTTAAAATGATTCCTGGTGCAAACAAAATGAAACAAGTTAATCAACTTAATATGAATCCAAAGCAAATAGATCATATTCAGGCAATTATTAGAAGTATGACGAAAGAGGAAAGAGAAAATCCAGCGATTATTAATGTAAGTCGTAAAAAACGAATTGCAAAAGGATCGGGACGTAGTCTTTCTGAAGTAAATAAACTGATCAAGCAGTTTGAAGAAATGAAGAAAATGATGAAGCAATTTAGCGGAATGAAAAAAGGTAAAAAAGGTAAGAATCCATTTGCAGGTATGAATCTGCCGTTTTAATTAAGAGGCTGTCAAACAAGCGTTCAGGCTCAAAAAAACTGGAGAAAATATTTATTTAGTCAAAGAGGAATAAGGAATCAAGTAGCCTTATTCCTCTTTTTTTAAAAATAAAATTCTTTGTAAAGAAAAAACTCTTTACAAAGAATTCTTCCTCTGTTATTATTAATTCTTGTAGAAAAGAAATGAAATGGAGAGATTTAATTATGGCAGTAAAAATTCGTTTAACTCGTATGGGTTCAAAAAGAAACCCGTTCTATCGTATCGTAGTAGCAGATGCTCGTGCACCTCGTGACGGACGCATCATCGAAGCAATCGGAACTTATAATCCAGTTGCTAAACCAGCAGCAGAAATCAAAGTTAATGAAGAATTAGCTTTAAAATGGTTAGCTGATGGCGCTAAACCAACTGATACAGTACGTAACATTTTATCACAACAAGGTATCATGGAGAAATTCCATAACCAAAAAATCGCGAAGTAATTCCGATGGAAAAATTATTACAAACGATTATTGAACCACTCGTCGATCATCCGGATGATATTAATATCAGAAAAGAAGAACATGCCTCTAGTATTACTTATCATCTTGTACTTCATCCAGATGATGTAGGCAAGGTAATTGGTAAGCATGGTCGTATCGCTAAGGCGATTCGAACTATTGTTACAGGAGCTAATAACGAGAAAGTCAAAAAAGTGTTTGTAGAAATTGATTAAGAGTGCCATTTTTGGTACTCTTTTTTTATGAGTGGGAGGTTATGAGGATGAAAGTAAATGTAGGTAAAATTGTAAATATGCACGGCGTAAAAGGTGAAGTAAAAATTCTTTCGGCTTCTGATTTTGCAGAAGAGCGTTTTCAACCTGGGAAAACATTGTTAATACCATTTAAAGAAGAAACAATTGAATTAGTGATTAAATCTTATCGCGTGCATAAAAACTTCCATATGGTTGCATTCGAAGGTATTAATAATATTAACGATGTAGAACAATATAAAGGTTTAGATGTGTTTCAGGAAGTAGATACCACTGAATTACCGCTTGAAGAAAATGAGTATTATTATAGTGATATTATTGGCTGTGAAGTATACAACGATGGTCAGTCAATAGGTAAAGTTACTGAAATTTTTGAGACAGGTGCAAATGATGTATGGGTGGTTAAAGGTGAAAAAGAACATTTAATTCCTTATATCGAAGATGTTGTCAAAGAGATTGATATTGATAATAAGAAAATAGTGATTGAAGCGATGGAAGGGTTATTATCTTGAGAATCGATTATTTAACGCTTTTTCCAGAAATGTTTGAGATTTTAAATCATTCAATCATGAAAAGGTCACAAGATAAAGGCATTGTATCGTTTAACACAGTAAACTTTCGAGATTTTGCTAATAATAAGCACCATCAAGTCGATGATTATCCTTATGGTGGCGGTCAAGGTATGGTTTTGAAGCCTGAACCTGTTTTTAATGCGATGGAAAGTCTAAGAACTACAAAGGATACCAGAGTAATATTGATGTGTCCGCAAGGAAAACGTTTTGATCAGGCGAAGGCAGAGGAATTGGCCCATGCCGAACATCTTGTCTTCATATGTGGCCATTACGAAGGGTATGATGAGCGTATTCGTACAGAACTTGTTACAGATGAACTTTCTTTAGGTGACTTTGTTTTAACTGGCGGTGAATATGCTGCTATCACGATGACTGATGCTATAGTGAGACTGATACCTGAAGTTTTAGGTAATGAAGTATCCCATGAGGATGATTCTTTTTCAAGTGGATTATTAGAACATCCTCAATATACACGTCCAGCAGATTATAAAGGAATGAAAGTACCTGATGTATTATTAAGTGGTAATCACAAAAACATTGAATCATGGCGCCATATGGCTTCATTAAAACGTACTCTCGAAAGACGTCCAGATTTGCTGGAAACTTACCCACTAACGGAAGAAGATATAAAAATCTTAGAGCAACTTAAAAATAGTCATTAATCACAATGATATTATTTAATAATATATTGACTTGTAGAATGTAACCCTGTATAATTAATCAAGTGTGAAAAGCACAATAATCACTATGATCCGCTGAGCAAAGACTCAAGAACATAGGCAGAAGGAGAAGAATATTATGTCAAATAATGTATTAATCGATGCTATTACTAAAGACCAATTACGCACAGATTTACCATCATTCCGTCCTGGTGATACTTTAAAAGTTCACGTACGTATCGTTGAGGGTTCTCGCGAACGTATCCAGGTATTTGAAGGTGTAGTAATCAAACGTCGTGGTGGCGGAATTTCTGAAACTTTCACGGTTCGTAAGATTTCTTACGGTGTTGGTGTGGAACGTACTTTCCCAGTACACACTCCAAAAATCGAGAAAATTGAAGTATTACGTCGTGGTAAAGTACGTCGTGCGAAACTTTATTACTTACGTAGCCTTCGTGGTAAAGCTGCTCGTATTAAAGAAATTCGTTAATAGAAGCAAGTTCAAAGTCACTTCGTTTGAAGTGGCTTTTTTTATTAAAATTATTCCACTTATTTTTAATACTAAAAGGTTAAAATAGATAATCCGATAAAAATAAGCCAGTTAAAAATCAAAATTGATTGATAACTGGCTTATTTTTATTTTTTTAATATGAGTATTGTTTCACTTGATAATTTGCTTTCTTTATAACCAGATTGACTATATTGTTGTATTAACTGTGATTGTGGCGTCCCCTGATTCAACAAGGTTCTAGGTACAACTACATAATCGATGTATTTATCCACTTGTTTATCATTGTGATAATCAAGATCAAATAGATTTTTATGATGCGCTAATTGCGTCGTATAAAAGCCATACGTCAAAATATTTTTATGAGATGGTATTTGCTTTAGTGTATTTTTTTGTGACTGATAAATATTTGGGTTATCTAAATAAGCTTTAATACCATAAGTTGATGGCTGCATCAAGGTGAAAAAGATTGATGCAGAAATAATACAAGCAGCGATTAATCCATAATAGACAGTTTGGTTTTTAAATGGATTAATAGCTTCATGTTTAGTAGACGTATTATCATTTACAAAAGAATTTACAGTTAAAATTGTCATAAACAAGAGTAAAGCAGTACTGCCATAATGATATTGAAAACCAAAGTCAACTTGATAAGGGAAATCGCTCAAAAGATTTATCACGAGCATGGGAAGTAAGAATATATAGTTGATCAGTGATTTTTGTATCATTGGTAGAAAACCCATTGCTACAATCAGTGTGATAATATATTTTATTTTGTTAAATGTAAATATTGCACTTAGAAAATAAACAGGATTTAATAGAATATTGATTATTACGTCTTTTAAACCACTTTGACCTGGTAACATGAAGTTTGTGAATCTTGTTGTCATGGAGCCATCCCCATAAGTATTTAAATAATATAGGCAAATCATAAAGTAGATGAGTGGCAGTAAAATTTGTGTTAAAACAATCATGACACGTCTTTTGAAATTATTAGTAAATTGACGATTAAAGATAAAGAATAACCCCACTGTCAGAACATAAATCATACTATCTTCTTTAATCAAAAGCGTAATAATCACGATTAAAATCAAACGGATATTCCACTGCTTTAAATTGGCTAGTATGAGCCAGAAGAGCATCGGTGTTAAAAAGCAGTTTTCGTGTAAACCGTATAGATGAGAACTTGTTAGTGTAGGTGTTAAGATGAAAAGCACTAAACAAAGATGTGTTAGAAATACATTGAACTTAAAATGTTTCAGGATGAAATAAAATGGTATGATGCCGCTCATTGTGACAACAACTTGCAATACTTCTAATGTTTCAGGTTTAGGAACCAGCATATAGAAGGGGAGTAAAATATAAAATATTGGGGAGACATGCACATGAAAATGGGTCATCCACTTATCTCTTTCAAGTGTTGTCATTGGGCCGTAACCATTACGCATACTCTCAAACATTTGTGTAAATAATCCTTTATCATACGTTGCAAATCCCATAACGAGCTCTTTACCTATCATGATAATAGAAACATAGAGTGTTACTGATAGACCAATTATTAATGTCAATATCCATAAGCGCTTTTCATTGTGATTATTTGTAAAGGTTTTTGTGAACTTATGTGGATTGAAATACTTATACACTATGATAGCGGTGATAATAAATAGAGCTACGTAAGTACCCGTTAATACAGCTTTGATTAATGCAATATCTTTATCAGTTAAACTATAATTAAATTTCTGTAATGATGCTCCGTTCACCCGGAAAATTGATGCTGTTTTTATGAAAAGTACAATGCATGTAAAGATACTGAACATCATCCAAGGACTATTCGCACGCATTAGTTTAGTTGAAATGATAATAGCGATAAGTAAAAGTCCGACAGTTATTGTTGGACTAGGCGCCTTAATTGAGGCACATATCAAAAATATACAAGTAAGCAGACAAAAAGTTTCGATAGCTGTGAGGCTAATAAATCGATGCAAGGTAAACATCAATAGCGCAATGAACGTTATGACTGCGATAAACATTAAATATGATTGCGGACGAAACAGTTCAAAGTAAAGATGTTGATCATCTACTGTGAAGATACTAATGAGTGCATAAATCATATACGCACTCATCAATATAAAAAATAGGTGATCAATCCATCTTTCATTACGAGTTATTTTTGTTTTAAATTTAGATAAATTGAATCTCAAAACTAATCCTCCCTACAACTTAACAGATGATCTTCTTCAGTATATGTGATATGCGTCTGCTCTTGATGTAAGAATTTTCTATGATAGACGAAACGGCTAAAGATAATAGCTAAAATGATACTTATAATTGCGATACATTGCATGAGATGAAAGTAGGGTGGTGTATATTTTATAATGATTTTTTTGGCTTCTTTTTCAACAGGAATAGTAGTCATTAAATAGTTTCCTTCCATAATATCAGCTGACTGACCATCAACTTTAGCTGTCATACCCTTTAAGTATGGAATAGGAATCACTACATATCCTTTGTCATGCTTGCCTAATGAAATCTCCATTTGATCTTTATCTTTACTAAATTGATGAACATCCTGTGTTTTGGATGCAGATTTTAAATATTGATAATCTTCTCCGTATATGCCTAACAGTTTGTAATCATATATGCCAGGTTTTAACTTTAATTCAAGTAACGCATTCGCTTTGACCTTTAATGTGATGACCGGATTAAACCTTCTGTAATCATCATCTAACGGCTTACGAGATTGATAGATTTCATTTAACCAGACATAATGATAATCTTTAAATGTTTTTGATTCAATGTGCATTGTAACATAGAGGTCCTTATATTGCTTTATTATAGAACGCGGTATTTTTATATGAACTCCACCATTTTCCTGCGTCACATTTAACTGATTATGAGAGAGAGATGCGTGATTCAATGTTACTTGTGCATGTTCTAATAAATTTTTAGAAGGTGTTATTTTGCTGTTCCCTTTATTGTTAATCACTACACCACTCAGCATGGCATGTTCACGGTCAATAGGTGTATGAAGTGTCTTTGGATTAAATATTTTATTTGTGACACGGACAAAAGGTAATGCATTCATATTTTGATAATCAATATAGCTTTTTGTTTGATTGGGTTCTGCATATACAATGCGTTCTTTAAATCCGAAAGGCAATGTAGCAGACGGGTTAAAACGAATAGTATGATTGACATTAAATAAGCTATATAGATTAGCGCGTTCCCCTAAACCATAATAAATAGAATTACTATCCGTCGACATCGTGACATTTAAATCTTTATCGTAAAATTTAAGAATATCCTTATCAAAAATCGAAGAATAAAGTTTAATTCCATTAAATTTCTGATACATCGGTGTATTATGTGTACTTGAAGTTTGCCATTCAATACGATCAACACTTGATTGAGTAGATTGAATGTCTTTTATCATTGCATTTTGTGTTTTCGAGTTATAATTTTCAGAGTTTAAAAAGTCGATATTACGTTCATTAAATGGATGTAAAGTATCCATTTGCTCAGTTACATATTCATAAACAAAAACGAAGTTCATGATTAGAATCGTACCATGTAAAATATTTAATAAGTAAAGTGGTGCGAATCTATGTATGCAAAAATAGATAATAATACAAATAAGTGGTATGAATAACAACCAGATTAAAAATTTTTCATGTCCATAAACTGATATTGGATAGATAACACATAATGGTATAAGAGAAATCAAAAATGATTTTCTGTCGATATATTTTAAGTGATTTAAGTAATGTGCAATGAGAACAGATGATGTAAAAATGAGTAAATAAATCCAGCGTCTCTGATCAATTGAGAACCCGTTAAAGAAACTATCGAATAATGGACTTAATGAGCAAATCATAAAAATTAAAGTAATCGCACTGAACAATCGATACATATAATGTTGGTATAATTTAAAAGTCATAAGTGCAATGACAGTGAGGAAACAAATAACTACATAGTAACCATCATAGAACAAATTATAAAAACCAACCATATCTATCAGTGGTTGTATTTGTTTAGGAGGTATCGATCTGTCATTCATTAAATAACTTGAAATACCGGTAAATATTCCGACTGCAGCGATGCCTAAACCTAACAGTGCTGCAATTGATAGTAAAATAATTTTTTGAACACGAGTCACACAATCTGTTGCTTTCGGATAAACTACACGATAAAGAAAATAAGCCATTACAAAAATAAATTCATAGTAACTAAAATAAAAATTTGAATGTAAAGTAAGTGCAATAGCAACAATAAATAAACCGATTTTTCTCTCATGGAAGAATCGTTCCATTCCGTAAATAGTCATAGGTAACCAAAGCATGACATCACTAAAGAAACTCCATGTAAAAGTAAAGAAGAAATAACCTGTAGACCATCCATAAATTACTGCACCAGTCATACTTGATAAAGGGTTGATATTTAAATATCTTAATAGTTTATAAGTCATGAAGATAATCAAGGTCAGTTTAATAATGGAAATAAAAATTTGATTTTTAGCCCAGAATACAGGATCACCCGTATCAAGAGGTAACATTAAATCTCCTAACCATACAAATAGAAAATTCAGATAGGATAAAGGCGCTGTTGAGTAATAATAAGCGAGACTGCGAAAGAAATCTCCACCAATACCAAAATCCATATCGTAAAAGAAATGAAAATGAGTAAACTTATTATATAAGTACATCTGGAATGGAATCATTTGAGCCAAACCATCGCCTTTACCTGTAAACAATGTACCATCTTTGAGTAGCCTGAAAATTACAAAACTATGAGCAAGGAGTGACATTAATAATGCCACTCCTAAAATTTTAATATGATTGATTTTTGTTGCATCGTTTATTTTATATTTAATCATGTTATAACACCCTTTGTTTACGATTCATCTTCAAATAAAGATAGGAAATGATAACACCTAAGATTGAAATACTTACCATTAAATAAAAGTAAGGTGGTATATATTTAAATTCGATTGTTTTATCCCCTTTTTTTATTTTTATAGCACTCATTATATAATTGGCACGCTCTACCTTAACTGTGCGACCATCAACTTTAGCTGTTAATCCATCACGATAAGTAATCGGTGCTGTTAAATAACCGTCTTGTGAGGATTTAAGTTTTATTGTCATCTTATTACCTTTTTCTTTAAATGTGTAATCGTTATTAGGTTGAATATTTGATAGCGTTTTATAGTCTTCTCCGTAAATGCCTTTTAAATTTAGCTTATAGGTTCCGGCAGTTAAGCCGATTAAAATTTTACCGTTCTTAGGTTTTACGCGATACATTAAGTCATCATAATGCGTTCTGTATTTACTTGTCTGAAATAATCTATTGTTAGCATAACCATTGATATTGATCTGATGATTAGTAATAGGTGATTGTAATTGAACGAACATTTCTACATAAAAATCTTTATATTGATTACGCAAAGAATAAGGTATTTCAATAACTAATCCACCGCTTGGAGGATTTATTTTTAATATTTGGTTTTCTTTAATCCATTCTGCTCCTGATGTCTTGACGTTCATTGAAGGTAAAAGATTACTTGATTTTTCAATTGAATAATTCGTTGGTAAGTCGTCTAAAACGATGCCTTCAAGCATTGCATGCTCACGATCAATCGGGGTTGATAAATCCTTACTGTTGATTATATTTTGCGTGATTCGTACTAAAGGAATCATCTTTGTATTTTCATAAATTTTATACTTTCCGTTATTTGCGATCAATTTAAAGTTTTCAGGAATGTCAGTCTGATAAGCTTTACGAACTAAATATCGGACATTCATTAACGATTCCAGGTTACTGCGAGAGTTAAACGTAGAATAACGTGATAATGATTCTTCCTTAATATTAATCTTAAGATGCTTGTAATAAAAATCAATCAATGAGCCATCAAAAATACTTGAATATAAAGAAACACCATTGAATTTTTGATACATCGGTGTATTATCTTGTTCTAATACACGCCAGTCAATTCTTTCACCTGGCTTCAGTTGTTTTTTTAATTCTGTAATAATTTGACGTTGTAATGGCGAATCATAGACGCTTGATTCAATATAACTTAATTTGGCGCGATCATTAATACCAGGATTATAATTATCCAGTTTATTATGCACACGTACAATATCCCAATTAAGAAGAATGATAGATGCAATAAGCAAATAATACAGCCCTTGTTTGACCTGATGGTGACGAATGACTAATACAAGCAATCCGATGATGACTATAACTGGTAATAACCATACCCACGTAACATCTTTATGGATATAATGATGACTCATAAAGACGATGATTAATCCTGGAATAATTGAATACAGATAATTTTGGATTGAGATGGATTTGAACCTCATGATATAGAAACCAATTAAACCGCTTGTAAAGAATGTAATCAAATAATGCCATCTTTTTTGTGGTGCACTAAAGCCATTGAAAACTGAATCAATAAATGGTGTGAAGCTCAAAAGCATCAAAGCGATAGACATAATGGCAAAAAAGCGATAATAATAATGCTTATAAAATTTAAAAGTAAGCAATGCCTGTAAGGTAATAAACAACACAATGACCAGGTAATTATCATAAAAAATATTGGCATTCTGATCAAATGGATCGAAGAGTGGAATCTTTTGCGTATAGGGTGCTCGTTCATTCTGGAAGAAACTCTTCGCACCATAGAAAAATGCAAAGGCACTGATCATAACCCCAAGGATTGACATCACAAAGAAATGCAGCCATTGCTTCGCGCGTCCGACGTGATCATACTCACTTCGAAATATATTTCTTAAAACGAAATAGATAACACCAAATAGTACCTGATAATATGCAAAGTAAAAATTATTAATAAAGATACATGCAGTGGCTAATAAAAATATACCTTTCTTTTCCTGCTGAATATATTTTTCTATTCCTAACAATAATAATGGTAGAAAGATAAATACATCACTAAAAAATGACCAGTATAAAGTAAATCTAAAATAAATTGCTGAGGTTAAAAATAAAAATCCTGAGAGCATTGCCGCCACTTTGTCCATCTTTATCGTTCTGAAATATAGATAACTGAAGATAATACCAGCTGTTGATTTGGCGATGGAAATAAAGAATGCATTTTTTGCCCAGAATGTTACCGTATCAACATGGAAATTAAAAAATAAGTCTAAAAACCTTACTGCAATCATATTGAGAAAGAAAATAATAGAAGTTGAGTAGTAATAAGCAAGATCTGTATAATAATCTCCTCCGAGACCAAAATCCAAATTGTAGAAAAACTCTCCTGATATAAATTTGTCATATAAATAAAGTTGCATCGGTAACATTTGTTCAAGTCCATCATTTGGACCGGTAAATATCGTACCATCCTGGAAAAAACGATAAATATAAAAACTATGGCCAAATACAGCTAATAATAACGCTATTAAAATTAGAATTGATAGACGTTTTAAATAATGTGACGTTCTATTGTTCATAAAGACTCCTTTGTTAATATATAGGTTGTAATCATATATGTGACAGGTATTGTAAAAATAAGCGCTGGAAATGGGGCCCATTCTGCATTTAACGAAAATATGTCGACAAATAGATAGAGCAGCAATGTCTGAACCCCCATATTAACGACCTGCGTTAAAGGAAAGGCGAAAAATTTCTGCCATGTAGGCTTTACATGATATACAAAATAGCAGTTAAGAAAAAATGAAATAATAAATGCTGCTAAAAAACCTGTAATGTGACTAAATAAATAATTTGTCTTTAAAATTTTTAAAAAAATGAGATAGATTAAATAATAGTTTGCTGTATTGATAATACCTACAATAACAAATTTAGCAAATCGCTTGGCTTTATTCATTTCCATGATAATCACCCGGCTGATCTATATTGGTTTCCTTAACAATATAGTGTGGTCTTTTCTTTGTTTCAAAATATATCCTCCCAATATATTCTCCAACGATACCCAAACTAAATAGTTGCAAGCCACCAAGAAACAGCACTGAAGATATAATTGTAAAATACCCTGGTTCTTCAATGCCATGTGTGATGATTTGTATTAAAGTTACAAAAATATATAAGAGACATAACACCATGGTCACAGCACCTAGATAAAAGCATATTCTAAGGGGCTTGTTATTATAACTGATGATGCCGTCTATTGCATAATCAATTAATTTTAAAGTAGAGAACGATGACTCGCCTGATTCACGCTGAATGTTTTTAAAAGAGATAGTCTTTTTATTAAATCCGACCCATTCAAAGATCCCTTTAGAGAATCGATTGTATTCCTCTAATGCAATAATACTGTTGATCACATCACGAGAAATTAATCTGAAATCACCTTCGCCGTCTGTAAGTTTTACGTCAACAGCACTATTGATTAATTTATAAAATATTTGCGTAGGAATTTTTCTGAATATGTTTTCGCCAGTTCTGTCGCGACGCATGACAACCTGGTCATATCCCTCCTGAAAAGCATGTATCATTTCAGGGATATATTCTGGTGGGTGCTGCAAATCTGCATCCAGAATAATTGCGCAATCACCTACACAGTTTTTTAAACCTGCTATCATCGCAGCTTCTTTACCGAAGTTTCTTGAAAATGATAGGTATTTAAAATGATTATCTAGTTGTGCCAGATTTTTAAGCATTTTTAGTGAGGCATCTTTTGAGCCATCGTTAATTAACAGGACTTCATATTGATAATGTGGATTCATCGTTTGTGTAATTGCATCATATAGCTTATGTATATTTTTTTCTTCATTATATATAGGAATAATTAACGAAATTAGCATATAATCTCCTCAAAATGTAGTTATCATACTAATATAGTATATAATATATTAATATTATAGTTGAGTAAGACATATAATTCATTAAATAAACTGTAAGGAGAATATAAATAGATGACGATTCAATGGTTCCCGGGTCATATGGCCAAAGCAAGACGAGAAGTTACAGAGCAATTAAAACTGGTAGATGTTGTATTTGAACTTGTAGATGCACGTATTCCGTATTCATCGCGTAACCCTATGATTGATGAGGTGATAAAAGATAAGCCACGTGTTGTATTGCTAAATAAGATGGATATGGCAGATATAAATAAGACTAAGCAATGGATGAAATACTTCGAAACGCAAGGATTCTATCCGGTTTTAATTGACAGTAAAAATGGAAAAAATTTATCACAAGTAACGAAAGCAGCGGAAATTGTGACAAAAGAAAAGTTTGATCGTATGAAAGCAAAGGGTTTAAGACCTCGTGCAATACGAGCAATGATTGTCGGTATACCTAATGTCGGCAAATCGACATTGATCAATCGACTGGCCAAAAAGACCATTGCCAAAACAGGGAATATGCCTGGTGTGACAAAGAAACAACAATGGATTAAAGTTGGAAAGTCATTAGAACTGTTAGATACACCAGGTATATTATGGCCAAAGTTTGAAGATCAATTTGTCGGTAAAAAATTAAGTTTAACAGGAGCGATAAAAGATAGTATTGTCCACTTAGATGAAGTAGCGATATATGGTATTGAATATTTACAACAGCATGCACTGGATACGCTGAATAAGCACTATAATATAAATGTCGCTGAAGATACACCATATGTTGAGGTGTTTGATGCGATTGGTAAGTCTAGAGGCTTAAAATTACGTGGCAATGAAATCGATTATGAGAGTGTTGTAGAACTTATTATTCGCGACATCCGTAATGAAAAGATAGGTAAATATACTTTTGATAGTCTGGATTTATTAGAGGATAAAGATGAAGAGTAGTGACTATAGTATTTCCCAGCTTAAAGCTATCATCAGTAACATGGATGAAAGTAGTGTAGAAGAACTATTTGAACAGGAAGCAAGGATAGGGGCATTAAAATTAAAATCTCAACGATTAAAGCAAATTGATAAAGAACAAATTTTAAAACAACAATATTATAAAATGCTTCAATATGAGAATAAATATTCAGGTAAAGTCATTGCTGGCGTTGATGAAGTAGGTAGAGGACCGTTAGCTGGACCAGTTGTAGCTTGTGCGGTTATTCTTGACGCATCCCATGCTTACTATGGTCTTAATGATTCAAAGCAAATGTCAAAGTCTGCGAGAGCACAGATTGAATCTCAATTAGTTGAACAGGTCACTTATAGTATTGGTACTGCTTCGGTCGAAGAAATTGATACTATGAATATATATGAAGCTACAAAGGTTGCGATGCTAAGGGCAATAGAAAGCTTACCAGTTTCCCCGGATGTATTATTGATTGATGCGATGAAACTGAATACAGGGTTAATAGAGGAGTCGATCATTAAAGGGGATGCAAATAGTGTTTCGATTGCCGCAGCAAGTGTTATTGCAAAAGAATACCGAGATCAATTAATGGCAGCTTATGCGCAACAATACCCTGGATATGATTTTGAACATAATGCAGGATATGGCACAAAAAATCATTTAACCGGAATAAACAATCAGGGTATTACACCGATACATAGAAAGTCATTTGAGCCGATTAAATCAATGGTAAATCAAAAATAACACAATTATCTAAAAAAAGACGTGATATCACGTCTTTTTTAGGTTATTCAGTTTACAATAGCGCTTACATTTTCTATAATTGAAACGTAAGTTAAATAATTGTGCAATCTAGGAGGATGGAAAATGAATATCCATGAGTATCAAGGGAAAGAAATTTTTCGCTCTATGGGTGTAGCAGTACCAAATGGTTCAGTTGCTTACACACCAGAAGAAGCAGTCGAAGTAGCTAAAGGTTTAACAGAAGGTGTTTACGTTGTTAAAGCTCAAATTCACGCAGGTGGTCGTGGTAAAGCTGGCGGCGTTAAAATTGCTAAATCTTTAGAAGAAGTTGAAAACTATGCTAAGGAATTACTTGGTAAGGTTTTAGTTACACATCAAACAGGTCCAGAGGGGAAAGAAGTAAAACGCCTGTTAATTGAAGAAGGCTGCGATATTCAAAAAGAATATTACTTAGGATTCGTTTTAGATCGCGCAACAGATTCAGTAGTTTTAATGGGTTCTGAAGAAGGTGGAACTGAAATTGAAGAAGTTGCAGAAGCGACACCAGAGAAAATTTTCAAAGAAGTTATCGACCCTGTAGTTGGTTTAATGCCATATCAAGCACGCCGTTTAGCATTTAATATCAATATTCCAAAAGAATCTGTAAATAAAGCTGTAAAAATTATGTTAGGTTTATATGATGTTTTCATCAAAAAAGATGCTTCAATTATTGAAATTAACCCACTTGTTACAACTGGTTCAGGTGATGTTTTAGCATTAGATGCAAAAATTAATTTCGATGCCAATGCATTATTCCGTCAAAAAGATGTTCAGGAATTACGTGATTTAGATGAAGAAGATCCAAAAGAGATCGAAGCTTCTAAATATGACTTATCATATATTGCTTTAGACGGTAATATTGGTTGTATGGTAAATGGTGCAGGTCTTGCTATGGCTACAATGGATACTATTAACCATTTTGGCGGCAATCCGGCGAACTTCCTTGATGTAGGGGGCGGCGCAACGAAAGAGAAAGTTACTGAAGCTTTCAAAATTATTTTAGGTGATGAAAAAGTAAAAGGTATCTTTGTAAATATCTTCGGTGGCATCATGAAATGTGATGTTATTGCTGAAGGTGTCGTTGCAGCAGCAAAAGAATTAGAATTAACTATTCCTTTAGTTGTACGTTTAGAAGGTACAAATGTCGATCAAGGTAAAGAAATCTTAGGAAATTCAGGATTAGCAATCACTCCAGCTAGCACAATGGCTGAAGGTGCACAAAAAATCGTTGAATTAGTTAAAGAAGCTAAATAGGAAGCGGGGATAATCGTGGGAGTATTTATTGATAAAGATACGAAAGTAATCGTTCAAGGTATTACAGGATCAACAGCATTATTTCATACAAAACAAATGATAGAATATGGTACAAAAATCGTTGCTGGTGTAACACCAGGTAAAGGTGGCATGGAAGTTGAAGGTGTGCCAGTATTTAATACGGTAGAAGAAGCTGTAGAAGCAACTGGCGCAACAGTTTCTGTTATCTATGTACCAGCACCATTTGCTGCAGATGCAATTGTAGAATGTGTAGATGCTGAGTTAGACTTAGCAATTTGTATTACTGAACATATTCCGGTATTAGATATGGTTAAAGTGAAACGTTATATGCAAGGTAAGAAAACACGTTTAGTAGGACCAAACTGCCCGGGTGTAATTACAGCAGATGAATGTAAAATCGGTATTATGCCAGGATACATTCACAAAAAAGGTCACGTAGGTGTTGTGAGCCGTTCTGGAACATTAACTTACGAAGCAGTACATCAGTTAACGCAAGCTGGTATCGGCCAAACAACTGCAGTAGGTATTGGTGGGGACCCTGTAAACGGTACTAACTTTATCGATGCGCTTGAAGCATTCAATAACGATCCTGAAACATTAGCGGTTGTTATGATCGGTGAAATTGGTGGAACAGCAGAAGAAGAAGCTGCTGAATGGGTTAAAGCTAATATGAAAAAACCTGTAGTTGGATTTATTGGTGGACAAACTGCACCTCCAGGTAAACGTATGGGTCATGCTGGGGCAATTATCTCTGGTGGTAAAGGTACTGCAGCAGAAAAAATTAAAACAATGAATGCTTGTGGTATCAAAACTGCAGCAACACCTTCAGAAATCGGTTCTACTTTAATCGAACGTATTAAAGAAGAAGATGGTTTATATGAAAAATGTTTAACGATTAAATAGTTGTAAGCTATTATCACTTATATAGAACCGAATGATGCTTTGGACAGTAAAGCATCATTCGGTTCTTTGTCATGCAAAAATATATAATATTAAATTGATATATTTAACATATAATTATCCAAATATTATTAGAATATCGTTGAAATAATTTTATTTACTTTATATTTCTATCTAATCTTAATAATTTAATGAATAAAATTTACAAAGGATTAATTTGTATCACCTATCGTTATCAAAGAGGTGATACTTTTGAAATTTACACATGAAGAACAGATAATACTTAAACTGATCGAATCCGGTTTTTCAACTCAGCAATTGCATAAAATAAAAAATAATTTTAATACATTTGATATTCCCTATCAACGAATGCTTCCAGTCTTAAAAAAATTATTTAGTAAAGATAATAAATTAGAAATAAAGATCAACAAATATAAAAATACTGATATATTTGAAATCTATAATACATTATCCGCGCGTAACGTTATTCCAATTTTTTATCACTCAGAAAATTATCCATATTTACTAAAACAAATTTATGATTTCCCGTTTGTGATATTTTGTAAAGGTGATGTTCAAATACTAAGTTCAAGTAGATTATTAGCGATTGTGGGTAGTAGAAATAGAACATCCTATACCTCTGAAGTTATAGAACAGTTTATGCCGGAGATTGTGAGAAATAATATTACAATTGTGAGTGGTCTGGCAAAAGGTGCAGATAGTGATGCGCATATGGCAGCAAATTATCATGGTGGTAAAACGATTGGCGTTCTGGGATTTGGACATGACTATTATTATCCGGAGGAAGTGACACTGCTTAGACGTAATATGGAACGTCATCATCTTGTGATCAGTGAATATTATCCTACAACACAAATTGCCAAGTTTCAGTTTCCGGAGCGCAATCGTATTATTAGTGGTTTATCGAATGGTGTTCTTATTACTGAAGCAAAGCTTAGAAGCGGCAGTCTGATTACATGTGATCAGGCATTAGAACAAAACAGAAATGTGTATTGTATGTCTGGACATATTACATCACCATTCTCTCAAGGATGTAACCAAAAAATTGCAGAAGGTGCAAAAATCGTTGTCCGTATTGAAGACATCTTAGAAGATTTCAGTTGACTAAGTTTCTTCTATTATAATATTAAAATATAATAAATTTTGTCATAATAATTTGTAAATTTGTTTTCTTTGATATATGAAATATGTATGATTTTAGAAATAAAGTTTGACAAGATAGAATTGAAACGTATATTATTTATCATTGAAAAGCAAAACAGTTTTTATACAAAGGGGGATATCAAAATGGCAGAAAATCTTGTCATTGTAGAATCGCCTGCAAAAGCAAAAACCATTGAGAAATATTTAGGAAAAAAATTTAAAGTTATCGCATCTATGGGGCATGTGAGAGACCTGCCTAGAAGTCAAATGGGTGTTGATGCTGACAATAATTTTGAACCAAGATATATCACGATACGTGGTAAGGGACCGGTCGTACAAGACTTAAAGAAACATGCGAAGAAAGCTAAAAATGTTTATCTCGCAAGTGACCCGGACCGTGAAGGTGAAGCGATTGCCTGGCATTTAGCACATATTTTAGATATTGATCAGCAAGCGAAATCTCGTGTTGTATTTAATGAGATTACTAAAGATGCAGTAAAAGAAAGCTTTAAAAATCCTAGAGAAATAAAACATGAATTAGTTGATGCTCAGCAGGCACGTCGTGTGCTTGATCGCTTAGTTGGATATAACATTTCACCAGTACTATGGAAGAAAGTTAAGAAAGGTTTATCTGCAGGACGTGTACAATCTGTTGCTTTAAAATTAATTATTGATCGTGAAGAAGAAATTAACGCTTTTAAACCAGAAGAATACTGGACGATTGATGGTTTATTCTCGTTTAAAAATAAAGAGTTTAAAGCAAAATTTTTACATGAATCAAATAAACCCAAAAAATTATCGAATGATAAAGACGTAAAAGCGATTGTTCGTCAGTTAAAGTCTGATATGTTTGAGGTCACTGACGTATCTAAAAAAGAAAAATTAAGAAATCCAGCATTACCATTTACAACGAGCTCCCTTCAACAGGAAGCTGCTAGAAAACTTAATTTCAAAGCAAGAAAAACGATGATGCTTGCGCAACAATTGTACGAAGGTATCGATCTTAAAAAGCAAGGTACTGTTGGTTTAATTACATATATGCGTACAGATTCGACGCGTATTTCAGACACAGCAAAAACTGAAGCTGCAGGTTACATCGAAGAAAAGTATGGTAAAGACTATCTATCAAAACGTAAAGCAGCAGCCAAAGGTGGGGCACAAGATGCTCACGAAGCTGTGAGGCCGACTTCTGCATTAAGAACGCCTACAGAAATGAAAGCTTATCTGTCTCGTGATCAATTACGTCTTTATAAGCTGATCTGGGAGCGTTTTATGGCAAGTCAAATGGCACCTGCAGTAATAGATACTGTGAGTGTTGATTTAGTACAGGATAACATCAAGTTTCGTGCAAATGGACAAACCATTAAATTTAAAGGTTTTATGAGTGTTTATGTAGAAGGTAACGATGAGGATCAGGAAGAAGGCGAGAATAGACTTCCTGAAATGAATATCGGTGATAAAGTAAAAGCTATAAACATCGATGAAAATCAACATTTTACGCAACCACCACCACGTTATACTGAAGCGCGACTTGTTAAAACGTTAGAAGAAAAAGGGATTGGCCGTCCATCTACTTATGCCCCGACGATTGATACGATTCAAAAAAGAAACTATGTAAAAGTTGATCAGAAGAAATTTTATCCAACAGAACTAGGACAAATTGTTCATGAATCCGTAAAGGAATATTTTCCTGAAATTATTGATATTGATTTTACGGTGAACATGGAAACGTTGCTTGACAGAGTAGCAAATGGTGAAATTGAGTGGAAAAAAGTAATTTCTACTTTTTATGGAGACTTTAAAACACACGTTGAACGTGCCGAACAGGAAATGGAAAAGATTGAAATAAAAGATGAGCCTGCTGGTGAAGATTGCGAAAAATGCGGCTCTCCAATGGTATACAAAATGGGGCGTTATGGTAAATTCATGGCATGCTCTAATTTCCCAGACTGTCGAAATACAAAGGCAATCGTTAAAACAATCGGTGTACCTTGTCCAAAATGTAATGAGGGTGAAGTAGTCGAACGTAAATCTAAAAAGAATCGTATTTTTTATGGTTGCAGTAATTTTCCTGAGTGTGATTACTTATCATGGGATAAGCCGATTGCCAGAAAATGTCCGAAATGTGATACTCAACTTGTTGAACGTAAAAAAGGTAAACAAACACAAGTGGTATGTACTAATTGTGATTATGACGAGAAAGCGCAGTAAAGTTAAATGTGCACATCAAATCAAAAGATGTGTACATTTTTTGTGTTTGTATCATTAGATCAAAATGCATTGCATTACTAATTAATCATGAATATTACTTTTTTATTCATGAAAAATATATTACAATCGGATAGGAATTGAAGGAGGAATATTATGAAAACAGTTAACATTATTGGTGCTGGATTAGCGGGATCTGAAGCTGCTTATCAATTAGCTAAGCGAGATATAAAGGTTAAGTTATATGAAATGAGACCAGTTAAGCAAACACCAGCACATCATACAGATAAATTTGCAGAATTAGTTTGTTCAAACTCTCTAAGAGGTAATGCGCTTACAAATGCTGTAGGTGTTTTAAAGGAAGAAATGAGACAATTAGATTCCCTGGTTATTAAAGCTGCAGATAATGCTTCTGTGCCTGCAGGAGGAGCTTTAGCAGTTGATCGTCATGAATTTAGTGGATATATCACTGACACTTTAAAGAACCATCCAAATATCGAAGTGTTCAATGAAGAGATTACTTCTATACCTGAAGGTCCAACAATTATCGCTACAGGCCCTTTAACAACTGAGAATCTAAGTAAGGAAATACAACGACTTACAGGACAGGATCATTTATATTTTTATGATGCTGCAGCCCCGATTATCGAAAAAGATTCTATTGATATGAATAAAGTATATTTGAAATCTAGATATGACAAAGGTGAAGCGGCATATTTAAATTGTCCGATGACTGAAGATGAATTTAATCGTTTTTATGATGCGATTCTGGAAGCAGAAGTTGTGCCTTTAAAAGAATTCGAAAAAGAAATTTACTTCGAAGGTTGTATGCCATTTGAAGAAATGGCTAAACGTGGACGCAAAACTTTATTATTTGGTCCAATGAAGCCAGTAGGATTAGAAGATCCTAAAACGGGCAAACGTCCATATGCTGTTGTGCAATTAAGACAAGACGATGCTGCTGGAACGCTTTATAATATCGTTGGATTTCAAACACATTTAAAGTGGGGTGCTCAAAAAGAAATTCTTAAACTAATTCCCGGACTTGAAAATGTAGAAATTGTCCGATACGGGGTAATGCATCGTAATACGTTTATCAATTCGCCTAATAATTTACAACAAACATATCAATTTAAAGGAAATAATGATCTTTTCCTAGCGGGTCAAATGACAGGTGTAGAGGGTTATGTTGAATCTGCAGCCAGTGGATTAGTTGCAGGAATAAATATGGCGAAACATATCAGTGGACAAGCTCCTGTACTATTTCCTGAAAAAACAGTGATAGGTTCAATGGCTTACTATATTACACATACGAATAGTAAAAACTTTCAGCCGATGAACGCAAATTTTGGATTGTTACCTAATCTTGATACACGAATCAAGGACAAAAAAGAGCGTTATGAAGCATTAGCACACCGTGCACTTACGACGCTTGAACATTTTAAAGTAACGCTTTAATTCATAGGTAGATATTATTGTAAATTAGAAATTAATTGTGTTACAATTCAGATAAATAGGAGTCGATGGGTGATGAATACTGAAATTAAGGCATTTCTTAAATATTTAAAAATGGAACGTAATTTTTCAGATCATACACGCATTGCCTATGAAAAAGATTTAAATGATTTTTATTTATTCTTACAAAAGGAAAACCTGACAATAAATATATTTGAATATCGGGATGCTCGTAATTACCTTGTCTATCTATACAATAGAGGTTTAAAGAGAACAACTGTATCTAGACATATCTCATCTTTAAGATCTTTCTATAAATTTCTTTATCAGGATACTGACAAATCAAATCCATTTAATCAGTTAGTACATCCGAAACAAGAGAAATATTTGCCGAAATTTTTCTATGAAGAAGAGATGGTTGAGCTTTTTGATGCGATTGATACCTCAAAACCTTTAGGACAGCGTGACTTACTTATTTTAGAGTTATTATATGCTACAGGTATCAGGGCTTCAGAATTAACCCAGTTAAAGATTGATGATATAAATCAATCGATGATGACTTTAAAAGTACTCGGAAAAGGAAATAAATATAGAATTGTACCTTACGGCACCTTTGCGCAGGATGCATTAGAACATTATCTGAACCTTAGAGCAGGTCGCAATGTCAGTCATAATTATCTGCTCATTAATTATAGAAATGCCCCACTTACTGAACGGGGCGTTCGTTATGTTTTAGACCAGATTATTAAACGTGCGACATTAACGAGTGACATTCATCCACATAAGCTCAGACATACTTTTGCGACACATCTGCTAAATAATGGTGCTGATTTAAGGACGGTTCAAGACTTACTCGGGCATGTGAATTTGTCTACAACAGGCAAATACACACATGTCACCAATGAACACTTAAGAAAATCATATCTTAATGCACATCCAAGAGCCTAAGGAGTTGGTATTTTGAACAATCAATTACATGCAACGACGATATTTGCTGTACGACATAACGGTCAATGTGCCATGAGTGGCGATGGTCAGGTCACACTAGGACAACAAGTGATAATGAAACAAACTGCTAGAAAGGTTAGACGTCTATTCAACGATGAAGTTGTTGCTGGATTTGCAGGTAGTGTAGCAGATGCTTTTACATTATTTGAAAAATTTGAAATGAAATTACATGAATATAACGGTAATTTATCAAGAGCTGCTGTAGAACTTGCAAAAGAATGGCGTGGAGATAAAATGCTCAGACAACTTGAAGCGATGCTTATTGTGATGAATAAAAATGAGTTACTTGTTGTCAGTGGAACTGGAGAAGTCATCCAGCCAGATGATGATATCATTGCTATTGGATCAGGTGGTAATTATGCGTTGAGTGCGGGACGTGCGCTTAAGAAGCATGCTAGTCATCTGAATGCAAAAGAAATAGCATTAGCCTCTCTTGAAACAGCAGCAGATATATGTGTATTTACAAACCACAATATTATTGTTGAAGAATTATAGCAGGAGGGTTAAAAGTGGATATAAATAATTTAACACCTAAAGCCATTGTAAAAAGTCTGGATGAACATATCGTAGGCCAAGCTGATGCAAAGCGTAAAGTAGCCATCAGTTTGCGTAACAGATATAGACGAATGGCGTTAGATGAATCTATGCAAAAAGAAATAATTCCTAAAAATATTTTGATGATTGGACCAACCGGTGTCGGTAAAACTGAAATTGCTCGACGAATGGCCACATTAGTTGGAGCGCCGTTTGTTAAAGTTGAAGCGACAAAATATACGGAAGTTGGTTATGTTGGGCGTGATGTTGAGAGTATGATTCGTGATTTGACAGAAAACGGCGTTCGTCTGATTAAAAATAGAATGAAGCAGGAAGTGCGTGCTGAGGCTGAGCAAAATGCTACGGAACGTCTTGTTAAACTGTTAGTGCCTGCGATGAAGAAAAAAGAAAAAATGACGAACAATCCTTTCGAGATGCTCTTCAATCAGTCGATGCAGCAGGAAGAAGAAGTTGAAGATGCTCCTGATGAAGGGGTAAAGCTTAAGCGAAAAGATATCCGTGAAAAGTTACTTGCAGGTCAACTTGAAAATGAAACGGTAAAAATTAAAGTTGAGCAGGAAATGAAGGGATTAGGTATGTTTGGCATGAACGGCATGCAGGATAATATGCAGGATATGTTGAGCCAGATGATGCCTAAGAAAAAGGTTGAACGTACTTTACCAGTTTCTCGTGCCCGTGAAATATTAATTGATGAAGAAGCAACAAAATTAATTGACGAAGAGTCTGTACAAGATGAGGCAATTCAATTAGTTGAGACAATGGGAATTGTTTTTATTGATGAAATTGATAAGATTGCAGGCAGTAATCAAGGTGCAGATGTATCACGTCAAGGTGTCCAACGTGATATTTTACCGATTGTCGAAGGCAGTGTCGTACAAACGAAATATGGTGCAGTGAATACTGAACACATTCTGTTTATCGGTGCTGGTGCGTTTCATGTGTCTAAACCAAGTGATTTAATACCTGAATTACAAGGACGTTTTCCGATTCGTGTGGAACTTGAAAAATTATCAGTAGATGATTTCATTAAAATATTAAAAGAACCGAAAACGTCTCTTTTAAAACAATATGAAAGTTTATTGGCTACTGAACATGTAACGATTAATTTTACGGATGAAGCCATCGAAAAATTAGCTCAAATTGCTTATGATGTCAATCAGGATACTGATAACATTGGTGCCAGAAGATTGCATACGATATTAGAAAAGATGTTAGAAGATCTTTCATATGAAGCACCAGATATGCCGAATGCACATGTTGAAATTACACCGCAATATGTTGAATCAAAACTTGGCACAATCGCTAAAAATAAAGATTTAAGTGAATTTATCTTATAAATTAAAGGAGAATCAATATGTCATTATTAAAAAGAACACGTGAAATCAATCAATTATTACAGGAACATAAAGGCTTAGCTGTAGACTTCAAAGAAATGGCTGATCAATTAGGCTCCACAATGCAATCAAATGTATTTATCTTATCACGTCGTGGTAAATTATTAGGCTTTGGTGTGAATGAATTATTAAAAAATGAACGTATTATTAAAATGCTTGAAGAGCGTCAATTTCCAAAAGAATATGTTGATTTACTTTTAGAAGTGGATGAAACGAAAAGTAATATCACACTTGATAACGAATTAACAGTATTTCCAGGAGAAAGTAAGGATTTATTTAGTAAATCAAATACTGTAATCATCCCAATAAAGGGTAATGGCTCACGCTTAGGAACTTTAGTATTGGGTCGAGTAGATAAAGATTATGATGATAATGACCTGGTATTAGGCGAATATGCTGCGACAGTTGTAGGAATGGAAATTTTACGTGAGAAGCATGCTGACATTGAAAAGATTGCACGTGATAAAGCAGCAATCAATATGGCAATTAGTTCACTATCATATTCTGAAAAAGAAGCAATCGAACATATATTTGAAGAGTTAGGTGCAAATGAAGGCTTACTTGTTGCATCAAAAGTCGCTGATCGTGTGGGTATTACACGTTCTGTTATCGTTAATGCACTACGTAAATTAGAATCTGCGGGTGTTATTGAATCACGTTCACTAGGAATGAAAGGTACTTTTATTAAGATTAAGAAAGAAAAATTCTTAGAAGAGCTTGCGAATACTCATTAATCATTACATGGCGTATATCAATACATTTGACAAAAAAGTATTGATATACGCTTATTTTTATGCTATATTTGTATACGGCTTGAAAAAAGCTAATTCACACACTATGGATGAATATTTTGGAGGGTGCAACATCTGTTGTTTCCGAAATTGCCTGTAGTGGAGGAATAAAACCAATTAGGAGGAAATTAAAATGGCAGTAATCTCAATGAAACAATTGTTAGAAGCTGGTGTACACTTCGGTCACCAAACTCGTCGCTGGAATCCAAAAATGAAGAAATATATCTTCACAGAAAGAAACGGTATCTACATTATCGACTTACAAAAAACAGTTAAGAAAGTTGAAGAAGCATACAACTTTATGAAATCTGTTTCTGAAGAAGGCGGTTCAGTATTATTCGTAGGTACAAAAAAACAAGCACAAGATGCTATTAAAGATGAAGCTATCCGTTCTGGTCAATTCTTCATTAACGAACGTTGGTTAGGTGGAACTTTAACGAACTACAAAACAATCAATAAACGTGTTAAACGTATTTCTGAAATCGAAAAAATGGAAGAAGACGGTACATTCGATGTACTTCCTAAAAAAGAAGTTGTTGAACTTAAAAAAGAATATGATCGTTTAATCAAATTCTTAGGCGGAATTCGTGAAATGAAATCTATGCCATCAGCATTATTTGTTGTTGACCCTCGTAAAGAGCGTAACGCAATTGCTGAAGCAAAAAAATTACACATTCCTATCGTTGGTATCGTTGATACAAACTGTGATCCAGATGAAATCGATTATGTTATTCCAGCTAATGATGACGCTATCCGTGCAGTTAAATTATTAACTGGTAAAATGGCTGACGCTATCTTAGAAGGTCGTCAAGGCGTTTCTAACGAAGAAGTTGCAGCTGAACAAAATATCGATTTAACTGAAACTGCTGAAGAGCCTGCTGCAGAAGCAACAGAAACTACAGAAGCATAAGTTTTAAAATAAAAGTGATAAGTGTATAACATTTATCACTTTTTTTAAAAAGTTTATCGCTTTACTTTAGCGTTTTTCGTTATAGTTTAGTATTATTATATTGTAAAAACACAAATTCTCTGGAGGTATTATATAATGGCTATTACAGCACAATTAGTAAAACAATTACGTGAAAGAACTGGCGCAGGTATGATGGACTGCAAAAAAGCATTAACTGAAACAAACGGAGATATCGATGCAGCTGTTGATTACTTACGTGAAAAAGGTATTGCTAAAGCAGCTAAGAAAGCTGATCGTATCGCTGCTGAAGGTACAACATATGTAGCTTCTAAAGGTAACGATGCAGTATTATTAGAATTAAACTCTGAAACAGACTTCGTTGCACGTAATGAAGGCTTCCAAGCTTTAGTTAAAGAAATCGCTGATCACATTTTAACTGTTAAACCTGCAGATTTAGACACTTTAATGGCATCTGAAATCGAAGCTGGAAAAACTGTTGAAGTAAAAATGAATGAAGCTATCTCTACTATCGGAGAAAAATTAACTTTACGTCGTTTCGTTTTAGTTTCTAAAACTGACGCTGATACTTTTGGTGAGTACTTACACATGGGAGGACGTATTGGTGTATTAGCATTAGTTGAAAACTCAACTGACGCTGAAGCTGCTAAAGATGTTGCAATGCACATTGCAGCATTAAATCCTAAATTCGTTTCTCGTGAACAAGTTTCTGCTGAAGAATTAGAGCACGAAAAGAACGTATTAAAACAACAAGCTTTAAATGAAGGTAAGCCAGAAAATATCGTTGAAAAAATGGTAGAAGGTCGCTTACGTAAATACTTAGAAGAAATTTGTGCAGTGGATCAACCATTTGTTAAGAATCCAGATCAAACAGTTGCTGAGTTCTTAAAATCTAAAGGTGGCACATTAAAATCATTCGTACGTTATGAAGTTGGAGAAGGTATCGAAAAACGTCAAGATAACTTCGCTGATGAAGTAATGGGTCAAATGGGTAAATAATATTTTATAAAGACACTTCGGTGTCTTTTTTTTACATAAGGAATAAATGTAAGGTTTATTCTGATACTTTTCAAACATTCATATTTATTGTTATAATACTTATAGTTTTGTGTATAATAGACTTAAGCGTTAATGCATAAACGTGAATATTACTAAATGAGAGTGAATTGCATTAATACAATTGAGAGGGCGGAGTTATTAAATGAAAGATGTATCTAAATACAAACGTGTTGTTTTAAAGTTAAGTGGAGAAGCATTAGCTGGAGAAACAGGTTTTGGTATTAACCCATTTGTTATCAAAAGTATTGCCGAGCAAGTCGCTGAAGTTGCTAAGATGGATTGTGAAGTTGCAGTCATCGTTGGTGGTGGTAATATCTGGCGCGGTAAGACAGGTAGTGACTTAGGTATGGACCGCGGTACAGCTGATTACATGGGTATGTTAGCTACTGTAATGAATTCTTTAGCCCTGCAGGATTCTCTGGAACAACTTGATTGTGATACACGTGTGTTAACATCAATCGAAATGAAACAGGTTGCTGAACCATATATTAGACGCCGTGCAATTCGACACCTTGAAAAAGGTAGAGTGGTAATCTTTGCAGCCGGTATTGGTAACCCTTATTTCTCAACTGATACAACAGCAGCTTTACGTGCAGCAGAAATAGAAGCAGACGTTATCTTAATGGGTAAAAACAATGTTGATGGTGTATATTCAGCGGACCCTAAAGTGGATCCTAATGCTAAGAAATATGAAAAATTAACATACATCCAAATGTTACAAGAAGGATTACAAGTTATGGATTCAACAGCAAGTTCATTCTGTATGGACAATGATATTCCATTAGTTGTATTCTCAATTATGGAAGATGGAAATATTAAACGCGCTATTATGGGCGAGGAAATTGGTACGACGATTACAAAATAATTTGTTTAACTAAATAAAAATAAAGATTAAAGGAGCGTCATCATGACAACTGAAATTATTAAAGACTTACAATCAAAAATGGAAAAGAGTATTGAAAGTTTACAACGTGACTTTGCAGCAATTCGTGCTGGACATGCGAATGCTAATCTTTTAGAGCGTGTAACAGTGAACTATTACGGTGCGGATACACCTGTACAACAATTAGCAGGTATCTCAGTACCAGAACCAAGAATGTTACTTGTAACACCTTATGATAAAACTTCAATTGATGATATCTTAAAAGCGATTAATATGGCTAATTTAGGAGTTAATCCAACTTCAGATGGTAATGTGATTCGCATTACTGTACCGGCTCTTACTGAAGAACGCCGTAAAGAGTTAGTAAAAGAAGCGAAAAAAGAAGCTGAAAATGCAAAAGTTGCGATCCGTAATATTCGTCGTGATGCGAACGACGCACTTAAAAAAGCTGAGAAAAACGGTGAACTTACAGAAGATGATTTAAAATCATTCACTGATGATGTGCAAACAGAAACGGATAATCATATCAAAAAAATTGATGCTTTAACTGCAGAAAAAGAAAGCAGTATTTTAGAAGTTTAATTTTCTTGTGACTGAGATAATGTTTTTATCTCGGTCTTTTTTTACGCAATTTTACGTATATCCATGCTACTTAACTACGTTTTATGTTAGAATATATAAATAAGTTTTTGTATTGGAGGATAACATGATTCCTTTTTTTAATAGAAATAAAAAGCCAAAAGTTGCAGAAGAAAAAAAGAGCAACTGTGATATTGAACACATTGCTATCATTATGGATGGTAACGGACGCTGGGCGAAACAACGCAAAATGCCACGTATCAAAGGCCATTATGAGGGCATGCAGACTGTTAAAGCGGTTACGCGTTATGCGAGTGATATTGGCGTGAAATATTTAACTCTGTATGCATTTTCCACAGAAAACTGGTCAAGACCAACAGATGAAGTCAATTATCTTATGAAATTACCCGGTGACTTTTTATCAACATTCTTGCCGGAACTGATTGAAAAGAATGTTAGAGTACAAACAATTGGTTTTATTGATCAACTCCCTGAACATACACGACAAGCTGTGCTTGAAGCTATTGAGAAGACTAAGAATAATACCGGTCTTACTTTAATATTTGCTTTGAATTACGGTGGCCGAAAAGAAATTGTTTCTGCAGTTCAGTTAATTGCAGAACAATATAAGAATAATGAAATTGGATTAAGTGAAATCAATGAACAAAGTTTTTCAGATTATTTATTTACGAAAGGTATACCGGATCCTGAACTCATGATTCGAACATCTGGTGAAGAGCGTCTGAGCAACTTTTTAATCTGGCAGGCTTCATACAGTGAATTAGTATTTATTGATACATTGTGGCCGGATTTTGATGAGAAAGCACTTAATCAATGTATCGAGATTTATCATAGCCGACATAGACGTTTCGGTGGATTATAAGGAGTAAAAAATGAAAACAAGAACGATAACAGCAATCATTGCGATGGCTATATTTTTACCTGTTGTTATATATGGCCATCTGCCATTATTAATTATGGCTTATTTATTAGCGATCGTTGCATTAAAAGAAGTGTTAAATATGAAAAATATTAAGCTCTATTCATTACCTGGTATATTTAGTGTAGTGGCATTATGCTTGATTATGTCACCTCAAAAAAGTGATCTTGTATCACTTGATTATCAAGTGCCATTTTTAATACTCATGAGTTTAATCATGTTGAGTTACACGGTAATGTCAAAGAACCGATTTAATTTCGTCGATGCTGCCTTTTGTATGTTAGCTGTAGCATATGTGGGTATTGGTTTTATGTATTTTTATGAGACACGAGCTGCAGAGAATGGATTGGTATTTATCTTGTTTGCGTTATTAATTGTTTGGGTGACAGATACAGGAGCGTATATCTTCGGGCGTTTATTCGGTAAGAATAAATTATGGCCGGAGATTAGTCCAAACAAAACGATTGAAGGATTTGTCGGAGGTATTGCATGTAGTACGATAATTGCCATCATATTCAGCTTGAATTACAATATGCCGTTATCCATTATTCCTTTAATCATCGTGACATGGCTATTCAGTATGTTCGGACAGTTAGGTGATTTAGTTGAGTCTGCATTAAAACGTCATTTTGATGTCAAAGATTCTGGAAATTTACTACCTGGACATGGTGGTATTCTTGATCGCTTTGATTCGTTTATATTTGTATTACCATTAATGAATATCTTTTTGATTAACTTCCAGTAACTCAATAGTCAAGATGATTAACAGATCAAAAGCTTAGTCTTTTGGTCTGTTTTTTATAAAGCATAAGTTAGTAGTTAAATTTGATTTATGATAAAATTAAGCTATTACTATTTGGAATTAGGTGAAGTTATGAAAAATATTGGGATATTAGGCGCAAGTGGCTCAGTAGGGATGCAAGGTTTAGACATCATACGTGAGCATTCAGATCAATTTAAGCTTGTTAGTTGTGCGGTTGGTAAGTCTATTGATATAGCACAACGTATAATTGATGAGTTTAACCCTGAAATATGTTGTCTTCAGAATGAATCAGATATAAAAAAACTAAATATAAACGAAAAACAAACGAAAATTGTTTTTGGGGACGAAGGTTTACTTCAGGTAGCAGGATATGAAAAAAATGATATTTTGTTAAATTCTATTCTTGGAAGTGTGGGTTTACGTCCAACATTACATGCGATTGATCAGGGCATAGATATTGCACTGGCCAACAAGGAAACATTAGTTGTAGCTGGTGAAATTGTTATGCAACGTGCCAAAGAGAAGGATGTTAAAATATTGCCGGTAGACTCAGAGCATTCTGCAATTTTTCAATGTTTAAATGGTGAACATGAAAAAAATATTGAGAAACTTATCATTACCGCAAGTGGTGGATCTTTCCGTGATTTAACACGTGAACAATTGCAAAATGTTACATTAGAAGATGCTTTGAATCATCCAAACTGGTCCATGGGTAAGAAGATTACCATTGATAGTGCGACGATGATGAACAAAGGTTTGGAAGTTATAGAAGCTAAATGGCTATTTGATTTACCAATCGAAAAAATTGACACAATTTTACATAAACAAAGCATTATTCACTCTATGGTTGAGTTTAACGATACAAGCGTCATTGCTCAACTTGGCACACCAGATATGCGTATGCCAATACTGTATGCATTTAGTTACCCGGGTCGTATGCCGCGAAAAGCTGAGCGACTTGATTTAGCACGTGTTGCGACTTTAGATTTTAAGGCGATGGATCTTGAGCGATACAAATGTCTGGCACTTGCTTATCGCGCTATTGAAATAGGTGGCACGATGCCCGTCGTTATGAATGCAGTGAATGAAGTTGCTGTTCAATTATTCTTAGAGGGTAAGATTTCATTTTTAGATATTGAAACGATGATTGAACGAGAGATGGATGCACATCAAGTGATTCAGAATCCAGATTTAGATACAATATTGGCAGTTGACGCTGACTATAAATCAAGGAAATACGAGGTGTAAAATGGGGATCATTGCATTTATTATTATTTTTGGATTATTAGTAACAGTCCATGAATATGGTCATTTACTGTTTGCAAAACGTGCAGGTATTATGTGCCCGGAGTTTGCGATTGGAATGGGACCAAAAATATTTTCATATAAGAAAAATGAAACACTTTATACTATCCGCTTATTACCCGTCGGTGGTTATGTGATGATGGCAGGCAGTGGTATGGAACAAAATCCACTTACTGAAGGTATGACTGTGAGCGTTAAGCGTAATGCAGCAGGTGAAGTGACACACATCTTACTCGATGAACAGCATCAATTTCATCAGATTGAACAAATTGAAGTTGCTGATTCTGACTTTGAAGATGGATTATATATCGAAGGTATCAATCAATATACACATGAAGCGGTACGTTATAATGTAGCAAAAGAAGCTTATTTTGTACGTGAAGGTGATTTAATACAAATCGCCCCACGTGAACGTCAATTTAAAAATAAAAAGCCTTGGCCAAAATTTTTAGCGCTATTTGCTGGACCATTATTTAATTTTATATTGGCGCTTGTGTTATTTATTGGACTAGCATTTATGGCCGGTGCACCTACTACAACGATTAAAGCAGTGGCTGAAAACAGTCCGGCACAGGAAATAGGGCTCAAAAAAGGTGACATCATTAAAGCTATCAATGATGAACAAGTGACGAGCTTTAGCCAGGTGAAAAGTTTTCTGAATAAAAATGGTGGCAAAACGATTAAATTAACCATTGAAAGAGATGGCAAGGATAAAGTCTTAAACCTTAAACCAAAATTAATGGAACAAAAGGTAAGTAAAGATAAAAGTATAAAACAATATATCATCGGTTTTCAATCAGAACTCGGTGGTAATTTTATTGATAAACTGAAATATGGATGTATCATGACTTTTGAAGGTGCAACAAAAATATTTACATTACTAGGTATTATGTTTGCATCAATCATTAATGGTTCTTTTTCGTTTGATATGCTTAATGGACCTGTAGGTATTTATAAAAATACAGAACAAGTAGTTTCGTTAGGTTATATTAAAGTTATTGAATATACTGCATTTTTATCTGTTAACCTAGGAATTATGAACTTATTACCGATTCCTGCGCTTGACGGTGGTAGAATTTTATTTGTCATCTATGAAGCGATATTCAGAAAGCCTGTTAATAAAAAAGCTGAAATGTATATTGTAACGTCTGGAGCCATCTTCTTATTCTTTGTCATGATTATGGTGACATGGAATGATATTTCACGCTATTTCTTAAAGTAAAATCCGACTTTTGTCGGGTTTTATTTTTTGTTCATTAAGTTAATGATAGAAATATTATGTTAACTAAATTTTAGTTTAATAATTGCAAGATTTATTATATGATATAAGTATTATCAAAAAATCCAGGAGGTTGCTATGAAACAGAGTAAAATGTTTATTCCAACATTAAGAGAAGTACCAAATGATGCCGATTCTAAAAGTCATCAGTTGTTACTTAAAGCAGGTATGATCAAACAAGTTGCAAGTGGGGTTTATAGTTACCTTCCGATTGCTAAACGTGTGTTAAATAAGATTGAAGCAATAGTAAGAGAAGAAATGGAAGCTATTGATGGTGTTGAAATTTTAATGCCGGCTTTACAGCCTTCAGAATTATGGTCTGAATCAGGTCGCTGGCAAAGTTATGGTGCTGAACTTATGCGTATGACGGATCGTCATGGTCGTGAATTTGCTCTTGGACCTACGCATGAAGAAATCATTACTTCATTAGTACGTGATGAATTAAAATCATATAAAAAATTACCGGTAACATTATTCCAGATTCAAAATAAGTTCCGTGATGAGAAGCGTCCTCGCTTTGGTTTATTACGTGGCAGAGAATTTATCATGAAAGATGCATATAGTTTTCATGCAACAGAGGATAGTCTGGATGAAACTTATCAGGATATGTATGATGCATATTCAAAAATTTTCTCACGTGTTAATTTAAATTTCCGCCCGGTTATCGCAGATAGTGGGGCTATTGGAGGAAGTCATACGCACGAATTTATGGCATTAGCTGAAATTGGTGAAGATACGATTTGTTACACAGATGAAAGTGATTTTGCTGCGAACATCGAAAAAGCTGAAGTGAAATATATTCCAAATCCTGAACATACTGATGTACGTGAACTTGAAAAGGTTCATACGCCAGGTGTAAAATCAGCGCAAGCACTAGCAGATTTATTAGGTAAACGATTAGATGAAATTGTTAAATCTATGATTGTTAAAGTTGATGAGCAGTTTATCATGTTCTTAATCAGAGGTCATCATGAGCTAAACGATGTTAAGGTGAAATCATATTTTGGAACTGAGACGGTTGAACTGGCCACTGATGAAGAAATTCAGGCTATTTTAGGTGCTGCTCCTGGTTCATTAGGTCCAGTTGGTGTCGATAAAATTGAAATTTATGCAGACAATAGTGTACAGGATCTGAATAATTTAGCAGTTGGTGCGAACGAAACTGACTATCACTTTATCAATGCAAATTTAGAGCGTGATTTTAAAGTGAAAGCTTTTGGAGATTTCCGATTTATTCTTGAGGGTGAAATGGCGGCAGACGGTAGCGGCCCTATTAAATTTGCTGAAGGTATTGAAGTTGGACAAGTATTTAAACTTGGTACGAAATATTCAGACGCAATGAATGCAACGTTTTTAAATGATCAAGGCCGAGCTGAACCTATGATTATGGGTTGTTATGGTATTGGTGTGTCACGAACGCTGTCAGCAGTTATTGAACAGCATCATGATGACAAAGGTATTATTTGGCCAACATCGATTACTCCATTTGAAGTACATATTATTACTGCGAATGCTAAACAGGATGTTCAACGCGAACTGGCTGACCAGTTATATGATGCTTATAAGAAAGATTACGAAGTATTATATGACGATCGCATAGAACGTGCAGGTGTTAAATTTAATGATGCTGACCTTATCGGAGTTCCTGTACGTATTGTTGTCGGCAAACAAGCGGCTGATGGTATCGTTGAAGTGAAGAATCGCCGAACAGGTGAATCATTTGATGTACCGGTTGCTGAACTAGATGAAAAAATCAAAGCAATCTATGCATCTTTTGAACAATAAATTTGATATAATAGGATGACTAATAAGTGTGAGACTTTTGTCTCACGCTTTTCATTTTGATAAGGTGGTTACTCATGACGTTAACACATAATGAAAAATTTAAAGTTTTACTTACGCAGCTGGGTATAACAGACTTATTTGAAAGTGATTTCGTAAATAATAGTAAGTTATCACGTATAGATATCTCAAAAGTAGACCGTATATGGCACATGTATTTTGAGCTTCCAGAGCACTTGACATATCAACTTTTTAATATACTCCAGAGCAAAATGACAGAGCATTTTGCAAGTATTGCAAACGTCACTTTTGAGATTAGTGTGGTTGATGACAGTAAACTTACTGATCGCATTAATGAATACATTCCTTATGCAATCGATCAGACGACGATGAGTCCAAGCCTAAAAGGACAACTTAAAAATAAAAAATATACATTTTCAGGAGATGTTTTAAAATTTAATGTCGTCAATGAAATTGAACAGCAGCATTTTGAGAAATCATGTAATGGAAAACTGCTAAAAGCCTTCCAATGTGCTGGATTTAACCTGAAAGATATCATCTTTGAAACGAGCGATGATGATCACTTGAGAGAGCTTGCTTCACTTGAAGCGCATATTCAGGAAGAAGAAGCAAAACAAAGTGATATATTACGTGAGAAGATGGTAGAACGTGAAAAACAAAAAGCTGAAAGTATATCTGAGGAAATCACCCATTGTTCAATCGGGAAGAAGATTCAGCTTGAAACAATTAAGCCGATCGAAACGATTATTGAAGAAGAATTTAAAGTTGCAATAGAAGGTGTTATCTTTGATATCGAGATTAAAGCACTGAAAAGTGGGCGTCACATTGTTCAACTAAAGATTACGGATTACACAGATTCATTAATCTTAAAAATGTTTACCCGTAAAGGAAAGAATGACCTTGACCATCTTTCATCACTTAAAGTTGGTGACTGGATACGTGCTCAAGGTCGCATTGAACAGGATACTTTTATTCGAGATTTAGTGATGATGATCAGTGATATAGAGAAGATTAACAAGTCAGCAAAACAAGATAAATCTGAGAATAAACGTGTTGAGTTTCATTTACACACAGCCATGAGTCAAATGGATGGTATCACCCATATTAGTCGATATGTTGATCAGGCTGCAAAATGGGGACATCAAGCAATTGCGATTACCGATCATAATGGTTGTCAGGGCTTTCCTGATGCCCATGCTGCTGCTAGTAAAGCAGGTATTAAGATGATCTATGGTATCGAAGGGATGCTTGTAGATGATGGTGTAGCGATTAGCTATAAACCTCAGGATATTGATTTAAAAACTGCTACTTATGTAGTATTTGACGTTGAGACGACTGGGCTTTCCTCACAGTATGATAAGATCATCGAATTAGCTGCAGTTAAAGTCAAAGACGGTGAAATCATTGATAAATTTGAACGCTTCAGTAATCCAGGAGAGCGATTAAATGAAACGATTAAAAACCTTACAGGCATCACAGATGATATGTTAGTTGATGCTCCACCGATAGAAGATGTTCTGAGTGACTTTAGAGACTTTGTGGGTGATGCGATTTATATTGCCCATAATGCAAGCTTTGATATGGGGTTTATTGATACAGGTTTCGAACGCTTAGGATATGGTGCAACGACAAATGGTGTTATTGATACGTTGGAATTATCAAGAACGATCAATACAGAACTCGGTAAACATGGTTTAAACTTTTTAGCGAAAAAATATGGTGTAGAGTTAACACAACATCATAGAGCAATCTATGATGCGGAAACCACTGCTCATATTTTTGTGAAGATGTTAAAACAAATGGAACAATTAGGTGTCACAAACCATAATCAAATTGATGCTAAACTAAGCAATCAGGATGCCTATAAACGTGCACGACCGATGCATGTTACCTTAATTGTGCAAAATCAAACGGGCCTGAAAAATCTGTTTAAGATTGTTAGTGAATCCATGGTGACTTACTTTTATCGTACACCGAGAATACCAAGATCATTACTGAATGAACACCGAGAAGGTTTATTAGTAGGGAGTGCGTGTGATAATGGTGAAGTCTTTACAGCTGTGATGCAAAAAGATCAGGATGAGGTTGAACGTATCGCAAAATTCTATGACTTTCTAGAAGTACAGCCAAAAGCGTTATACCAGCATTTACTGGAACGTGATTTAATTCGTGATAATGAAACGATGGAAGAAATTTATGACCGTATATTACGAGTCGGAGAAAAACTGGACATTCCAGTCATTGCAACTGGAAATGCCCACTATCTGCACGAACACGAAAAACCAGCACGTGAAATTTTGATTGCATCAAATCCTGGTAATCCCCTCAATCGTCAGACACTACCAGATGCTCACTTTAGAACAACCGATGAAATGTTAGATGCCTTTCATTTTCTAGGAGAGGAAAAAGCCTTTGAAATTGTCGTAACAAATACGAACAAATTAGCTGATTCGATTGATACAGTCATTCCGATCAGAGATGAACTCTATACCCCGACAATAGAAGGTGCGAACGAAGAAATTCGTGAGATGAGTTACAATCGCGCTAAAAGCATTTATGGTGAAGATTTACCAGAAATCGTTGTGGCCAGACTTGAAAAAGAACTAGATAGTATTATTGGGAATGGATTTGCAGTTATCTATTTAATTTCACAGAAGTTAGTGAAGAAGTCTCTGGATGATGGTTATCTTGTGGGGAGCCGTGGTTCTGTTGGATCAAGTTTTGTGGCCACGATGACTGAAATTACGGAAGTAAACCCGTTACCTCCGCATTATATCTGTCCAAAGTGTAAGTCGAGTCATTTCTTTGTAGATGGAAGTGTAGCAAGTGGCTTTGACTTACCCGATAAAAGTTGTCCGTCGTGTGATGTTCCATACATTAAGGAAGGGCAGGATATTCCGTTTGAAACGTTTCTTGGCTTTAAAGGGGATAAGGTACCAGATATTGACTTAAACTTTAGTGGAGAGTATCAACCTGTTGCCCATAACTATACAAAAGTATTATTCGGAGAAGATAAAGTATTTAGAGCAGGGACGATAGGGACAGTTGCTGAGAAGACAGCATTTGGATACGTTAAAGGATATTTAAATGATTCTGGCATCCATAAACGGGGTGCAGAAATTGATAGACTGGTGAAAGCTTGTACTGGTGTAAAGCGTACGACGGGCCAGCATCCTGGGGGAATTATCGTAGTGCCTGGTGATATGGATATCTATGACTTTACACCGATACAATACCCGGCAGATCAGCAAGACTCAGCCTGGAGAACAACTCATTTCGATTTCCATTCGATTCATGATAATTTATTAAAACTCGATATTTTAGGTCACGATGATCCGACAATGATCCGTATGTTACAAGACTTATCAGGCATGGATCCGAAGACTATTCCTGTTGACGATAAAGAGACGATGAAAATATTCTCTAGTCCTGAATCACTTGGTGTGTCGGAAGAAGATATTTTATGTAAAACTGGTACGTTAGGCGTACCTGAGTTTGGTACTGGATTTGTTCGCCAAATGTTAGAAGATACAAAACCATCTTCGTTTAGTGAACTCGTTCAGATATCAGGGTTGTCGCATGGTACAGATGTTTGGTTAGGTAATGCTCAGGAATTGATTAAATCAGGTACATGTGATTTATCAAGTGTTATTGGTTGTCGAGATGATATTATGGTGTATTTAATGTATGCAGGTCTTGAACCATCGCTCGCATTTAAAATAATGGAATCTGTACGTAAAGGTAAAGGTTTATCAGAAGAATTTGAAGCAGCGATGCGAGAAAATAAAGTGCCTGAATGGTATTTGGATTCATGTAAGAAAATTAAATACATGTTCCCGAAAGCCCATGCTGCTGCTTATGTATTGATGGCGGTACGTATCGCTTACTTCAAAGTGCATCATCCGCTATACTATTATGCAAGTTACTTTACGGTACGTGCGTCTGATTTTGATTTATTAACAATGGTAAAAGATAAACATACCATCAAAGCAACTGTAAAAGATTACTATGCACGTTATCATGATTTAGGAAAAAAAGAAAAAGATGTGTTAACAGTTCTTGAGATAACCAATGAAATGGCACAACGTGGTTTTAAAGTGCAGCCTATTTCTTTAGAGAAAAGTACTGCTTTTGAATTTATTATTGAAGGAGATACTTTGATTCCACCATTTATATCTGTGCCGGGACTTGGTGAGAACGTTGCGAAGCGTATCGTTGCTGCGCGTGATGAAGGGCCTTTTCTTTCGAAAGAAGAACTTAACAAAAAAGCAGGTGTATCACAAAAGATTATCGATTATCTAGATGAATTAGGTAGCTTAAAAGATATGCCAGATAAAGCACAGCTATCAATATTCGATTTATAATCATTTGAGTTGTATGCTGAATTGTGTTATTATTACATTGTTAAAGAAAATACTCTACAAGCGAAAAGAGTGGGATATCCCGCTCTTTTCTTAAGTTTTGTGAGGAGGATCATATGTCAAAGATTACAGAACGTGTTGAAACAATCGTTACACCTATTGTTGAATCACTAGGTTTTGAATTAGTCGATGTAGAATACGTTAAAGAGGGACCTGATTATTATTTACGTATCGCCATCGATAAGCCAGGTGGCATAGATATTACTGATTGTGCGCTAGCGAGTGAAAAAATTAGTGAAGTGATGGATCAGGAAGACCCGATAACTGAAGCTTACTTTATGGATGTATCATCCCCTGGTGCAGAACGTCCATTAAAGAAAGAAAAAGATTATCAGGATGCAATTGGTAATAACATTTATGTAAAACTTTATGAACCTATTGCAGGTGATAAAGAATGGATTGGTATTTTAGAAAGTGTTACTGAAGACTTTATCACAGTAACTGCAAAAATAAAAACACGTACTAAAACAATTGAAATTGATCGCAAAAAAATTGCGAAAATTCGTCGTGCCGTTGTTTTATAATTGGAGGAAACTATGAAAAAAAATAACGAATTATTAAATGCAATTGACTATCTTGAAAAAGAAAAATCAATTCCTAGAGAAGTGTTGATTGAAACGATTGAAGCAGCACTTATTACTGCATATAAAAAGAATTATAATTCAGCCAACAATGTTCGCGTTGAACTGAATATGGATAATGGTGTTTATCGTGTATATTCACGTAAAGATGTTGTAGAAGAAGTGATGAACCCTAGAGACGAGGTGAGCTTAGAAAAAGCTTTAGAATCTAATCCTGCCTATGAGATTGGTGATATTTACGAAGAAGATGTGACACCAAAGGACTTTGGACGTGTTTCTGCGCAAGCTGCTAAACAAGCTGTGATGCAGCGTCTACGTGATGCTGAACGTGGTATTTTATATAACGAATTTATTGATAAAGAAGATGATATTATGACCGGTATTATTGACCGTGTTGATCATCGCTATGTTTATGTAACACTTGGTAAAACTGAAGCAGTTTTATCTGAAGCTGAACGTAGTCCTAATGAAGAATATCGTCCGACAGAGCGCATTAAAGTATATGTAAATAAAGTTGAACAAACGACTAAAGGACCTCAAATCTTTGTTTCTCGTAGCCATCCAGGTTTATTAAAACGTTTGTTTGAACAAGAAGTACCAGAAATTTTTGATGGTAGCGTAGTGGTTAAATCTGTTGCGCGTGAAGCGGGAGATCGTTCAAAAATTAGTGTTTACTCTGAAAACCCTGATATTGATGCTGTCGGTGCATGTGTTGGAGCAAAAGGTGCCCGTGTAGAAGCTGTTGTTGAAGAATTAGGCGGAGAGAAAATTGACATCGTTGAATGGAGTGCAGACACAAAAACGTTCGTTAAAAATGCATTAAGTCCATCTCAAGTTGTCGATGTGTTAGTTGATGAAGCTAATCAATCAACAACTGTGATCGTTCCGGACTATCAATTATCTCTTGCTATCGGTAAAAAAGGACAGAATGCAAGATTAGCTGCGAAATTAACAGGCTGGAAAATAGATATTAAATCTGAGACAGATGCAAAAGAAGCAGGCATTTATCCAGTAGAATAGAGGTGTTTTATGAAACAGAAGAAAATACCTATGCGTAAATGTATACTAAGTAATGAAATGAAACCGAAAAAAGAAATGCTGCGTGTTGTTAAAACAAAAGAAGATGATATATTTGTTGATCCTACAGGCAAGCAAAATGGACGAGGCGCATATGTCACTATGGATTTAAAAATAGTTGAAGCAGCAAGACAAAAGAAAAAGCTAGAACAATTTTTTGATAGTGACAGTGAAACGATGAAACCTATCTATGATGAAATTATTCGCTTGATTTATAGAGAGATGATTCCTAAACGATGAATAAAGAAGATAAACTATTTAATATGCTAGGGCTTGCAATGCGTGCTAGAAAACTTGCTACTGGTGAGGAACTTGTTATCAATGAAGTCAGAAATAAAAAATGTAAACTTGTCATACTAGCTACAGATGCTGGTCCAAATACAACGAAAACTGTCATGAATAAATGTAATTCATTTAATGTGCCATTGGTTCAATATGGTACGCGTTATGAATTAGGATATGCAATCGGTAAAGCAGAACGTGTAACGATTGGTATTCTTGATGCAGGATTTGCGAAGTCAATTCAAGCACTTATTCGTGACATCAATGAGGAGAGAACCTATGAGTAAAAAAAGAATATATGAATATGCAAAAGAAGTTAAATTAAGAAGTAAAGATATTATTGATGAATTGAAAAAAATGAACATAGAAGTTAACAGTCATATGCAAGTGATTGAAGATAAAGAAATTACTGCATTAGATAAAATCTTCAAAAAAGATCAGGTTAAAGCTGAAGCTAAAGCAGAACCAAAGCAAGAAGTGAAAAAAGAGCAGCCTAAACAAGAAGCGAAACCAGCGGCAAAACCTGCAAACAAACCAGCACAAAAACCGCGTCATAACAATAATCACCGTCCAGGTAGTAACAACAAACCAGGTACTGGTGGCGGTAACCGCAATAAAAAAGGTAAAGGTAAGAGCAATCCGAAACCAGAACCAGTTGTACAAGCACCAGTTGTGAAAGAAACACCTTCTAAAATTACATATGAAGAAGGTATTACAGTTGGCGAATTAGCAGAAAAATTAAACAAAGATGCATCTGAAATTGTTAAAAACTTATTCATGGTCGGAATTATGGCAAACATTAACCAACCATTAAATCAAGATGCGATTGAATTAATTTGTTCTGAATATGACGTAGAAGCTGAATTAGAGGTTGTTGTAGATGCAACTGATTTAGAAACATATTTTGAAGATGTTGATGCTAACCCAGAAGATATTATTGAACGTCCATCTGTTGTAACAATCATGGGTCACGTTGACCACGGTAAAACAACGTTATTAGATTCAATCCGTAATACCCGCGTTACTGCCGGTGAAGCTGGTGGGATTACTCAACATATCGGTGCATACCAAATTGAAAATGAAGGTAAGAAGATTACATTCCTTGACACACCAGGACATGCTGCGTTTACGACAATGCGTGCACGTGGTGCGCAAGTTACCGATATTACAATCTTAGTTGTAGCAGCTGATGATGGTGTTATGCCACAAACAGTTGAAGCGATTAACCATGCGAAAGCAGCTGAAGTACCAATTATCGTAGCTGTAAACAAAATTGATAAACCAACAGCAAACCCTGATCGTGTAATGCAGGAATTAGGTGAGCACGGTTTATATCCTGAAGATTGGGGGGGCGATACAATCTTCGTTCAATTATCAGCGATCAAAGGTGACGGTATCGATGAATTATTAGAAATGATTCTACTTGTTTCTGAAGTAGCGGAATTAAAAGCTAATCCTAAACGTACAGCAATCGGAACTGTTATCGAAGCAGAATTAGATAAATCTCGTGGACCGGCAGCATCATTATTAGTGCAAGATGGAACACTTGAAGTCGGCGATTCGATCGTTGTAGGTAATACATTCGGCCGTGTACGTGCGATGGTGAATGATCTTGGAAAACGTATTAAAACAGCAGGTCCATCTACACCAGTTGAAATTACAGGTTTACAAGATGTACCATTAGCAGGGGACCGTTTCGTAGTATTCAAAGACGAAAAACGTGCACGTCGTATCGGTGAAGCACGTCAGCAACAAAATATTTTAGCACAACGTCAGGAAAGTCAAAAAGTTTCACTTGATAATTTATTTGAACAAATTAAACAAGGTGAAATGAAAGACTTAAACGTAATTATTAAAGGTGATGTTCAAGGTTCAGTAGAAGCTTTAGCAGCATCATTGATGAAGATTGACGTTGAAGGTGTTAACGTACGTATTATCCATACAGCTGTTGGTGCGATTAACGAATCAGATGTTACTTTAGCATCAGCATCAAACGGTATCATTATCGGATTCAACGTACGTCCTGATACAAATGCAAAACGTGCAGCTGAAGCTGAAGGCGTGGATATGCGTTTACATCGTATTATCTACAAAGTTATCGAAGAAATTGAACAAGCGATGATCGGTATGTTAGATCCTGAATTCGAAGAGAAAGTGATTGGACAAGCTGAAGTACGTCAAACAATCAATATCTCTAAAGTTGGTACAGTTGCAGGTTCTTACGTAACAGACGGAAAAATCACACGTGATTCACAAGTACGTATCATCCGTGACGGCATTGTCGTTTACGAAGGACAAGTTGATGCTTTAAAACGTTTCAAAGATGACGTTAAAGAAGTAGCACAAGGTTACGAATGTGGTATCACAATTGAAAACTTCAACGATGTTAAGGAAGGCGACATTTTTGAGGCATTCGTAATGGAAGAGATTAAGCGATAATATATGATAATCTCCAGATTCTTTTATTAGAATCTGGAGATTTTTTGATTTTATTTACAATAACAAATAGTGGGGATTTGTAGTTTTAATGAATGTTGCTGTAAATATAATTATGATAAAAATTGAGCATTATTATAAATATAAGTTAAAAAATATTATATAAATACAGTGAAGTATTCTATGAAATAATAATATTATTCATAAATAATAGAATTTTTATTATCTGGAATGAAGAGACATATTACATTAGTTATTATATAATTGTTTCAATTGGTAAAAAGGAGCATATTAACATATGAGAATAATAATTGTTAGTACCATGTCTTTAGTAGTTTTACTTGGTGGATGTGGACAAGAAGATAAAGAAGAAAAAAAGGAAGAGGTTAAACTAGAATCAAGTAAAGTAATTAAAACAGAAAAAACTAATAAGGATAAAATTAATAATAAAAAATCTGAAAAAGATAAGAAAAAAATTAAGAAACAACATGAAAAATTAACATCTGAAACACCAACAACTGAAATGTCAACTACTGAGGTGAATGTGCGATCAACGGAACAAGTTCAGCAAAATAATCTTCAGTATACTAATCAAGCGGAATTGAAAACTAATGAGTTTGGTGAAAAGATTATTGGCTACACTGATAATGGAACTGAAATTATAGGATATACACAAGACGGTACGCCTATTGTTGATGAAATGAGAAAACAACCTACTCCAGTTGTACAGCCGAGTGAAGCAGAACAAGCTGAGTTTAGAAAAAATTTGCCAAATGGATTATCGTCTGGTGAGATTCAATTAAGAAACCTAATACTTGACGGTCTGTATACTGAACCGGATGCTCAAGAAAGATTAGCTGAAATCAATAGCCTTGAAGCTAGATATGGAAATTAAAAATGCTAATCTTAGCATCAATGACTATTGTTTTTTATAATTTTTATAGATATACGATACGACTAATATTAAGATGATAGTACTTAAAACAGAAATAATCACTGCATTAATCATATAATATATACTTCGTTTCATAATCATTTTACTAATAAATTATCACTATTTAGAATTATTGAACTTTTTATGTAATTAAACACTTAATAAACTATTGAGTATAAAGATTTAAGATTGTCGATTATGCACCAAATTCTATAAATATTATTATAAGACTTATTTTTATATATAATCTGTTAACTATACAATTTGTTTTACAATTCAATTGGTAACACATCTAAATAAAACTCATTTTATAATTAAAATGTCGTTTAAGTGTAGAAAAGTATAATAAAGAAACTTGAGATACAATTATTAACAACATTTTTATAGAAAGAATTGATAATATATTTACTATTTGGTTATGAAAATGGTAGAGTTTGTTAAAATAATAAATTGATGAGTTGGATATCTATCTCATTTGAAAAGTTTAATTTGTAAGAATACGGTTTCCAGATTCGTTATTTTAATAATCCAATTGTAAAGAATGCATTTATATCTAGACTTCATAATTGAAGCATTTGTGATGGAAGAGATTAAGCGATAATATATGATAATCTCCAGATTCTTTTATTAGAATCTGGAGATTTTTTGTTTAGTTTTTAAAATTTATGTGTATATGTATATAAATAAAATTAAATAGATAGGGGAATTTTTAATGGAAATCACAAATCACATGTATGTAGAATATTTTGAAGCATTTATCAATGGTAAATTAGATGAATTACATTATGATAGAGATACTCAACGACAAATTGTTAAATCAGGCTTAGAAAAAGGTATTTTTGAAGGCGATGCTAACGAAATGACTGAAGGCGCAGATTTTTCTGTGAATAAACTTAGAATTGGCAAAAACGGTCATGAAATTTTTTCTAAATAACTGGTAAAAACACTCACTTTTGAGTGTTTTTTTTATTTGGAAAAATAAAAAAATTATTATGCATGATTTTTGTATATTGAAATACAGAAATTAATATATGGATTGGTTTTATTGCAGAATTTAATAATCTGTTTTTATTTTGTATATTTGTGAATAAAGTAATGATTTTTATGCAAAATAGCGTGGTTGCAGCTTAAGACAAGATGTTTTATATTCATTTTGAGGTGATGAAATGTTTTTAAAAACTGCAGTGAAACCACCCCAACTAATTTATCTGGAAGAGGTTCATGGTCGCACGCATATGACAGAAATGGATCGAAGAAAATATTTTAATCTGAAATTAGGATATGATGGTGAAAAGAAAGTTTTTGATTACTTGAATCAGTTTAAGCAAGGCGTGTGTATCTGGGATATTCGTTTAGATATTAGTGGTGAGATTCAATATGACTTTATTGTGATTACAAATGGACATATAATTATACTGGAAATTAAGAACTGGTTTGGCAATTACACTTATCACGAAGGAAACTTGAAAAGTCCGAGTGGATATGTGAACCGTGATGTATTTTCACAAGCGAGTAATGAGCGAGATAAACTGGAAGTATTTTGTTATGAAAATAATATTCATTACAAAATAGTAAATGAAGTCGTCTTTGTAAATGAAACATTTCAGATAATTAATGAGGTAACAGATTATGAAATTCACGGAATGGAATACATAGAAAAAGTAGCACGTTATATGAATCAGTTTGAGATCACAAAAGAAGACTTAGCCATTGGAGAATGTATTATAAAACATCATCTAGAGAAATCGAAAAACGAAGTAAACCATTTATACCCATATCATTTAATGCGAAGAGGTTTAAAATGTCCGGAGTGTCGGAGATTTTTAAAAATAGAAAGGAGTGCGAAGAAGAAGATTAACTGCAATTGTGGTCATGTAATGGATAAAGCAGAAGCAATACGAGAAGCGTTCAGAAATATAGAAATGCTAAAACGTGATTGTGTAACCGCTAGTGACGTTGGTGAATGGATAGATATCAGTTCGACCAGAATTCGGAAAGTCTTAAATGATTACTGTATAAAAATCGGATCTAACAAAGGGCGTAAATATAAAAGTAGGGAAAGTTGGTTGAGATAAACGTAATATATCGCAACCATTGACCGTAAACTGAATCAAATATGCAAGTTGGTTGCGATAAACGTAATATATCGCAACCATTGACCGCAAACTGAAAAAAATATGCGAGTTGGTTGCGATAAACGTAATATATCGCAATCATTGACTATAACCTGAATAAAATATACAAGTTGGTTGCGAAAAACGTAATACATCGCAACCATTCAGATTACAACAATCCCCCTTCAATTGACATCACCTCAACTCCCACGTATAATTAACACTATTCAATAGACATAAAAGAGGTGAAAATAATGAGTTTAAGAAGTGAACGTGTCGGTCAACAAATGAAGAAAGAAATCAGTGAGATCATTAACCAAAAAATTAAAAATCCTAATGTTGGGTTTGTTACGGTTACTGAAGTTGAAGTTACTGGTGATTTATCTTTAGCGACAGTTTATGTAACTGTTTTAGGTGAAGAGCGTGACCGCAAAAAATCTTTAGAAGCACTTGAAAAATCAAAAGGCTTCATCAAATCAGAGATTGCACACCGTATGGATTTACGTATTGTGCCTGATTTAAAATTTACATACGATGAGTCGATTGACTATGGTAATAAGATTGAACGTATGTTAGCAGACCTAAATAAAGGACATTAAATAGACCTATCACACTTTTTCATGTAAACTATTCTAGAGTTTACTGAAAGGGTGTTTTTTTTATGGATGGTATTTTAGCAATTAATAAGCCTCGAGGGTTAACGAGTCATGATGTCGTATTTAAATTGCGCAAAATTTTAAAGACAAAAAAAGTAGGACATACGGGTACACTTGATCCTGAAGTGAATGGTGTGTTACCGATTTGTGTGGGTCGTGCAACCAGGGTTAGTGATTATATGATGGATTCCGGGAAAACATATATCGCTGAAATTACTCTTGGTACACAGACAACTACAGAAGATCAAACCGGGGAAGTAACTGATACTATTATAATAGAAGAAAATAAATTCTCTGCTGAAGACATCGATGAAGTATTATTAAGTCTAATAGGAGAAATCGAACAGACACCTCCGATGTTTAGTGCAGTGAAAGTGAACGGTCGTAAATTGTATGAATATGCTCGTGAAGGTAAGGTGATTGAACGTCCTTCACGTATCGTTCATATTTATAATATCACGCGTACTTCTGAACTAAATTATCACGATAATCAAGTAACTTTTGAAATTATCGTTAAATGCGGCAAAGGGACTTATATACGCACACTTGCGACTCAAATTGCAGAAGGCCTACAAACTGTTGGACATATGTCAAAACTTACACGAACAGAGAGTGGCGGTTTTTCACTGGAGCAAAGTTATACGCTGGAGGAATTACAAAATATGTCTCATGACACTATCCAGACATTATTGCAACCACTGGAAAAAGGTCTTACACATTTACCACATCATGAGGTTGATGCACACACTGCTCAGCGGATTCTTTGGGGACAAAAGATAAAAGGGATAGCACTTACCGAAGAAACTGTGATGACACATCAAAATAAAGCGCTTGGCATTTATATGCCGCATCCTGATTATCCAAATGTAGTAAAAGCTCGCAAAGTTTTTACGGAATGAGCAATCCTAAAGAACTTTTCTGTTAAAAAGTGATACACTAAAGAAAAATGATGCACGAGGTACTGATATGATAACAATACAAATGAATCAACCATTAGAAGCACACTATGATCATCCTGAAATTGCACTAGCTGTGGGTTTTTTCGATGGACTCCATTTAGGACACCAGGCAGTCATTAATGAAATGATAAAAATTGCTGATCAGAAATCATTAAAAAAAGCTGTGATGACCTTTGATCCGCATCCTTCGGTCGTATTAAACCCTGAAAAAAAACGAACGGATTACTTAACGCCTTTAAATGAAAAGAAACGCTTACTTGAACAAATGGGAATCGATTATCTTTTTATTGTGCCGTTTACTTCAAGTTTCGCAAAGATGGAAGAACGTGATTTTATCCAGGATTATTTCACAAATAATAAAGTTAAACATGTGATTGCTGGTTTTGACTTTACTTATGGCAAGTTTGGTAAAGGGAACATGCTGAAATTAGATTCAGACAAAGTGGGTTTTGAAGTTACTGCAGTTTCGAAGCAAGCATTAAATAATGAAAAAATTTCTACAACGCAAATTCGTGAAGATTTATACTCAGGTGAGATTCAACATGCTAATGCACAGCTAGGTCGCACATATAAAATTACTGGTCTTGTAGTTCAGGGGGAGAAGCGTGGTCGTACTATTGGATTTCCAACTGCAAATGTCATGCCAAATGAAGAATTTGTATTACCTAGACTTGGCGTTTATGCTGTGACATTAAAGCGTGAATCAACAGGTGTTAGCTACCACGGTGTATGCAATATTGGTGTTAAACCAACATTTCATGATCCAGAGAAATCTCAAGTATCCATAGAAGTAAATATTTTTGATTTTAACGAATCAATATACGGAGAACGTGTGGAGGTTTCATGGTATGATTTTATTCGACCTGAACAAAAATTTGATGGCATTGATGCACTGATTCACCAAATCAATCAAGATAAACAAACAGCGATTGATATTCTGTCAAAATTAAACTTGCAACAATAATAAAACATGTTATAATAATCAAGTACCTTTCCTTGGTATTGAGACACTCCGACTCATACTCGGGTTATGGTGTAAATAAAATTATAGGAGGCTATTTATAATGGCTATTACTCAAGAACGTAAAAATGAAATTATCGCCGAGTACCGTGTTCACGAAACTGACACTGGATCTCCAGAAGTACAAATCGCAGTTTTAACTGCTGAAATCAATGCTTTAAACGAGCATTTACGTACTCACAAAAAAGATCACCATTCACGTCGTGGATTATTAAAAATGGTAGGTCGTCGTAAAAACTTATTAACTTACTTACGTGAAAATGACGTTCAACGTTACCGTGAATTAATTAAATCATTAGGTTTACGTCGTTAATAAAACGCAAAAGAGCACAAATGAATTTGTGCTCTTTTTTTATGCAATTTGTGACAATTAGGCATATCACATGGTATGATTATAGATATATGTTAAGAGAGGAAGATATTAATGTCTCAAGAGAAAAAAGTATTTACAACCGAATGGGCCGGCCGTCCACTTACGATAGAAACAGGTCAACTTGCAAAACAGGCAAATGGAGCTGTATTGGTGCGTTATGGTGACACTGTAGTGTTATCTACTGCTACTGCAAGTAAAGAACCAAGAGATGTGGATTTCTTCCCGTTAATGGTCAACTACGAGGAGAAATTATATGCAGCTGGTAAAATACCTGGTGGATTTAATAAACGTGAAGGTCGCCCTGGTGAAGATGCGACATTAACATCTCGTTTAATTGATAGACCCATTCGTCCATTGTTCCCTAAAGGATACCGAAATGATGTACAGGTGATTTCAATTGTAATGAGTGTCGATCCTGACAATTCTCCTGAAATGGCTGCAATGATTGGGTCTTCTATGGCACTTTCAGTTTCAGATATACCATTTGAAGGTCCAATAGCTGGTGTAAATGTTGGTTTGATTGATGATGAATTTATCATTAACCCAAACGTTGAACAAAGAGCAGCTTCTATTTTAGATTTACAAGTTGCAGGTCATTTTGATGCGGTTAACATGGTTGAAGCAGGCGCTAAAGAAGTCACTGAAGAAAAAATGTTAGCAGCTATCATGTTTGGTCACAATGAAATTAAAAAGCTAGTTGAATTCCAAAAAGAAATCATTGCAGAACTAAATCCAGAAAAGAATGAATTTATTCCTGTAGAAACAAATACTGAGATTGAGGAAGCGGTAACGGTTCAAGCGCAAAACTTAAATCTGGCTCAAGCGATACAAACACAGGAAAAACAAGCAAGAGAAGAACGTATCACATCGGTTAAGCTACAAATCATTGAACAATTTGAAGAACAAGGTGAAGAAGTAATCGCTATTGTCAATAAAACGTTTGATGCTTTAGTAAAAGCAGAAGTACGTCGTCAAATTACAGAGGATAAAGTACGTCCTGATGGTCGTCGTCCAGATGAAATCAGACCGCTTTCTTCAGAAGTAGGGTTATTACCACGTGCTCATGGTTCTGGACTATTCACACGTGGACAAACGCAAGCGTTATCTGTCGCTACGCTTGGTGCATTAGGAGAACATCAGATTATAGATGGTTTAGGAGTAGAAGAAGAAAAACGATACATGCATCACTATAATTTCCCTAATTTCTCAGTAGGTGAAACTGGACCGGTTAGAGGACCAGGCCGTCGAGAAATTGGTCATGGTGCGTTAGGTGAACGAGCTTTATTACAAGTAATTCCAGATGAAAAAGAGTTTCCGTATACAATTCGTGTCGTATCAGAAGTATTAGAATCAAACGGATCAAGTTCACAAGCTTCTATTTGTGGATCAACGCTCGCATTAATGGATGCAGGGGTGCCTATTAAAGCTCCGGTTGCAGGTATTGCAATGGGATTAGTGAAGAAAGATGAACACTATACGATTCTTTCTGATATTCAAGGGATGGAAGATGCCTTAGGAGATATGGACTTTAAAGTCGCAGGTACTAAAAAAGGTATTACTGCAATTCAAATGGATATTAAGATTGATGGATTGTCAGAAGATATTTTACGCGAAGCGTTAGAGCAGGCGCGTATCGGTCGTTTGCATATTATGGAACATATGTTATCTACAATTAGTGAGCCAAGAGCATCACTTAGTCCATATGCACCAAAAGTTAAGATTATTCACATTAATCCTGATAAGATCAGAGATGTTATTGGACCTGGTGGTAAGAAAATCAATGAAATTATTGATGCAACAGGCGTAAAATTAGATATCGAGCAAGATGGAACAGTATTTATCGGTTCAAGTGATGAAGCGATGATTGCTGAAGCTCAAAAATTAATCGAAAATATCGTGCGTGAAGCTAAAGTTGGCGAAATTTATATGTCTACAGTTAAACGTATAGAGAAATTTGGTGCGTTTGTCGAAATATTCCCAGGTAAAGATGCTCTCGTTCATATCTCTCAACTGGCTAAAGAACGTGTTAATAAAGTTGAAGATGTAATCAAATTAGGTGATCAGTTCTTAGTTAAAGTCACTGAGATTGATAAACAAGGACGAGTGAATGCTTCACGAAAAGTTCTACTAGAAGAAGAGAAAAAATCAGAAGAAAAATAAATTTTTTGAGACTACCGCATGTTGCGATAGTCTCATATTTTTAGAAAAAGAGGGTTATATTTGGAACAAAAGTTATTAAGTAATCAGATGACAGTTGTTCATCATCCAACTACGATGCAAATTGTGCATATTGCAATGTATGTGAAAGTCGGCACTGCAGACGAAGTAAATTTTCCCGGGGGTATTGCTCATTTTATCGAACACATGCTGTTTAAAGGTACAAAACAATATCCTTTTAAAGCATTATCGGAAGCGATTGATGCAATCGGCGGTGAAGTGAATGCATACACCACTAAAACTTATACGTGTTATTCGATTAAGACATTGCAACGCTTTGAAAAGAAAGCTATTGAACTCCTTAAGGAAATTGTTTTCTATGCGACATTTGATGCACATGAACTGGAAAAAGAGCGCCAAGTCATTTTAGAAGAAATTAAGATGATAGAAGATGACGATGAAGAAAATGCTTTCGAAAGATTTGAATCTATATTATTTGAGGATAGTGTTTATGCAAATACTATTTTAGGAACCGAAAATTCTGTAAAGGCAATTACTCAAAATGATTTGATTAGCTTTTATCAACGATTTTACGTACCAAACAATATGATTCTTGCATATGTCGGTAATAATCTACAAGATATCTGTCATTCATTTGAAGTGGAAGTATTTAAACCGCTTCAAAGTCCAGCACAACAATTTTCGATGAATCACTGTAATATCACGGCGTATAAAGCTGGCATTGAACAGGCACATGTGATTATTGCACATCCTGCAGTCAGTTATCTGGATCCTATGCAGCCTGTATTTGAAATCATCAATAATCTATATGGTGGTGCAATGACCAGCTTATTATTTAGAAAGTTACGTGAGGAACAAGGACTTTGTTATAGTTTATATTCATCTGTGGATAGTTACAGAACTGGTGGGGTGCTATATACATACTTTGCCACGGATCCAGATAATGTTGAAAAGTGTATGAATATCATTGATGAGATCTATCAAACGCTAGTAAAAGGTATTGATGAAGAACTATTAAATAAAACGAAACAATATTTAATTACCAATCTGCACATGAACCTGGATTATGACGGTCATATTTTAGAACATATGGGTAAGAGCATGTTACTTTATAATAAAATTATTGATATTGAGTCAATTGAATCTCAAATTAATGCGGTAACACTTGAAGCGGTGAATAAATCTTTACTTATATTTGTAAATCCAGGTGAGAGATATTATTTATTACCACAATGATTGGCAAGTTGAAAAATTCACTGTATAATAACAATGTAAACGTATACAAGGAGATGAAGGGTTTATGGTATTTGATAAGATTCAAGTGAATGGGCATGAATTTACTGCAGATGGACGATTCTCTGTAGATGAAGAACTTTTAAAAATCTCAACAGTGAATGGTGATGTTGGATTGCTATTTAAACAAATTGAAGCTTCAAGTGAACCTGTTGAAGTAGTATTGTTTAAAGGAGATACAGATCGTTACCACTCAAAAGATTTAAAATTAACGCACTATACGGTAGCTGGCGGAGATTTTAAAATGGAATTACAAAAGTAATATTCAGTGAGCAGTGATAAACTGCTCGCTTTTTTTATTGTTAATTAAACTGTAAATAGCTTATAATAAAGAAGTATGAATTGAACGGGCGAAAGAATTTAGGAGGAAATACTTTGAATTTAATAAAAAAAGAAAATCAACATATTAGAATGGTACCCTTAGGTGGTGTCGGTGAAATTGCAAAAAACATGTATATCGTAGAGGTTGACGATGAAATGTTTATGCTTGACGCTGGGTTAATGTTTCCAGAAGATGAAATGCTAGGGATTGATGTCGTTATACCTGACATCAATTACGTCATTGAAAATAAAGATAAGTTAAAAGGGATATTCTTAAGTCATGGTCATCAGGATGCCATCGGTGCGTTAAGATATATCATTGAAAAGATTGATGCACCGATTTATGGTTCAAGATTGACGATAGCGTTGGTTAAAGATCATATGCGTGAAGCAAAAGTTAATAAAAAAATTAAATACTATACAGTGAATAATAATTCTGTGATGCGTTTTAAAAATGTCAATGTAACATTCTTTAGTACTTCTCACAGTATTCCCGATGCATTAGGTATTGTTATTCAAACTTCTCATGGTGCAATTGTTTATACGGGTGAATTTAAATTTGATCAAAGTATGACAGGTGCCTATGCGCCAGATATTACGAAAATGGGTCAAATCGGTAACAAAGGCGTGTTGATGCTTATCAGTGATTCTACAGAAGCAGAAAAGCCAGGATATAATACACCGGAAAATGTCATTGAAAGTCATATTGTTGATGAATTTGCCAAAGCACAAGGTCGAATTATTGTCTCTTGCTATGCTTCAAACTTCATTCGTATCCAACAAGTACTTAATGCCGCAGCACGATTAAATCGCAAAGTATCATTTTTAGGTAAGTCATTAGAATCATCATTTAATATTGCGCGTAAGTTAGGATATTTTGATATTAAGGAACAATTATTAATTCCAATTAAAGATGTTGAGAAATATCCTAAGAATGAATTAATCATTATATCTACAGGTTCTCAAGGTGAGCCGATTGAAGGTTTAGCCCAAATGGCACTTCAAAAACATAGTATTATGAATATTGAAGAAGGTGATACAGTCTTTATTACGACGACACCATCTTCTAATATGGAAGTAATTCTTGGTTCAACTATTAATCATCTTGTAAAAGCAGGTGCAAAAGTAATTCCTACGAATAAGAAGATTCATGCTTCAGGTCATGGATGTATGGAAGAGCTTAAGTTAATGCTTAATCTGATGAAACCTGAGTATTTTGTTCCTGTACAAGGTGAGTTTAAAATGCAGATTGCTCATGCTAAATTAGCAGCTGAGGCGGGAGTGTTACCAGAACATATCTTCCTGCTTGAAAAAGGTGATGTGATCAACTTTGATGGAGAACGCATGTTAGCCAATGAAAAGGTACCAGCTGGCAATGTCCTGATAGATGGTATTGGGGTGGGTGATGTCGGTAATATTGTATTACGTGATAGAAGATTATTAAGTGAAGATGGTATATTTATTGCTGTTGTTACACTTGATCCAAAGAGCCGCCGTATCGTTGCCGGGCCACAGATTCAATCACGAGGATTTGTCTATGTACGTGAAAGTGAAGAACTGATGCGAGAAGCAGAAGAAAAGGTACGTGAAATTGTAGAAAAAGGCTTAATGCAAAACAGAATTGAATGGTCTGAAATCAAACAGGAAATGCGTGATAAGTTAGGTAAGTTCTTATATGAAAATACAAAACGTCGTCCGATGATTATCCCGGTTATTTCAGAAATTTAAACAAAATAAACAAATAAACAAGCTATTTTTAGCTTGTTTATTTGTTTATATAAAGCAGGTGAAAAAATGGCGCTTAAGAAAAAAACAACACGTAAGAAAAAGTCGACAAGAAAAAAGAGCAATGAGCCATATCGTTTTGTTGTCGCAATATGTTTAATAGGTAGTCTTATGCTAGGTTTATTTCAGTTTGGACTAATTGGTGTAGGACTCGACAGTGTGATGACATATTTATTTGGATCGGCAAGATTCTACGCTTACATATTGATTATTTTAGTCACGCTATATTATGCAGTGAACAATAAATGGATTCCCATGAATCGACGTGTTAATGGCTGGTTGATGTTACTTATCAGTACACCATCCTTTCTTCAGGTAATACAGCATTTTTTAAAAGGGAAAGCAGTTCCACCAGTTTTTGACAGGATTTTTGAACTACAGTCCAAATCAGGTTTTCATTTTTTTGGTGGAGGCATCATTGGTTTTTTATTTGATTCAGTTTTCTCTACTCTGTTAAGTGTGTTTGGTGCGCTTATATTATCTATCATTATGATTATTTTAAGTATTCTTCTTATATTAGGACGTTCAATTAGACAGTCATCTCAAAAGTTTTTACTTTACCAGATTGAAAAGTCTAAGTCATTATCCAGACAAGCAAAATATCAACTACAACAGCAAAGTGAAAGAAAAAAGAATCAGACTGTTAAAGATGTATCAAATTTACCTGAGATAACGCGTATGCCGAATGAAGATTATATGAATGATGATGAAATTCCTATTTATGATGGTAACCAAATGATTGATGAACACGTTCAGGAGGATAAAAGTACGGTAAATACTGAAGCGCTGAAGCCGAAAGAACATTCACAATCTGTGCGTCAAATAGAAAACGTTAATACATCTTCCACTGATGATGTTGAATCTACTGAGCAAAGTGAAACGAGCGAGCCTGAAAATGTTCATTATCAGTTACCACCCATTACTTTATTGGCTGAAGCTCCTGCAAAAGCAAGATCAAATATGCAGGCAGTAAAAAAACGAGGACAATTACTGGAATCAACATTAAAAAACTTTGGTGTCAATGCGAAGGTCTCTCAAATTAGAATCGGACCTGCTGTTACACAATATGAAGTGCAACCAGCAATGGGTGTTAAGGTCAGTCGTATTGTCAATCTCCACAATGATATTGCGTTAGCACTGGCTGCAAAGGATATACGAATTGAAGCTCCGATACCTGGTAAGTCTGCAGTAGGGATTGAAGTTCCTAATAGTTCGATTTCAATGGTGACATTAAGAGAGGTTATTGAAGCGTCACCAGTACAGGAGAATAAGTTAAAAGTTGTTCTTGGCAGAGATATTAGTGGAGAGGCCGTGACTGCTGAACTTGATAAAATGCCTCATCTATTAGTTGCCGGGGCCACTGGTAGCGGTAAATCTGTATGTATTAATGGTATTATTACGAGTATTTTAATGCATGCAAAGCCTCATGAAGTGAAACTAATGATGATTGATCCTAAAATGGTTGAACTCAATGTATATAATGGTGTGCCGCATCTACTTACACCTGTCGTTACCAATCCACAAAAAGCAGCTCAGGCGTTACAGAAGATTGTTGGAGAAATGGAACGTCGCTATGATTTATTCAGTCATACCGGTACGAGAAACATTAAAGGTTATAATAATTACTTGAAAAGACAGAATGAAGAACTCGGCGAGAAAAATGCAGAATTGCCATATATCGTCGTTATTGTTGATGAATTAGCAGATTTAATGATGGTAGCAAGTAAAGATGTTGAAGCGGCTATTATGAGGCTTGCACAGATGGCACGTGCTGCCGGTATTCATTTAATTATTGCAACGCAGCGTCCGTCAGTTGATGTTATTACGGGACTTATTAAAGCTAACATTCCATCCAGAATTGCTTTTAGTGTTAGTTCAGCTGTTGATTCAAGAACAATTCTTGATATGCAAGGTGCAGAAAAATTACTTGGTAAAGGCGACATGCTTTATTTGCCTTACGGTGAATCTAAACCTAAACGTATTCAAGGTGCATTTTTATCTGATGCTGAAGTAGAAGGTGTCGTAAAATTTGTTTGTGATCAGCAGTCTGCAAATTATATTAAATCACTTGAACCGACCGAAGAAACAACTAGTCAGAGTGAGTCAGAGGATGAATTGTACATGGATGCTTATCAATTCGTTGTAGAAAAACAGAAGGCCTCAGCAAGTTTATTACAACGTCAATTTCGTATTGGATACAATAGGGCAGCGAGATTAATTGATGAATTAGAGGCGAATGGTGTGATAGGTCCAAGCACGGGAAGTAAACCGCGTGCGGTATTGATTGAATATAATGAAGATTAGAAAGAGGGGTCAGTCATGTCAGTGAATCATGAAGTTGTTTTTATAAAAGACTGGATTTTAGAGCAAATTAATAATGGAAAATTTTTAAAACATCAACCACTACCTTCACAATATGAAATATCAAGAATAATCGATAAATCACGTGATGATATTGAATTAGCTTTTCATGAATTAGTGACTGAACAGATTATTACAGAACATTTTCAGGAAGGATATTTTATTAAATCTAAAGCGTTATTCTTATATCCAGTCGATGAACTAAAGAGTATTACTCAAATGATTGAAAAAGCTGGACAATCAGCAGGCACATTAATGATTAGTCACGATATTGAACAACCTTCGATTGATGATAAGGCAATATTAAAAATAACAGATGATAGAGCGATTACAGTTATTGAGCGTATTAGAACAGCTGACGATGTACCGATAGTATATTGTCTGGATAAAATTGATGCTGCACCGCTCAAAGGAAGTCATGACATTATGACACATTCTTTACTGGAAATTATGGATAGAACAGAACAATTAAAAGTTGAATATGCGGAAAGTGAAATAGAAGCCATTGCTTATGAACCGTATATTTCTAATGCGTTGCAGTGTACACCAGAAGAAAGTTTGTTATTATTTAAACAAATTCATTATAATGCAGAGCATCAACCCATATTATATTCATTAAATTATTTTAAATCGAGCCAGGTTAGGTTCGTTATTAAACGTACTAAAAAAAATTAGGAGTTATCTATGACAATCAACTTATTAAATACTGATAAATTTAAGACTATTTCTATTGTGCTTAAGTTCAAAGCCCCTTTGGATATTAATACGATGAGTGAAAGGGCAATTTTATCTAAACTTTTACAAAAAACTTCAGCAAAATATCCTGATGAACAACAGATGATTAATCATCTTGCACATCTATATGGTGCACATCTATATAGCCACGTCATTAAACAGAATAATGCGCACGTTTTAACTTTAGGCATTGATATTATCAATGATAAATTTCTTGAAGATGAAGACTTGTTACAAGAAGCATTTAAATTATTACATGAAGTTATATTTTCGCCGAATATTCATGATGATACTTTCTGTGAAGAACTTATTAACACAGAAAAACATTTATTTTTAACTAAATATCAGGCTATAAAAGAAAATTTAGGTCAATACGGTTTTTATCAGTTACTGAAATCGATGTTTGCTGACGATGCCATGAAAAATCCATCATTCGGTGATATCAATCACTTAGAGCGAATCAATGGTAAAGAAATATTCAATACATATCAACGTTTAATTAATGAAGATGAAGTCCATCTCTATGCTGTTGGAGATGTTGACGCAGAGCGCGTGGATGAACTAACAAAAAAATATCTGCCATTTGCTGAACGAAAAGTTCATTTATCAGGTGTTCAACTAAAACAAATAGATAATACGCAAATAATGATTGAGCATATAGAAACAAAACAAGCAAGAATAAGTATGGGATATCGTTTTGACGTAAAACATCCTGAGTCAAGTTATTTTGCATTTATTGTCCTAAATCAAATTTTTGGTGGCGATCCATCGAGCCTACTTTTCACAAATGTCAGAGAAAAATTAAGTTTAGCTTATCAGATTCATAGTCAAATCGATGCACGAAGTGGTATTTTATATGTTCTGAGTGGGGTTAATCAAGATAAGCGACTTGAGGCGATAGACACAATTAATACTGAATTTAGCCGTATCAAGCAAGGTGAATTTGATGAGGAGTTATTACATACAGCAAAAAGAATGATCATCAATCAAAAGAAAGAATCACTAGATCGTCCTAAAGGATACGTGGAAATAGAGTTTTCAAATACATTTGGAGCAGCAATTTCGGAAGAACAATGGATGAGTGGTGTAAATAAAGTGACGAAAGAAGATATTATACGTGTTGCCCATACAGGAACATTACATACAGTCTATTGTTTAACAAGCGAGGGATCAGAATGAAACAAACCTATTATAAAGCAATCGATGAAACACTCTTTGAAGCTGTTTTAGACAACGGAATGCAATTATTTATTATACCTAAAAAAGGATTTCAAAAATCTTATGTAACGATGACTACTAAATATGGGTCTATACATAATGATTTTGTTACACAAGAAGGCAAAGTTGTTCGTATGCCAAAAGGAATCGCTCATTTTCTAGAGCATAAAATGTTTGAAAAAGAACATGGTGATATGTTTAATGAGTTTTCAAAGTATGGGAGTTCTGCGAATGCCTTTACGTCTTATGACAGGACAAGTTATTTATTTACGACTGTTGAATCTTTAAAAGAAAATATCAAGTTACTTGTAGATATGTTACAGGAACCATATTTTACAAAAGAAAGTGTAGAAAAAGAAGTAGGCATCATTGCAGAAGAAATTAAAATGTATCAGGATCAACCCAATTATCGACTGTATTATCAAACTTTAAAAGCGATGTATCACATGCATCCAGTTAAAGTGGATATAGCTGGAACAGTAGAAAGTATAAATAAAATCACACACGAAACATTATATCAGTGTTACGAAACCTTCTATCATCCATCTAATATGGTCATGTTCGTGGTGGGAAATGTTGATCCGGAAGATTTATATACCTATGTTAATAGTATTACGAAAAAGTTTAATACATTCAACCATGTAGCCATTCTTCCATTTGACGAGCCTGACACCGTGGCATTACCGGAAATAAGTTCAGAAGATAACGTTCATATGGATAAAATCATGTTAGGTATAAAAACGAATAATTTTAAGAGTGATGAAAATTTAATTCTCTCAGAATTAAAAATGATTTTTGCCATGGATCTACTTTTTGGTGAACAGACTGATTTTTATCAATCACTTTTAAAAGATCAATTAATTGATGATTCCTTTGGCTTTAACTTTACGATTGAACCTACATTTTCACATATGTTTATTGCAGGCGCAACGCGAGATGCAGATACATTAAAACAACGTTTAATCAGTCAATTACATAATTATGACGCATTAAAAGACCAAAAATCTTTTGAATTGATTGTAAGGCAAACAATTGGAGAATATGTATCCAGCATGAATAGTCCTGAATATATTGCCAATCAATTTACAAGGTATTATTTTAATGATGTTATTTTATTTGATTTATTACCTCTTCTTGAACAATTAACATTAGAAGATTGTATAGCGACTTATCAATCAGCTTTAGAACACGCTAATATTACTGACAGCAGGATTGTAAAACGCAATGGGTAAGTATCTTATAATCGGTGCGAGCGGTGATATAGGGACACAAATCACACGAGATTTACTTGACCAGGGACATGAAGTCATTGCGCATTATTTTCATTCAGATATTAATAATTTAATGAATAGATATAAAAATGACCCAATTTCATTTGTAAGGTTTGATTTATCTGAAATGATGACAATATCTCCATTTGACGATTGGATGATCAGTCATTTAGACGGTTTAATTTATGCTGCGGGGACTGCTCATTTTGCTTCAATACAGCATATAACTGATAGTGACATAAATGCACAATATCATATCCATCTTGCCAATCTCATTAAAGTTACCCAGTGGGTATTACCCGGACTATTACAAAATCAGCGGGGACGTATCGTAGTAATAAGTTCTATTTGGGGAGAAACGGGTAGCGCAACAGAATCTGTTTACAGTGCAATGAAAGCAGGACAAATAGGGTTTATTAAATCTATCGCAAAAGAACTTGCTTTAACAAATGTCACAGCTAATATTGTCGCACCAGGTATAGTTAGTGGTAAAATGACTGTACAGTTAGATGAAGATGCTATTCAATCGCTTATTTCACAACTGCCGCAAAAAAGATTGGTTCAGGCATCTGAAGTGAGTCATGCTGTACTTCATCTGTTGGATGAGTTTTCTCAATCTGTAACTGGTACTGTATATCGTGTAAATGGTGGTTGGCTTATATAGGGGGGATATTTTTGACTACTGATCAGAGAACAATAGAGTGGTATCTGGAATATGAAATTAAAGTTAATAGAGCAGGTCTCTTAGGTGATGTTTCTAGTCTGCTTGGTGTACTGGGCATCAGTATTATCACGATAAATGGCGTTGATCAAGGCGTTAGAGGACTTTTAATTAAAACAGATAACCTGGAAAAAGTGACGCGTTTTGAACAAATTATTTCGCAACTTGAAGATATCGAAATTATTAAGTTACGTGAACCTTTATTGCAGGATCGTTTAGCAGTCCGTCATGGACAGCACATTGAACGTGCGATCGACAATAAACATGTTTTTAAATTTATTCGTAAGGATTTAGGAATACTAGTTGATTTAATGGCTGAGTTATTTAAACAAGACGGTAATCAGGTCATTGGTGTTAGAGGTATGCCTCGAGTAGGTAAAACTGAATCAGTTGTTGCAGCAAGTGTATGTGCCCACAAAAAATGGCTGTTTATTTCATCTACAATGATCAAACAGACGGTTAGAAATAAATTATATAAGGGTGAGTATGATGATAAACATATTTTTATCATTGATGGTGCATTAACAATTAAACAAAATGCAGAACACCTTAATCTAGTGCGCGAAGTCATGTCATTGCCAACCACTAAAGTCATAGAACACCCTGATTTATTTGTTCAGAAGACAGACTATACATTAGAAGATTTTGATTATATTATTGAATTAAGGGAAACAGTTGATCAGGAAATCACTTATGAGCAAGTATCAAACAATAACTTATTTGATAATGATGAATTTGCGTTCTTTTAAGCTTTAAAGGAGGCACGTATGAAATTAATAGGACAAATTTTGCGTTCTAAAAGAGAATCGCTTGGAATGACATTAATTGATTTAGAAAGAAAAATAAAAATTCAAAAGAAATACATTGAAATGATTGAAAAAAATGAATTCGAAAATTTACCGAATCCTGATTACACCCGTGGATTTATTGAGAAATATGCCAAAGCGGTTAATCTAAATGCCGAGCAATTAATCACTGAGCATCAGGAAGAGTTACCTATTAGGAAGTTAAGCGCACAGGAAGCGAGTAAAAAAATAAAAAGTGATCATCCCATTAATCATTATGATAGCGGTGCTCAAAAGCTGTTACTTTGGATAATTGGTATTATTACGGTGCTGTTTTTATTATGGCTTATTTTTTCTCAATTGATCATTACTGATCGAAATAGTGAATGGCATGCAGAAGATATTAATAAGAGTCGTAATGTAACAGTTGAAAAGAAAAATGATGAGAAAGTTATCACATCAAAAGAAGATAAATCAAAAAAAGAGACGCAACAAAAGAAGAACGACGAAAAATTAATAGAACCGCTTAAATTAACTTATAAGAATTTTGACGGCTCTAATTTAGCTTATGAAGTTGAGACACAGGATAAAATAACGTTAAAAGTAGATTCTAAAATCCCTACGTGGGTACAGGTTTTTGATAATAAAAAGAAGAATTATGCATATAAAGAAATGAAACAGGAAACAATGCAAATCGATAAAGATGTTGAAAGTATTACCTTGATTTCAGGTAATTCAACTTCATTATCTGTATATATCAACGATAAGAAGGTTACGGTGCCAAAAGAAGCAGAAAACTTAATCACACGAACATATTTCTTTAAAGTGATTAAGTAAACAATATTTAAAATAAAGGAAGAAAAAAATGAATATACCAAATCAAATCACTGTAGCGCGTGTGCTACTTATTCCAGTATTTCTTGTATTTTTATTAGCCGATTTCAACATGGGTAAACTATCCGTTTTCGGCAGTGATGTTATGCGCATAGAACAGTTTATCGCAGCACTAATTTTTATCTTTGCCTCTTTAACAGACTGGGTAGATGGATACTTAGCACGAAAATGGCAGCTTGTGACGAACATGGGGAAATTTCTTGATCCATTGGCAGACAAATTATTAGTATCTAGTGGCCTCATTGCACTTGTTGAGTTAGGATTAATTCCTTCATGGATGGCTATTGTTATTATTGCTAGAGAATTTGCAGTTACAGGATTAAGATTATTACAGATTGAACAAGGTTTTGTATCTGCAGCAGGTCAATTAGGAAAGATAAAAACTGCAGTAACTATGCTTGCGATGACGTTTTTATTACTCAATGAACCATTTAATCAATTTATTGGTTTCAAACTGGGTTATCCATTAATGTATATTGCAGTATTCTTTACAATTTTATCTGGAATTGAATATTTTTATCATGGACGTAACGTCTTTAAAAATTCTAAATAATTCTTGAACTAAGCTGTGCTTAGTTCTTTTTTTATTACGTAATGATTTAAACCATTTTTTTGAAAATATCATTAAATACTTAAGTAAAATAAATTTTGTTTATTCTGTTCCCCTTTTTTAAGGAAAAAAATAAAAAATACAAACATGCGTTCGCTTTTTACTTGCTTATTTTCCTGAATATGCGTATAGTATTATATGTAGTGAGTAACGAGGTTGAAAAATTTTTATAAGGGGTAAATAAAAATATCTATACATTATAATAGTTAAATTTACTTTTGATAAAGAGGACAACAATTAATTTTACAACAAAATGATATATAAATTTTAGGAGGACAACTAACTTATGAGTGAACGTCAAAAAGCTTTAGATACTGTAATTAAAAATATGGAAAAATCTTTCGGTAAAGGTGCCGTAATGAAACTTGGAGAGAATACAGCACATAATGTATCTGCAGTATCTTCTGGTTCTATTACGTTAGATAATGCATTAGGTATAGGTGGATATCCGAAAGGCAGAATCATTGAAATTTATGGTCCTGAGAGTTCTGGTAAAACAACTGTAGCATTACACGCGATTGCTGAAGTGCAAAAACAAGGTGGGATTGCTGCATTTATTGATGCGGAGCATGCTTTAGATCCTGTATATGCTCAAAAATTAGGTGTAGATATTGATAACTTATATTTATCTCAACCTGACCATGGTGAGCAAGGTTTAGAAATTGCAGAGGCATTTGTTCGTAGTGGTGCTGTTGATATTATTGTAGTCGATTCAGTTGCTGCATTAACACCGAAGGCAGAAATCGAGGGTGAAATGGGTGACTCTCATATGGGTCTTCAGGCACGCTTGATGTCTCAAGCATTACGTAAGTTATCAGGTGCGGTTTCAAAATCGAACACGATCGCGATATTTATTAACCAAGTACGTGAAAAAATTGGTGTAATGTTTGGTAACCCTGAAACTACACCAGGTGGTCGTGCATTAAAATTCTATTCATCAGTACGTTTAGAAGTTCGTCGTGCTGAACAGTTAAAGCAAGGACAAGACATCGTGGGTAATCGTACTAAAATTAAAATTGTTAAAAATAAAGTAGCGCCGCCATTCAAAGTAGCAGAAGTGGATATTATGTATGGACAAGGTATTTCACGAGAAGGTGAAATGGTCGATTTAGGTGCAGAATATGAAGTTTTACAAAAATCTGGAGCTTGGTACTCATACGAAGGAGAACGTATTGGTCAGGGTAGAGAGAATATTAAAACTTACTTACGTGAGAATCCTGAAGTACGTGATGAAATCGATATGAAGATTAGAAAAGCGATGGGTATCGGAGAAGATAAGGACGCTCCTAAAACAGAATTACCATCAGAACCTGAAACAGATGATTTATTTGATGATGAATTAGTATAAATGTTTTATCCGAATGATATACACAATTATTTATGTATATCATTCGGATTTTTGTAATATTTCAACAATTAATTAAATATACGTTAAATAATTTTTTACTTACCTTGACACACTTAACTTTTTAAACGTACAATTAATTTGTATATGAATAACTTCATTCTATACATTGTTTTGATATAACTAGATGAAAAAGCAAATAAGGAGGTGTTTATGTCATGCTATTAAACCTCTTATTCATTTTGCTTGGTATAATTCTAGGTGTTGGTGTGGGTTACATATTAGCAAAGAATAGCTTAACTAATCAGCAGATGCAGGCCAGAACAACGGCTGATCATATTATTGGTGAAGCAAACAAAGAAGCTGAAAGTCTAAAAAAGGAAAAATTACTTGAGGCAAAGGAAGAAATTCAAGTAAGAAGCGATCGTTTAGAAGGTGAATTTAAAGAACGACGTTCAGACCTTGCAAGACAAGAAGCAAGACTTCTTCAAAAAGAAGAGAATTTAGATCGAAAAAGTGAACTTTTAGATAAGAAAGATGAGCTTTTAGAACAAAAAGAATCTAAAATTGAAGAAAAACAACAACATGTAGATGCGTTAGAGCAAAGTGTGCAAGAAATTATAGTAAAACATGAACAAGAATTAACACGCATCTCCGGACTGACGCAAGAAGAAGCAAAACAGGAAATTATTGATCAGGTTGAAGAAGAATTAACACATGATATCGCTGTAATGGTTAGAGAAAAAGAACAAGAAGCTAAATCACAAGTTGATAAAAAAGCTAAGATGGTACTTGCGACTACAGTTCAAAGACTAGCAGCAGAACATACTTCTGAATCTACAGTATCTGTGATTAACCTGCCAAATGATGAAATGAAAGGTAGAATTATCGGACGTGAAGGCCGAAATATTCGTACGCTTGAAACGCTGACAGGTATAGATTTAATCATTGATGATACTCCTGAAGCGGTCATTTTATCTGGATTCGACCCAATCAGACGTGAAATTGCAAAAACAGCTTTAGAAGCATTAGTTTCAGATGGTAGAATTCATCCGGGACGTATTGAAGAAATGGTTGAAAAAGCACGTAAATCTGTTGATGAAATTATTCGTGAAGCAGGTGAAGCTGCTACATTTGAACTAGGTATTCATAACTTACATCCGGATTTAGTGAAAATATTAGGCCGTATGAAGTTCCGTACAAGTTACGGACAAAATGTTTTAAAGCATTCTATTGAAGTAGCACATCTATCAGGTATGCTAGCTGCTGAATTAGGTGAAGATGTAACGTTAGCCAAACGTGCTGGATTGTTACATGATATCGGTAAAGCGATTGACCATGAAGTAGAAGGATCACATGTTGAAATTGGTGTAGATTTAGCGAAGAAATATCGTGAACATGCTACAGTTATCAATGCTATTCATTCACATCATGGTGATATTGAACCGAACAGCGTCATTTCAGTGCTGGTAGCAGCTGCAGACGCATTAAGTGCTGCACGCCCGGGTGCACGAAGAGAAACTTTAGAAAATTATGTGAGACGTCTAGAACGATTAGAAGAGATATCAGAAAGTTATGACGGTGTAGAAAAGTCATTTGCAATTCAGGCAGGACGTGAGATTCGTATCATAGTTTCACCTGAAGATGTTGATGATTTAAAAGCGCATCGAATTGCTCGAGATATAAAAAATCAAATCGAAGAAGAATTACAATATCCTGGTCACATCAAAGTGACAGTCGTCAGAGAAATGCGTGCGATAGAATACGCGAAATAATAGCAGTATAAACAACAACTCTTAGAGCCACAAGGCTTTGAGGGTTGTTTTTATTTTTGTACACGTAAAAAATGGGCAGAAAATGGGCATACTGTGAAAAAACTTGATAATTAAGCACAAAAAAGAAACGGTATTTTATAATACAACCGCTTCTAATTGTTCTTTTAATTCCTGATTCATCTTATCAGTTACATGACTGTATATTTGTAATGTTGTACGGTGATCTGAATGTCCTACACGTTGCATAATAGATTTAAGAGGTACATTGTTCTGTGTCAAAATAGATATATGTGTATGTCTTAATGTATGAGTTGTGACGCGTTTCTTTATACCGCAATTCTCACAAGCTAACTTTAAGACATCATTAATACGACCAAAGTAAAGAGGGTTGCCAGTATGATTAGTAAACACGAAACCTCTATCGTTATAAGTATCTTCCCACATAGCAGACTTTTTATTTTCAAGTATCAATTTTCTTAAAATATCGCAACTTCTTTTATTGATACTGATAGTCCTGTAGCTTGAATCGTTTTTAGTAGTCTCTTTAATACCGAACTCACCTTTTTTATTTGAAGTCCATAAAATAGTACCGTCTATCGTTAATGTCTGATTTTCAAAGTCAATATTATGCGGTTGGATTGCTAAAGCCTCACCGACACGCATACCATTTAAAGCCATGAACTCAATCAAATCAGCGATATAGTTATAATATCTATGGTTATGCTTTGACTGTTTACGATTGCCGAATAATCGTATCTCCTCAACAACGCTTTTAACCTCGCTTGTTTCAAGATAATTTTCTTTCTTTGCTTTGACATCATCAACGGTTTTAGCCTTTTTACCAACGATTAACTTATCCAGGTATTCAAATTCAACACCATAAGTATTTGATATATGTTTCATTATGTTCTTGAATATCATCAATACATCACGATTGTATTGAGATGATAGCTTTTCTTTAGTCAGATCATCAAATTTAGATTGTGCATAAGGTAGGGTAATGTTAGCGATTAATATATCATCTTTAAATAACTTTAATAGCTTATTTGACTTAGGTATATACGTTCTGATAGTTGAAGCTTTATTCCCACTATGTGTCTTATAGTGTTCCTGCCATTCTATAAGTGCTTGATGAAATGTAAGTGTCTTAATGTCCTTTAACTTATCAACCTTTAACTTGTCTTGTATTTTAGTCTGTAAGCGTCTCTCCGCTTCCTTTTGAGAGGGTTTAGTATTCTTATTCATTACAACGCTTGTACGCTTCCACTTGTCTGTAAGAGGGCATTTATACTTTTCTATGAAGCGGTATTTAGTTATACCGTTTTTATCCTGGAACTCCTCGCACCACATGATTATCCCTCCTCAAAAAGTAATTCTAACAATTCTTCATTAATCTTTTCTTTATCAGAACTAGTCATGATATTAAATAATTTTTCTTTATTTTTGTAAAAAGTATATTTATTATCCAAAAATATATCTATTAAATTTTTAATTGTATTTAGATCTTTTGGCGTTAACTTGTTATAAAAATAGAAATCACTTTCGGTATTATAGTTTTTTGAATGAACATCAGTTTTAAAAATAAAATTTCTACCGTAAAAAACTTCATTTTCGTTTTGAGTAAGTAACCACTCTAAATCGTAATAAGGTTGATCAATCACACTTTTATTAACTGAATCTTTTTTTAAAGCTATTTTGTTTTCGTATATTTCTTTAGATATTTTTGCGTTGTTATTTAAGTTTTCTTCATCTTTTTTGATGCAAAAACTTTTAAATCTGTCAAAGTATTCATCGATATCAGTGTCTTTAATAGGACTATCTTCACTTGTAATTATTTCATTCAATACATCTTTTAAATATCCACTGTTTATATCCACCCATGGCGTGTTACTCCCATAACTACTTTCTAAAAATTTATTAAATCCATATAATAATCCGAATATAATTTCATCTTTAGGAAAATTCCTTTTCCCGTTCTCTAATTTACTAATGTAGGCAGTTGATACCCCTGTAACATCTGAAAACTTCTTAACAGACACGCCAAAACCTTCTCTATGCTCTTTTATTACTTCTCCAAATTTCATTTTATAATTCACCTCAAAAATAATATACCACGTCTAAGTTATAATTTGTACTCTAAATACAACAATTATTTTTGTTGACAATAATAAAAACATGATGTAATAATTAAGTATGCAAGATACAAATCTTGTTAATGAGTACAAAAGTGAGGTGATATAAATGACGAATAACCTAAGTGTATTAATGGGAATGAAACGTATTTCAGGCACTAAAGTGAGCGAAGATACAGGTATATCAAGAAATACAATTCATTTGTTATACCATCAAAAAACAAATAACCCCGACACTCAAACAGTATTAAAGTTATCAAAATATTTTGGTGTAACTCCTAACGAATTTTTAGGAATTGAACCAATCAGACAATTAAAGGAGGTGAATTAGATGACAAACATAGTCCAGTTACCAACACCAACACCCGAAATAACAGTGATGAGTGAAAAAGAAATTAAAGAATTTACACCGCAATATGCACAGGTTAAAGCTATACCGAAGCTTTATGGAATTAGTCGCACTACCGCATACAGACTTATCAAAAGATCTAAAGAATTAGGTTATGAAGATATTGAAATCAGTGTATCAGCTAACTGTAAACTAATACATTTAGCAAATTTCAATAAGTTTTTGCACGAACAAAATGGAAAGCACTATTAAAAATTAGGGGGGGTAATATTATGAAAGTTTCAAAAATTAACAATTCAAACAGTGCAAAAATCCAAAAATACTTAAACGAGTTAGCGGTAAACTTCCAAACAGTAATAGATGGAAATTCAAACCATGTTATTGAGAAAGTCATAGACGGTCATATTTACACAAGACCAGCAACAAGACAAGAAGTATTGGAAAATGAACTTGAACATGCTATCAGCGTTATTGAACATGAGATTGAGCCCTTATGTTGCATGTATATGAATGACGAAGTAACAGAAGATAATAAAATATCTTTTAATTCAAATGATGATAGTTTACTTACAGACATTAGAGAGACATTGAAAACGTGCAATGAAGCGGTAACAGATAGTAATGACTTTTTAAAATACAATGAAAAAAGTGTGGCGGAATTAGTTAAGTTTGTTGAATATCAAACGGACAAATTAAGACAAATTGGGCTAGATATTGAGGGCTACATTTCAGAAAACGATCTTTGGGAAGATGAATAATAGGAGGTAGGACAATGAAACAATTCACATTTAAACGTACTGTAGTAGGTTTCTATAATCTTAGAGAAGCGGGGCAAGAAAAAATTATCGCTACATTACCACTTGAAGCAATGAAGAAGCTTGTTGAGGGTTTTACAGGGGCATCAATCGGTTGTTTTGAAGCGGATATTAAGGACTTGCGAGGTATATTAAGGTGAAAATATTTGGAGAAGTAGCACCTGGAATCCATTTAGCCATGAATGAAAAAGGGCTTTTATTCCACACAACTACAAAAGAAGCTGAAGCAGAATTGAACTTTAATTTTGAATTATATCAAGAAGTAATAAACAGACTTGCACGTATTATGAGGTCAGAAATTAGAATGTCGCAACTTAGAATGGAAAACCTCAAGATGATTAAAGAACATAAAAAAGCCCTATCAGACACCAACCAAAGCACTGATAGAGCATAGAATAATAGCAAAATTATTCATATTCATATTGTAACAGATTTATAGTGTTGAACGAAAGAAGCGGAGGAGTGATGTATGAGCAATAAAAACAAAGGCTATGTACTTTTTTATAGAGATATTATGAATCATGCAATATTCACAGATCCATATTTATATAAATTATTTAGCTATTGTATTTTTAAAGCTTCTCACAGAGATAGAGAAGTGTTGATAGATAACAATGTTATAAACATTAAAAAAGGCCAATTTGTTTGGGGAAGAAAGGTTGCAACTAATGAATTAAATCTTAATTCCCCACCTAAATATCAGTTATCAGAAAGTACATGGGAAAGAAAGTTAAAAACATTGGAAAAGTTATCAATAATAAACAGGAAAACGAACAACAAATATACTGTTGTAACCATTGAAAATTGGGAGGTTTATCAAACTACTAAGCCACAAACTGAACAGCAAAATGAACAAGAGATGAACAACAAAAGAACAGCAGATGAACAACAGATGAACACAGACAAGTCATTAAAAGGCATTGAAGACATTAAAGACATTAGAGTTGTTGTAGAGCCAAAAAATGATTTTGCTGAAGTGATAGGACTATATCAAAGTGACATACAAGCAACACCACCACACACCGTTATTAATAAATTATCAGACGACTTTGATATGTTCGGTAAAGAAATCATGTTATACGCCATTAAGAAGTCGGCTATTGCTGGTAATCGTGATTATAGATTTATCGACTACCTTACAAAAGAATGGCGTAAACAACAATTAATGACACTTGAAGCAGTTGAACAATACGAGGATAAACGCAATCAACCGAAACAATCGTATAACTATAACAACGAAAGGAATGGAGTATTAAATAAATATGATAGACAAGACCTTTCATATCAATCTCTTGAATTAAAGAAAGATAGAAGTGGGATAGCCTCATTCACAGATGAAGAAATGAAAGCTTACGAATCATACTTCTAGGAGGCATAGCAATGAAAGATATTATCAACAAAGGTTTTGAGATAGGTGATCCTATAGCATTGCATAAATACTTATTTGAGACTGGTAAAGTCAGTAATGAATTATTAAGCGTTGATTATAACGTTAAATGTGATAAATGCGGTAGACCATGTGATATTGCAATATTTAACGATGATGAAGTTAAAATATGCGATTGCAACGTAAAAGCTAAGGTTAAACCGAAACAAGTCAAAAAGATACACTTCTATTGGAATCAAAGCAAAATACCCGATAACCTACAGAAATGTACCTTTGAAACCTTTGAAAAAGACTTGAATAGCAATATCAGAAACTTATATCAGGGATTTAGATATTTCGCGACATCATTAGATAAAGAAAATCTAAGAACATTAGCAGTAGTTGGATCAATGGGAACTGGTAAAACACATTTATCAGTCGCAACTGGTAAAGAACTCATTAAACGAGGGTTTAGTGTGTATTTCATTTCATTCCCGACCTTAATGAGAAAAATTAGAGAAACAATGGATAAAGGCAATGATATGACAGGAACCGAAATTTTCAAAATGATAGAAAAATGTGATGTGTTTATCCTGGACGACATTATGGTCACAAGTGGAACGACTTATGAAGTGAATACACTTGAAAATATCATTGAGGTTAGAATGGGCAAAGCTAATATATACACTACTAATCTAAGTGATGATGACTTTAGTAAAAATAAGAATATGCAACGTATCAAATCGAGGATATTCGATAGAACGCAAACAACAGTATTAAAAATCATTAGTGATGATTATAGAACATTACCGCCATTCTAACAAACTATTCTTTATTATTTTATAGGTATTTCGAGAGACTTTAACAACAAGAGTATTACATCCTGAGATATTAAAGTCTCTAAATACCCCCTTAAAATTAAAATTTGGAGGTAGTTAAAATGACTGTAAAAAAAGACAGATCAGAATATTACAGAGAATATAGAAAACGTAACATAGAACGAATAAAGCTGAAACAAAAAGAACGATACATGAACAAAAAGTTAGGGATAAAAAAAGAAGAATTTGTTGATCCAATATTGATTGAAATGAAGCACAACAAACAAGAACGAATTAATAACATGTCAGTCAGACGTAAAAAAAGACGCCAACGCGTACAGGAATTAATATTTAGAGAATTAGAAGCATGTAGTTGACCGCTTCTAAAAACAAAAGAAAGGAGATATCAATGAAACGGTATAAGGACAAAGACGGTAATGTTGTAGGGTTGAAGTTTACACAGCCACACGCTGACGTTGTAAACGTAATTTTCAACAGTAAGCAAGATGTTATTTCATCAAGTGAGATACTTGAACAGCTAGGCAAAGACAAATCATATCACAGGACATTACAACAACTTATATCCGAGTTAGTGACGTTCTACAGATTGCCGATAGGCTCAACAAGTGTAGGCGGTAAAATGGGCTACTTTTATTGTCGAAATAAACAACAGTTTAGGATTGCTAAACGATCAATTAAGTCAAGAATAAATGTATTACAAACACGTTATGAATCGTTAGAAGAAGCGGAAAAACATATTAAAGAACTGGCATAAACCAATACGTAGACCAAAGGAGATAACAATGACCTATATCAAACGTATTAACGGGCGTGACTATTTAGAGAACGCTGACGGTCATCTCATTGATGTAACCAACGCACCGCCTGAACAAGTAGCAAGTCTAAGAAAAGCAATGATAAACGGACAAAGTAAAGTAACTGTAGATGATTTAAAACCACAAATAATACAAAACAAAAAAGGGAGATTTTAAAATGAATAACGAATTAAACAATATTGTAAACGAAGTAGGAATTATAGACGAGCCGATTAACGATGTTTTATTACATTTGAACAACATTCAACCAATGTCAAAAGCAGAAACATTCACACAGACCGTTAAAGAACGTGCTGAAGCATTCAAAAATGAGTATAAGGACACATACACACCTCAAGCATTAAAAGAGGGCATACAAGCCATTTATGACGAAGAAAAGGCAAAGGTAGAGCAATCTATCCAAAGTGAAAATGAATCATTCCAGGCTAAACGTATTAAAGCGATTGAACGTGCTAAACAACAGATTGCACATTCAGACGATTTAGATAACAGTGAAATAAGCAAACGTGTATATCATACTCAAACTTTGCAAAGTGATTTATCTCTTGAGTTAATGAATGCTGATACTGGATCATCAATCAGTGCTATCTTGAGTGAGAAAATGGAACTAGCATCAAGAGATAAAATGAAAGCAATAGCCTTGTTATCAAGCTTACACTTATTTGCTAATAAAATTGATGGCTTGCACGATCAAGAAAGAGCCTTTCTATTAACAAGACTAAAAATGAATAAAGATGAATTAAATAAAATGATATATGGTAATAAGCACGAAGCATATAAACAAGTTATTGAACGCTTAGAAAAGATGGACACTAATATTTATACAGCTGATAAATTATCAATCAACATGAATGAAAACATTGAAAGGTATTTATAAGGGGGAACTATTATGTTTAACGGAAAATATACACAAGAACAACTAAACCAGGAACGTGAATATGTAACCGAGTTATTAAGTGCTAAAGGTGTACGAGAAGCCGAAAACTATTATATCCGACACATTAATGATGTGAACATGAACAAAGGCATCAATAATTTGCCACAAGACGCACGTCTCACGGACGAGAAAGGCAAAGTAATACTAGAAGTCATTGATAACTATAAAGAAGCGGTACAGGAAAAAGAAAGCACATTTAAAGAGTATGTAATCAATCGTAAAAAGTTTTTGAAGTGGTTAGAACAAAATAAGTAAATGCAATGGCAGGGTGTGACAATGATGTCATACCCTATCTTGATATTAAGGGAGGGTGTGTATGAAGCTTAAACGTGTTAAAAGTGTGTTTGTATATAGAGATACAAAGAGACTTGTCGAACACGATATATTAACAAAATTTAATCCCGTATACATAAATAAGACAATAAAAGTATTATCCGAACAAATAAATGACATGTATCATCTATCAACATCGCATACTGAAACGGGGGATATAGGATTGCATTCTGTAAGCGTGAGTGTTGATGAATTAGTGATATGGATAGTTGAACAAAAGAACGCACTGGAACGTTATAAAACTAGATCTGAAATCTATATGAAAATACTTCAAAGGGTTATAGCTAGATACCCCCTTAATGAACAGCAATGTATAAAGAAATATTTTGCGACTAATGGAGTTATATATCATGGTTTTAAATTAAAAACATTAATTAAAGATTTAGAGAAAGAAATTAATTAGGTGTATTTATGTATGAATTTAATGAGTTAAGGCACTTTATTAAAACGTTCCATAAGGTTGTTGAGGATATTAAACTAACAGGCTTTACTATTGTTAATGGTGAATTAGTATCAAAGGATATTGACGATGATGATTTTTTTAATATATCCGATGAATACCAGGAACATGTAAATATAAAAGATGTTGAAGCGGAATCAAAGGGGTTAGAATACTATAATCAATATAGACAACTCATTGATGACGCTGAAAAGGTGCTTACAGATAGAGAGCTATGGATATTGTTCGAGAGGTTAGACGGAAAAAGTCAAGAAGAAGTCGGCAAACTGGTGAATTTATCGCGAGAAAGAATAAGACAATTAGAAGTACAGCTTATTAAAAAGATATGTAAGGTATATAAATAGTTTTAGAAGTTTTAGACCCCTTAAAAAGACATTTACCGATTTTACACCCCCTAAAAAGAAGTTAATGAACTTAACTATATAAAAAAGTAAATCGGCACTTTCGGCAGTCATAAAAAGAAGTCGACAATATCGACCCCCTAAAAAGAAACCGAGAAAGCCGAGACCCTAAAAAAAAGAAAACTTCTAACATTTCTAACGCCTAAAAAAAGAGAATCGGACATTTCGGACACCCTAAAAGAGAAATACATGATATAATATATATGGTTTTTACGTGTCTATATCCGCGATCATAATATAACAATGGACTAGATAGTCAATAAAAGGCTGTTTACTTCATGTCAGTTATTATATTGATACGTCGAGGTATTTTGGTCGATTGCTACCGTACATTAATTTGTATGGTAGCTTTTTTGTTAGGATATGTCGCGACGTCGGGACTATGTTGACATTTGTTGACGTGCTAGGAAAAAATGATGACTAATGATGACACCTGGAAGTGAATTGTTGGCAAATGTCGGCACGTGAAAACATAATATTAGGAAATGTTAGGATACGAAAACTATATACTACAAATTACTACATTGTGAAAACATAAATGCTAGAAAATGCTAGAAGATGAAAACATATATGCTAACAAAAGCTAACATAAAACCTAACAAAACTTAACGTGAAATACGTTGCTTAATGTTGCAATCATGCAACCTTTTTATAGTTTTCCCGAACACAACAGGGTTGCACCGTAAAAGCTTTTATATCAACGGTTTAAACGTTTTACCTAACGCAACTGAGTTGCAACCTATTACTTTTACAAAACACAACAACTTATTAGAATGTTGATAGATTATTCTAGATGGTTTTTGTATTATTAAAGTGTACTAAATAAAATAATAGGAGTGATTAAATGATTGAGATCAAAAAGGTTTTATCTAATTTATACAGTAATGATAAAGGTTACAATGCTTCAATGTTCCAAGAAAAATTGGGTGATACATTAGAAACACTTAATAATTTAGATTATCTTGACGATAATTCACTTATATATTTAGACGGTGTTAAAGATTTTGCTACTGGTTTTAAATGCGAAAGGGTAATTGTATTTCAAGATAATACATTAATCTTAGTAGATCTTGAAAAAGATGAGGATTCTATAGAAATGTATTTTGATTTAGAACTGAAGAAAATCATCACAAAAAATATAAGAAAATATGATTTAACACCTGAATCATTAGTAATAGATTTCAATAATATCAAAATTGAATTATTAAGGAAAAATCAATTAGAAGATAAATCTTTATTGAAGATTATGAAAAGTATCCCCGAGCTATACTAATATTTTTAATAATACCCGCTTCTCATTCCGATTTTAAGCACGAAAACTTTTAAAAGGTGGGTAGTTGTTAGTTAAAGTTAATACAATCGCACACAGTTGCAAATAGTAGGGTGTAAAAGTATAATTAATGTATTAGGGCATAGCCTTAAAATAACTAATGAAATACCATGCGTTAGTTGTTATATCTCTTGATCTATAATGTCATATCTATTTCATTGCTATCACTGTCCTTTGCTCACTCACTTTAATTAGTGGGTGATTTTTTTATGGGCAAAAAATGGGCAGACTTATGGTAAAATGGGCAAAGCATAGAAACAAGATATTTCAAGTAATAGTTCTTAAACCTTTGATACATAAGGTTTTGAAATGAATAGAACGATTTATAAAAAACATTGCACAGAATACGCGAAATAATAGTGATAAATAGAACAACTCTTAGAGCCATAAGGCTTTGAGGGTTGTTTTTATGTGAGATAAAATAGTGTTATACTGGAAATGTATGATATATTAATGAATAAAATATGGGTGATGTGACCCTCGGATATGATAAAAATACAATGATTAGAGATTTTCTTTTTTCGTTTCATACCTTGTTTTGCAGTGCTGATACTGGTATTCAATTTGCCTTTTCAAATGATAATATTATAGGTATATATATTATTTAAGGAGTTAAGCTATGGAAAAACGTGTAAAAATTTATTTAGGTATAGGCGCAATATTAATTTTGATATCTTTACTACCTATAATAGAAGCATATCAACTTCATCATAATAGACAACAAGCGTATAAAGAACGTTTATTAACTGAATTGATTATTGATGAACATAATATTAATGAAGTGAATGCAGATGATAATATAAATGTTGATATGATTTCGGTTGAACATATTTTCACTGATGATAAGGGTAAAGAGATAGTCGCACACAGTCTAAAAGATTATCAACAGTTAATGAAAACAAGTCAAACATATCGCCGTACATATCAACTTGGTGATCAAAGTATACAAATTATTGAGCAAATTGCTAAAAAGCATGTAAAAGAAATTTATATCAATAAGGATAAGGTAAATGTTGATATTAAGACACGTGAAGATATAAATCATCATTATATTAAAACGCCGATTATATTTGAAAAGAAAATTTCGACAGGTGAGACATTGCTCATGGTCTTTAACCAAAACAAAAATGTTATTCAATATGTCGCGATACAAAGTCATGCTAAAAACATAAACGGGAAAACAACGCTTGAAACGATTAACTTAGACGGTGTATGGAATAATAGACTGAATCTAGTCGGCTTTAAGACATTACCAGAACAGCATATCAGTCACTACATATTCTATCTTTTTATCTTTTATCCCTTACTCACGTTGATTCTAGGTATATTTTTATGTTATATATGTTATCTGAGAGTTAAAATGAAACGTGCAGAAAGAAAGAGGCAATTATGAGAATATTATTTATAGGTGATGTTGTAGGTTCGATTGGTCGAGAGATGCTCACAGAATATTTACCGCAACTTAAGAAGAAATATGGACCTAATATAACTATTGTGAATGGTGAAAATGCTGCGCATGGTCGTGGCATTACAGAAAAGATTTATAAAGAAATGATGACATTAGGTGTAGATTGTGTAACGCTTGGCAATCACACATATGGTCAACGTGACAGCTACGACTTATTAGATAGCAATGTAAAAATGGTTCGTCCAGCCAATTATCCTGAAGATAACCCAGGGAAAGGGATGGAAATTATAAAGTTTAACGATAAGAAAATAGCAGTCATTAATTTACAAGGACGTGCTTTTATGCAGCAAATTGACTGCCCGTTCAAAAAGTTTGATACTTTATATGATGTGGCAAAAAAAGAAACAGACTATATCTTCGTTGATTTTCATGCGGAAACGACGAGTGAAAAAGGTGCGTTCGGTTATTATGTAGATGGACGTGCGAGTGTTGTTGTGGGGACACACACCCATATACAAACAAGCGATAACCGTATACTGAATTCAGGTACAGGATTTATTACTGATGTCGGAATGACAGGGTATTATGATGGTATATTAGGTATCAATAAGGATGAAGTCATTCATCGTTTCTTAACCTCTATGCCGGTGAAACATGTCGTACCAGATAAAGGACGTGGCGTTTTAAGTGGAGTGTTTATTGAGCTTAAAACAGACGGAACAACAAAGAAAATAGAGAGAATATTAATCAACCAGGATAATCCGTTGAAATAGAAAGTGAGAAGAGGATATGTTTAAAAAGAAAAATTCAAAACTAAATTTTAATGGAGAGCATCTTTATTTTAATTATGTAAGTGTCGAAGAAATATGCGATGATATTATTATTAGCTTTAAACAGTTGGATAATAATGGAATCATTAATCAATATCGCGTGGTAATGAATATCGTTAGTGCAAAATTGATAAATGGAATTATTGCTGATGTAATTGAGGAATTTGAAAAAATAGAGTATAAAATTAAAAGATTTCCTAATGAAAAATTTTCACATCTTAATAATGAAATCAAGGAAATTGATTATTCATTACATTACGTAAATCATATAACTATTAGTTCAAGTCCAATTTCATTTATTTTAGAATATTTATTTGAAGGTCCGGATGAAGAACAGAAAATTAGCAATATTATTGTCAAACCGGAACTTGCTAAATATATTTATCTGGAGACCCAAGAATTTATTGATAAGTATGAAGCATCTTATGGAGAGATAAATTTGGAAGATTATCTAATATAGCTCTATCGGCCATTCGACTGATTTTTATCATTCAGACCACTTGTCTATGTAAAGACAGGTGGTTCTTTGTTATATTAGAATAAGTGATTATAGTAGGAGGGTACATATGAAATCTCAAATTTCTTGGAAAGTCGGCGGTCAGCAAGGTGAAGGAATAGAAAGTACTGGTGAAATTTTTTCAACTGCTTTAAACCGTTTAGGCTATTATTTATATGGATACAGACATTTTTCCAGCCGTATTAAAGGTGGACATACCAATAACAAAATACGTGTTTCTACTTCAAGGGTTCATTCAATCAGTGATGATTTAGATATTTTAGTTGCTTTTGATCAGGAAACAATTGATGTCAACTATCATGAGATGAATGCTACAGGTATTATTTTAGCGGATAGCAAGTTTGATCCAGTTGCTCCAGATGATTATGAAGGTAAGTTTGTTTCAATGGCTTTTACAGAGGTAGCGAAAGAGCTAGGCACAGCTTTAATGAAAAATATGGTAGCGGTAGGTGCTAGCGCGAGTTTGATTGGTGTTGATCTTAAACATTTCGAAGTATTGGTTGATGATATATTTGGCAAAAAGGGTGAGAAAATCTGTGCATTAAATAAACAAGCATTGCATGCTGGTTTTGATTTAATGGAGCAAGAAGATTTTCATACATTTTCATTAAATCCTTCTACAGAGGAAGGTCATTTATATATGATCGGTAATGATGCTATTTCTTTAGGTGCACTTACAGGTGGAGCACGATTTATGGCAGCATATCCAATTACACCAGCAAGTGAAATTATGGAATATATGATAGATAAATTACCAGAATTCGGTGGAACGGTCATTCAAACAGAAGATGAAATTGCAGCAGCGGTTATGGCAATCGGTGTAAACTACGGTGGTGTACGTGCATTTACAGCTTCAGCAGGTCCAGGTCTTTCATTAATGATGGAAGCAATTGGATTAAGTGGTATGACAGAGCAACCATTTGTGGTCATCAATACGATGCGTGGGGGTCCTTCAACTGGATTACCGACAAAACAGGAACAATCTGATTTAATGCAGATGATTTATGGGACACATGGTGATATTCCAAAAATCGTCCTTGCACCAACGACCGCTGAAGATGCATTCTATTTAACTGCAGAGGCGTTTAACTTAGCTGAACAATATCAATGTCCGGTTATTTTACTTAGTGACTTACAACTTTCAATGGGTAAACATACGGTTCCGAATTTGGATTTTAATAGAATCAAGATAGACCGTGGTAACTTAATTACTGAGGTTGAAGCGCGTGAAGATAAATCATACTTCAAGCGTTATGAAGTAACTGAAAGTGGTATATCACCACGTGTTATTCCAGGTGTTAAAAATGGTATCCACCACGTCACAGGGGTTGAACATACAGAAGAAGGTAAACCTTCTGAAAGTCCAGTCAACCGTGCAAAACAAATGGAAAAGCGCATGCGTAAAATTGAGCAGTTAAAGATCTCTGAACCTGTAGATTATCAGGAAAATCATCCAGAAGCAGATGTTTTAGTTATCGGATACTTATCAACTTACGGTGCGATTGATGAAGCAATTGAACGTATTGATGGTAAAGTCAATCATCTTCATATTAAACAATTACATCCATTCCCAGTTGATGAAGTTCAAGATGCAATCAATAAAGCAAAACGCGTAATTGTCGCTGAACATAATTATGCAGGTCAATTGTCAAGCATCATTAAAATGAATACGATGCATCAAGGTAAGATTACAAATTATACAAAATACGATGGTACACCTTTCTTACCGAAAGAAATTGAAGCGAAAATTAATGAAGTAATTGAAGTAAAGGAGCGCATCTAAATGGCAACATTTAAAGATTTTAGAAATAGTGTGAAACCGAACTGGTGTCCGGGATGTGGTGACTTCTCAGTACAGGCAGCAATACAAAAAGCTTGTGCAAATGTAGGGCTGGAACCTGAAGAACTAGCTGTTATCACAGGTATTGGGTGTTCAGGACGTTTGTCTGGATATATTAATTCATATGGTGTGCACTCAATTCATGGACGCGCATTACCAATGGCGCAAGGTGTAAAAATGGCTAACCAAGAGTTAACTGTTATTGCATCCGGTGGTGATGGTGATGGCTATGCGATTGGTATGGGACACACAATCCATTCAATCAGACGTAACATCGATTTAACTTATGTTGTAATGGATAACCAAATCTATGGCTTAACAAAAGGACAAACTTCACCAAGTTCAGCCCATGGTTTTGTAACGAAAACAACACCTAAAGGATCAATTGAAAAACATGTTTCACCTTTGGAATTAGCAATTACTTCAGGTGCAACATTTGTAGCGCAAAGTTTCTCAAGTGATATTAAAGAATTAACAGCTATTATTGAAGCAGCTATTAACCATAAAGGTTTTGCCTTCGTTAATGTATTCTCACCATGTGTGACCTATAATAAAGTAAACACATATGAATGGTTTAAAGAGAATTTAACGTCATTAAATGATATTGAAGGTTATGATAATAAAAATAAAACACAGGCCTTAAATACTGTTGTAGAACATGACGGGTTAGTGACTGGTATTATTTATCAGGATATCGATACACCAAGCTATGCTGAACAGTTAAATGGCTATTCTAAATCATTAGCGAAAGAACCGATTGAGATGGATCAATCAAAATTTGAAGCATTGATGGCTGAATTTAAATAAAAATAGAGCGCTGTAATATTTATATTACAGTCGCTCTATTTTTTTAATTATTTAAAAACACGTTTAGCTCCTAACTGAGCATAGCCGAATTGATTTTTATAGCCTTTTGTTTTATATACATTATTATTGAGAGAATGAAGAATTTCATTCTGACCTAAATAGAGAGATACATGTCCAGCCCGACCATAACGATCAATATAGAAGATTAAATCACCACGTTGAATATTATTGATATTCACATATGAAAATTCTTTATTTTTCCAGAGTTCATTAGCTAAGTCTGATTGTGGTCTCACATTCACAAAGTTTGAAATACCTTTTGGATCAAAACCTCCTGCACGCATGGCTTGAAGTAATAATCCTGAACAATCAAATCCAGCTTCTCCTGTACTTCCCCAAATATATGGTTTACCGACTTGTTGATTTGCATAATTGATCATTGCATTGATACGCGTGGCACGGCTGGCTTGAGTGGGTACGACACTTGGCTTTTTCCATGCATCTATATTAAATGAAATTGAATTACCGAACATCTTTATCCAGAGACTTTTTGAAACAACGCCTGTTGGTTTTAATCCTCTGCTTCTTTGATATGATTTTACAGCATTAACCGTACGTTCGTTCATCGTTGATGTATATGGTGAGTATGGAATGCCTAGTTTTCTTTGTAGATAATATACTTTTATGCCGTTATAGCCTGGGTATAATGTATAGCCACTATTTGAATTTGGAGCAGTAGACGCTAATTTTGATCGATGAATATACATACCACGATATTGTGCTGGATAGGTTAATTTAAGAAAAGAGCCGACATTTGATCCTCGTACTTTCGTAGCAGGTAGGAGATTACCAACCTGGTATGCACTAGTAGATGGTTTATTAAAAATTATTGTATTTCTTTCGAAAGTATATTTCTTGTAAGTTTTTACAGCAGCGTCAGCATGATATACTGGTAGTGATTGTGATGTTGTAATACTTGTTAAAAGCACAGCAGAAATCAATAGTTTTTTATTGATACTTATGAATGTTTTCATATTTTCGCCTCCAATAGATTCAATCTATTATATGATTTATATATAGAAAATAATAGTAATTTTTCAAAATTAAATAACTATTTTCAGTTAAAAAAATGACATAAATTAATTAAAAATATTTATTTGATGATGAGGCATTACACATAAAATATTACAAATGCAGTATTAAACATTTTATACATAGAACTTATTTGGTATACTTGGTATGTTAAAAAATAAAATAACTAAAAACACTAGGGGAGTTACTCTGAGATTGGTCGTGCGCCTAAACCCTTATTCACCTGATCTAGGTAAAACTAGCGTAGGGAAGTGTCGTTTTTGACACAACTTTACGTATAGTTGTGTTTTTTATTTGGAGGAAAAATAATGAAGAGAAGTTTATTGGCTGGTTTAAGTTGTGCTGTATTACTCGCAGGTTGTGGTAATGATTCGAAAAATAAAGAGAGTGAGACTGATAATTCTAATAGCAAATTGGATAAAGTTACAATGATGTTAGACTGGACACCAAACACAAACCATACTGGTATATACGTAGCAAAAGAGAAAGGTTTCTTTAAGAAACACGGTCTGGATGTAGAAATTAAAGCACCTGGTGAGGTTACGGCGGATCAGTTAATCGCTGCAAACAAAAAAGATGTTCAGTTTGGTATTAGTGCTCAGGAACAGGTAACTCAATCACGTTCTGAAGGTGTACCGATTAAGTCGATTGGTGCAATCATTCAGCATAATACTAGTGGTTTCATGAGTTTGAAAAATAAAAACATCAAGTCACCAAAAGATTATGAAGGTAAAACCTATGGTGGCTGGGGAGCGCCAATTGAGAAAGCATTTATCAAAACATTAATGGATAAAGACAAGGCAGATATTAACAAGACTAAGATCGTTAATATGGGTAGTACTGATTTCTTTGCCGCTTCAAAGAAGAATATTGATTTTGCATGGGTTTATTACGGCTGGACAGGTATTGAAGCAAAAACGCGCAATATCGATGTTAATATGCAGTATTTAACAGATTATGATAAAAATCTAGATTATTATACACCGATTATCATCGCTAATGAAAAATACTTAAAAGCAAACAGTAAGACTGCAAAAGCATTTATGGCTGCTGTGAAAGAGGGCTATGAGTATGCAATTAAGCATGAAAAAGAGAGCGCTGATATTCTAATTAAAGCAGCACCTGAACTTAAGAAACAAAAAGATCTTGTCTATGAATCTCAAAAATATTTATCTCCAAAATATCAAGATGATGCTAAAACTTGGGGGATTCAAGATGAAAAAGTTTGGGCAAACTATGCGAAATATTTAAAAGATAATAAAATTATTAAGAAGGATTTTGTTGCAAAAGATGCATTCACGAATGAATTTGTGGAGGGTAAATAATGGCTAATACAATCATGAGTATTCAAATTATCCCAAAAACGCCGAATGGTGAAGATGTTATTCCTTTTATTGATGCAGCGATCGAAGTTATTGAACAATCCGGTTTAAAATATTTTGTATCTCCATTAGAGACAAGTATAGAAGGGGATATGAAGCAATTATTACCATTAATTGAACAGATGAACAGTCGTATGCTTGAACTGGGTTGTGCATCGATTATTTCTCAAGTGAAGTTTTATCACGCTGAGTCTGTTTCAATGGATCAACTGGTCGAAAAGTATCGATGATAAAAGTATTAAAGTTCTCAGCATTTTTATTATTTTTACTTTTGATTTGGGAAGTGTTGGTGAAGACATTAAAAGTTGATCCATATACACTTCCTGCACCAAGTGCAATTGGAAAATCGTTTGTTGTAGATTTTCCGGAATATTATCCACATCTCATCCCAACGGTCAATTTAGTATTACTTGGGTTAATATGTTCTATAGTCATTGGAGTGTTATTTGCGATTATTTTAAACTTAATCCCTGCTTTAAATGATTTTATCTATCCATTGTTAATAATAAGTCAAAATATTCCTGTGATAGTAATTGCACCCCTACTAGTTATATGGTTCGGTTTTGGATTATTACCGAAACTTATCGTCATCACATTAATATGTTTCTTTCCGATAACGGTAAGTTTACTTGAAGGTTTTCACGAGACGAATAAAGATTTAAAGAAGTATATGTTGATGATGGGGGCAACGCGTTTGCAGTTGTTTACAAAATTAGAATGGCCAAACAGTATGCCATTTTTCTTCAATGGTTTAAAAATTGCAGGTACGTATTCAGTGATGGGGGCAATAATTTCTGAGTGGCTAGGGAGTGATAAAGGTTTAGGTAAATTTATGATTCTAGCGCAACGTGCTTTTCAAGTCGATCAGGTTTTTGTAGCAATAGTCTGGATTATCATATTTGCGATGGCAATATTTACCGTTATTGAATTGATCAAACGCATTGTGTTGAGGTGGAATCATGAATAGTATACTAACACTTAAGGATATCGCTCATCAATATGGTGAAAATAGCGTATTAACAAATATAAACCTTGATGTTAAAAACAATGAAATCATTGCAATTGTAGGACCCAGTGGATCTGGAAAATCAACACTAATTAACATTATTGGTGGATTGTTAAAGCAGACATCAGGTCATGTTTACATAGACGATCGAGAGGTTACTCGTACAGGGCATGTTTCTTATATGCCACAGACAAGTTCTTTAATGCCCTGGCGCACCGTAAAGGAAAATATTCAGTTAGCAACAGAGATTGGCAGTCAAACTGTGGATAAAAGTACAGCGTTACTTGAACGCGCGGGTTTTACGGATATTAAAGATCAATATCCATCGAGTCTGTCAGGGGGTATGCAACAACGCGTCTCATTTTTGAGAGCATTAAATTCTAATCATGATGTTCTTTTGCTTGATGAACCATTTTCTGCGCTGGATGAGATTACAAGAATAGAGATGCAACAATGGTTAAAGAGCTTAATAAGAGAGACTGGTAAGACTGTGTTAATGATTACACATAGCATTGCTGAGGCAATAGATATGTCAGATCGTATTATCATACTCAATGGTAAACCTGCAACAATAACGAACATATATCCTATACACAGTGATATGAGTGAATTGAGCAAAAATGATTTAAGAAATACAATATTTCATCAACTACGATAAAGAGGTGAGACACATGTCTCACCTCTTTATTTTTTTCTCATGTTTTGAATGACACTTATTAAAGCGGGTAAAATAGACACTAAAATAATAACGATAAGCACTATTTCAAAATTATTTTTAACAATTGGAATGTTACCAAAGAAATATCCTCCAGCTAAACATATACCTACCCAGGCAACTGCTCCAATGACATTGTAAAGAATAAAATAACTATATCTCATTGAACTTGCACCAGCGACAAACGGAATGAAAGTTCGTATGAATGGCATAAAACGCGCTAATAAAATTGTTTTTCCACCATATTTGTTGAAGAAATTTTCTGCTTTAAGTAAGTGTTCCTGTTTAATCATACGACCTAGCTTTGGATGATTTACGATCCCATAGCCAATCCATTTACCGATATGATAATTCAACGTATCGCCAATAATTGCGGCAAGAGATAACAAAATAAATAAAAACCATATATTTAATGCGCCTTGCGGAGCTAATGCACCAGCTGCAAAGAGCATTGAATCACCTGGTAAGAATGGCATAATAACTAAACCAGTTTCTACAAATACAATTCCGAATAAAATCGCGTAGGTTAAACCACCATATTCTTTAACGATATTAACGAGATGCTCATCAATATGTAATATAAAATCTATTAACTGAGAAAGTATTGACATAAATTTAATCTCCAATTCTGATAATTTCCTTCTTTATTATACGCTAGTCAGACTAATATGCAAAAGACTATGTATTTTTATTTTTAATACCATCGAACAGTGGCATAATATTATTTAAAGGGTAGGTGATTCAATGATATTAAAATTTACTAAACCATATTTAGGTTATATCGTTTTTGCTTTGATGCTTATGCTACTGGAACTTGCAGTAGAACTTAGTTTACCAGTGATATTGTCTCAAATTATTAATAAGGGAATCATTGAAAAAAACTTCGATAATACATTACATTATTTAATATTACTTATACTTATGAGTATAGCAGCGTTTGTGTGCGGTATTATCAATTCATTTGTAGCAAGTCATGTGTGTCATAGTTTTTCTTATGATTTGAGAGAAGCTATGTTTGAACGCATTCAAAAGTTCTCAATTGCAACTCTGGAAAAGTTCAGTACTTCAAGTATCATTACACGACTAACCAGTGATGTTATCGCATGTGAAATGGTTCTATTTATGAGTTTACGTATTATGTTACGTGCACCATTACTTGTGATAGGAAGTATTGTGATGAGTTTTATGGTTGCACCACATCTCGCAATCTATTTACTTATTGGCAGTCCATTGATATTTATCTTTCTACTCATATCAGCAAAAAAAGGCATGAAATTATTTAAACGTGTTCAGCAGGAACTCGATAATGTCAATCGAACAATACAACAAAATTTGTCCTCTGTTCGAATGATTCGTGCAAATTTAAGTGGTGAATATGAAACTGATAAATTTAAGCAGACTTCAATATTACTTAAGAATGATACCGTTAAAGCACTTAAGTTAATGGAACAAATCCTCCCGTTCTTATTAATTGTGATGAATGTCGCGCTATTAATTGTTATTTATATTGGTGCAAAAGATATATCACAAAGCGTAATAAATGTAGGAGCACTTGTCGCGATAATTAACTATGCATTAAGAATGCAGGGTGGATTTTCAATGTTTGCATTCATTATCGTTGCATTTTCTCGTGCGAAAGCGAGCAGTGATCGGATGAAAGAAGTACTTGAGACACCTGTTGATGAAGATGAATTGGAATTTAAAATAAATCCACACAAAGGTGGTGCAAGTATAGAATTTATAGATGTTGATTTCAAATATCCATTATCTCATCGCAATATTTTGGAAGATATTAACTTCAAAGTAAATGCTGGTGAGAAATTTGTCATTATGGGAGCTACAGGTTCAGGAAAGTCTGCATTGCTTAGCTTAATACCAAAATTATATGAACCTACAAAAGGGAAGATTCTTATCGATGGTAAAGATATTCGTAAGATAGATGAACAAAGTTTAAGAGAAATGATTGGCTATGTGCCTCAAAAAAATATTTTATTTACCGGAACGGTTTTTGACAATATTATTTTTGGTAATCCGTTAGCGTTAGAAAGTGAAGTGGTGCATGCAACGGACATCGCACAAATTCATGAGAATATTATGAAGTTTGATCACAAATACGAGACTATGGTTGGACAGGAAGGTGTTAATTTATCTGGTGGTCAAAAACAACGCATTGCAATCGCGCGTGCAATTATTCGTAAACCCAATATTCTCATTTTAGACGATTCAACGTCTGCATTAGATATACATACAGAATCACGGCTTTTTAATATGCTTGAACAACTTCAGATGACACGATTGATTGTTACACAAAAGATTGAAACAGCAAAATCAGCAGATCATATTTTATTGCTTGACCACGGTAAGATTGTCGGTTTTGGAGACCATGCCACGCTTCTGAAGACGTCTGAGTTGTATCAGCAAATTAATGCCTCACAGTTAGCAGGTGATCAAAATGCCTAAATCTATTTTTGGACATCCTTTTTTACTAACAAAAGAAGATTTGAAAAAAAATAAACAAAAAACCGATCAACGTGGTAATCCTGTTGCCAAAGCGAAAAACTGGAGGTATTCTGTACGTCGTATTTGGCAGTTGATGGATGATGCCCATCTTAAATTGCTGATTGTTATTTTATGTGTCGTAATTTCATCTTTACTTGGCTTACTGGGACCGTACATTATCGGTAAAATCATCGACACAAAAATCATCCCGAAAAAATTTGACGGGCTTACTCAGGATTTGTGGATGCTGCTTTTAATATTCATCTTATTATCAGCTACTTCTTATATTGCAGCGATTATAATGGTTACTATTGCACAAAAAGCTGTTTATAAATTAAGGATGCAATTATTTGAACATATGCAAAAGTTACCGATATCTTTTTTTGATACAAGACAGCATGGTGAGTTAATGAGTAGAATGACAAATGATATTGATACGATTTCACAAGTATTAAATTCATCATTTATCCAGTTCACATCATCTGTAGTAACGATTGTCGGGACAATTATTGTGATGCTTATGTTATCACCATTACTTACATTACTTACAATGATTATCATTCCGCTCATGTTTTTATCGATGCGCTGGATCACGAAAAGAACAGGTCCTCTATATAAAAGCAGACAAAAAGCAATTGGAGAGATGAACGGATTTATTGAAGAAATTGTTTCTAGTCAATCAGTAGTTAAAGTATTTTCTCAGGAACAAGAGGTGATGAGAGGATTTAGAGAAAAGAACGCGAGTGTTCGAGATAATAGTTTTTGGTCTGTGACTTATTCAGGTTTTATTCCTAAAGTGATGAATTTCTTTAACAATATTTCATTTGCAATCGTAGCAGGTATTGGAGGAATATTAGCTTTGAAAGGTTACGGTATCACTGTTGGAACCATTATGATCTTTGCAGAATATGCAAGACAATTCACCCGACCTCTAAATGATCTGGCCAATCAGTTTAATACGGTACTTAGTGCGTTAAGTGGTGCAGAACGCGTATTTGAAATTATTGATACACCAGAAGAAGATGATGTAAAAAGTGAGAATATTCACCTAGATATAAAAGGAGATATCACACTTGAACGTGTCGTTTTTAAATATAATGACAAGCAATCTGTTCCAACGTTAAATGATATATCATTTGACGTGAATAGAGGCGAATCTTTAGCACTTGTGGGAGCAACAGGAGCAGGAAAAACAACTGTGATTCAGCTTATTGCGAGATTTTACGACATACAGGGTGGATCGATAAAAATAGATGGAATCGATATCACGGAAATTCCAAAAACTACATTAAGGAATCAGATAGCATATGTACTACAGGACCCATTTATCTTTGACGGAACGATACGAGAAAATATTAAATATAAAAATCAGCATATCAGTGATGAAGTAATGATTCAAGCAGCTAAAGATGCGAATGCCTACGACTTCATTATGCGTTTGGAAAATGGATTTGATACAGAAGTTACTTTTGAATCCACGCATTTATCACAAGGCGAGAAACAATTGATTAATATCTCACGTGCACTTGTCCTCAATCCTAAAATATTATTATTGGATGAAGCGACAAGTAATATTGATACCGTAACAGAAATGAAACTGCAGGAAGCGATTGAAAAACTTATGAGTGGAAGAACGAGTATAATCATTGCCCATAGATTAAATACTGTAAAGAAAGCAGATAAAGTTGTAGTGCTCAATCAGGGTGAAGTAGTAGAAGCAGGAAAACAAAGTGAATTAATTGCATCCCGTGGTGTTTATTACGACATGCTGAATTCAGGAGAGGATTTAGAGTTACTGGAATAATATGATAATGTTTATTTGGCCCGGTTCGTCCAAAACCCGTGCAAAATGAGTATCAATATGCCCGGTTCGGCCATAAACCGTGCAAAAAGAGTACGAATATGCCCGGTTCGTCCATAACCCGTGCAAAAAGAGTACGAATATGCCCAGTTCGTCCATAACCCGTGCAAAAAATAAATGAATATGTATGGTTAAGCCTCAAACCGTGCATCCAAAACACGTAAACAACTCAATGTTTACGTGTTTTGCTTTTGATTTAATAAAATTCTTTACATTACTGTATATACTGTGTATATTGTATATATACAATATAACGAAAGAGGGTGGTATGTTGAACATTCATTTTGATCCCAAAAGCGATCAACCGATTTATGAACAGTTAAAATCAGAGATAATCAGATTGATAATGGCAAAAGAAATACGTGAAGGCGAATCCTTAATGTCAATGCGTGCGTTGGCAAAAATGCTTGGCATCAGTGTAATTACAACGAAGCGGGCATATAAGGATCTGGAGGATTTAGGTTACCTATATACAATACCTGGAAAGGGAACGTTTGTCGCACAAGGGAATATTGCGATTATTCAGGAACAGTCGAATAAGGAATTAGAGGCATTGATTCTTTCTTCAATACAACTTGCTAAACAACTGAATATTAATCAGCAGGATTTAATAGAACTGACAAAAGATTTATGGGAGGAATAAATTTGAATAATCATGTCATTGAAGTCAAAGGTTTAAAATACACACAAAATCATTTCGTATTAGATATACCTAATCTTCAAATACCAAAAGGCTATATTACAGGTTTAATCGGAGAAAATGGTGCGGGAAAAACAACATTAATCTATCAATTATTAAATCTTACTTCACCAGATGAAGGAAGTATTAAAGTCTTTAATCAAAATTATATTGAAGATAGAGCAGGTATACTTTCTGAAATAGGAATAGTATTTAGTGAAAACCATTTTCCTGACTGGATGAATGCCAAAAAACTTGAAACAATCATGAAAATGTATTTTGAACAGTGGGATAGCCAAGCGTATTATCATTATTTAAAACGTTTCGAAGTGCCTGTTAAAACTAAAATTAAGCACTTATCACAAGGAATGAAAGTCAAACTCAGTCTTGCAACAGCATTAAGTCATCACGCTAAACTACTCATCCTAGATGAACCGACTTCTAGTCTAGATCCAACGTTCAGAGTAGAATTGTTAAAAATATTTCAGGATTTGATGCTTGATGAAGAGATGACCATTCTGTTTTCTACGCACATAACGTCTGACCTGGAATCCATTGCAGATTATATTTGTTATATAGAAAAAGGGAAATTAATCATGATGGATGAGAAAGATCATATTTTAGAAGATTACAAAATAGTGAGAGGAGCAACTTCACTATTAGATGAAGAAATTGAACAACTTTTAATTGGTACAGAGTTTTATGAAACAACATTTACTGCATTAACGAATGAGGCACAAGCGATGACAGAATTATTTGGAAATGAAATATCGATTCACAATGCAGGTATCGATGAACTCATGTACTTTAAGAAAAGGGAGCGTATGCATCATGGTCAAACAGATAAAATTGTTTATACAGTTCAATAGCTATAAATGGTGGTATGCATTCTTATTCATAGCTACCATTGGGTTTGACATCTTTCTTTTTACTATAAGAAATAAAGATGGAAGTGCATTCTCACCTTACAATATGGCTTTATATATCATGTTAATGTACGCATTTCCTATACAAAAAGCATCATTAAGAAATAGAAGATTAAAAGAAAGTTATTATATATTGCCGAAAAATAAGAAAGATTTAATATTAGATGAATGGAAAATCGTACTATTGCTAAATGTTTTCAGCTTTATCCTATGGTCAGTTGAAATAATACTAACAAAACAAACACTGACTATTATGCCATTACTATATGTTTATAGTGCAGCCATAATAATGAATGCAGTAACTTTTTATAGCTACTATGCGAACTGGAAATATAAAAATAAAAACACTTTTATGATTTACTGTGTGACTTTTATAGCGATAAATTTTATTTTTCTTGAATTACAGTTTAAATATCTTGAAAATCACGCATTCGCGCATGAGTTTATTTTCAGTGTGTTACCTTTTGTTGCTTTAGCAGTTTCAATATTGATTTCAATAAAACTTATTAAAATGACCATAAAAAAATCATTTTCTAAAAGCTTAGTTTGGAGTGATTAAATGAAAAAAATAATATTTTTAGATTTTAAATTGTTAAAATCAATGCCTTTTATTATTATTGGGTTATTTCTAAGTTCTATAATGTTAAAGGCATATATTGATAATGGTAGTTTAACGAGAATCGACCAAAATGTATTGACATTTAATTTTGCTGATACTTTTTTCTTATTATTAATGACTTGTATATTTTATCTGCAAGCTCAAAAATATGATCAACTCAGAAAGTTAAAAGCGACTCCTTGGTATGAGAGTCTTCCAATGAATAAATCTGAAATACTTAAGTCAAATTTATTTATTGTGATATTCCCACATCTCTTATTATTGTTTTTTGCATCAGTATTTTATTCAATCAACGATGACTTCTTCAAATTTCATGGAATGATGATGATGTTTGGATTGAGTTTAATCATGAATGGCTTGATGATTATATTCGATATAAAAAATCAATTGATATATATTATTATCGTAGGTTTTGGAGGGGCTTTATTAATATTCGCGTTTGGTTTTCATTATTTACTTGTTATGAATGATTTTAATATGAATCTTAATCTAGAGGATAATCTTTATTGGAACTTTTACTTATATGAATTACCCTATATATTAACTTTAATCGGTATTATCACATGTTTCTCTTCATATTGGATTAAGAAACAATTCTAACCATCTCATCATCGAGATGGTTTTTTTAGTTAATTTATCTTTTTGTATTAAATTTTTATTATATTTATAGATTTGCTAAATTTAAGATAAACATACTTTATTTCTTAGGAGGTCTCTCATGGCGGTAAGTTTATCGGATGTTGCATCTCATAGAATGAATAAATTGATTGATCATTTTAATTATGAATTAGAAACTGTGAATTATTTTAATAAGAAGATTTCAAGTGACTATTTAGATGAAATATTAGTAATGGAGTTTGCTCAAAGTTTTATTCGTTATCAAATTTTAAGTGCAAGTTTTGCTCAAGTTACAATCGGTGTGTTAAAGGATACACAAAATGATAAAAAGATAGTCCCATTTAGTGAGTCAAGTGCCTTGAGATATTCAATTAATAATCCCGAGCAAGCTGATTTAGTAAATTTTGAATATGTAAGCAAGCTTGCAAACTTGGTAAATACAATCCATAGTTTAAAAGCAGAGTATTTAAATCGCTCGAATCATGCGAGAGAGATATTAGTAAGACAATTCCCTGATGCATATTTCCAAATGTATGACATTTCAATGCAGTTGATTGAAGAAAATCCTATGTTACTTACTCTAATCATTGATGATCGTTTATTTCAGCATGGGTTCTATATCATGGTTGATCAAACATGTTTAAATATAACGCGAAAATCAAGTGAAAATAAAATAGCAATGGCTATCAGACAGCAGGTATTTAAATTATTTCAGAATCAATTATTCTTTATCGATACTCATCCACAAGTGTTACATAATTTGATTATCGATTTAGTTAATTTATATGAAAATGAACGCAATTTTTTAACATACCAGCAACTGAAAGGGATTAATGAGATTACACCGAATGTATTATTCAATTATGTAGTATCAAAAGTAAAACAAAATCTTATTGCGACTTCAATGATACTGTGTACTTATTACATACCTAAAAATGGAGAACGTTATCCTCTGGCTGATTATTCAGCGCTTGATGTAGTTTATGGTGAAATCAATAAAAATTCAATCACATATAATGAATTTAATGATTACAGTCAAAGTATGATTGATCAATTTTATTATTTGGAAAAACTATCTATGCAAGAAATAGAAAAATTAGAAAAGGATATTCATAAACAGTATCCTGATGTTCAAATTGTTATCAAAGTAATTTCTCATGCTGTAATAGATAAACATTATCATCGTATGGGACTTTTAACTTCAAAACTAACTTTTTTCAACACACTAACGATGATTATTAATAGTGTAATGTTCAAAATTCATCAATCAGGCGAACTGAAAGCATCTGAATCGTATAAAGTAATATACAATGAATTGACTAATATTCACAAAAATTATTTGATTTAAAGGAGAGCTAATATGACACTACAGTCTTCAAAACTTGCAGAGCGATGCGCACATTTACCTGGTGTTATGGATTACATTGTAGATTTATATGAACCTTTTCAAACAATTGAATCAACTATGACTGATGAAGATTTATTGATATTTACAAAAATTCATGTACTCAATTACTTAGTTCAAACTTCTTTGAAACAATGTTTTTATGAAGGTAAGACGGAAAATTTGCATAAAGAAGTTGTACCAGGAGGCTTATTTAAAAAAGAAAAAGTGACGTACACAGAAAAACATATTGAAGGTATCGTGCCAGCACAGTTTATTTTAGAGCGATTTACTTATGAAATTTATAATCCACATGTATGGTTAAACACGGTCACAATTAATCAAGATGTATTGAATCAAAATAGTCATATTAAAAACAGAGCGGATCAAATTGATGAAATCTTAAAACGAACTTTATTTACACTGAATGTAAAAGAAAAAAGTTTCTCATATGATATATATAAAATTACTTTTGCAATATTAGAAGATAACTTAAACTTTTATGATGATTGGTTTAAAAGTAATGATATAAGAAAATATTTTGAAGATGCACTTTATCGTGCTATTCAAAGAAATATTAAAGCACCTTATTCTGTGACACAATGGATGAAAAGATTAGAAAAATTAGTTTAAAAAGCGCTTTGGCGCTTTTTTATTTTATACAGTAAAAATACTTTGAAAATATATATTTAAAAAGTTATACTATAGGAATGATTATGTTGAAAATGGGGTTAGTATGTAATGAATGAAGAAAGTAGATTAGATGCTTCACAGGTGCGAGGTAAAAATGCACCTGAGAAAGATTACAGTAAGTATTTCGAAAAAGTGTATCAGCCACCGAGTCTTAAAGATGCAAAAAAGCGTGGTAAAGAATCAGTAGAACATCATGCATTTTCAATTGATGAAAAGTATAAAGGTTTAGGACGTGGACGCAAGTTCTTTATTCGTACTTATGGATGTCAAATGAATGAGCATGACACTGAAGTAATGGCTGGAATTCTGGAAGCGTTAGAATATACGGCAACAGAAGATGTCAATGATGCAGATGTTATACTACTAAATACATGTGCAATCCGTGAAAATGCTGAGAATAAAGTGTTCGGTGAGATTGGTAACTTAAAGCATATTAAACTTGCGAAACCAGACGTTTTAATTGGTGTCTGTGGTTGTATGTCTCAAGAAGAATCTGTAGTGAATAAAATTATGAAATCTTACCAAAATGTCGATATGATTTTTGGTACACATAATATTCATCGCTTACCAGCAATCTTAAATGAAGCTTATATGTCTAAAGCGATGGTTGTAGAAGTATGGTCTAAAGAAGGTGACGTGATTGAAAACCTTCCAAAAGTGCGCATGGGTGAGACGAAAGCTTGGGTCAATATAATGTATGGCTGTGATAAATTCTGTACATATTGTATCGTTCCGTTTACTCGTGGTAAAGAGCGTAGTCGTCTGCCTGAAGAGATTATTGCTGAAGTGAGAGATCTGGCAAGACGTGGCTATAAAGAAATTTGTTTATTAGGTCAAAATGTTAATGCGTATGGTAAGGACATAGATGGCTTAAATTATGGTTTAGGTGATTTACTCGCTGACATCCAAAAAATTGATATCCCACGTGTACGTTTTATGACGAGTCATCCATGGGATTTTGATGATCGATTAATTGAGGTACTTGCTCAAGGTGGCAATATTGTACCTCATATTCATTTGCCTGTTCAAAGCGGTAATAATGATGTACTTAAGATTATGGGACGAAAATATACACGTGAGAGTTATTTAGAATTAGTAGATAAAATTAAAGCGGCAATACCCGATGTTGCACTGACAACAGATATTATTGTAGGCTATCCAAACGAGACAGAAGAGCAGTTCTTAGATACAATTGATTTATATGAACGTGTCGGTTTTGAACATGCTTATACGTATCTATATTCTCCGCGTGAAGGTACGCCTGCTGCAAAGATGAAAGATAATGTTTCAACTGCCGACAAAAAGGATCGTTTACGTCGCTTAAACCAAGTTGTTGCACATCACACTGAAAATGCATTAAGTTACTATCAGGACAAGGAAGTCATTGTGTTATGTGAAGGAACATCTAAGAAAAACGATGAAATCTTAGCAGGCTACACAGATAAGAGTAAGTTAGTTAACTTTGCTGGTCCGGAATCGGCGATTGGTAAGTTTGTCAGAGTGAAAATCACAGATACAAAGCGTTATTCATTAAACGGAGAATTGATTGAAATTATAGAACCAGTTGGGGTGGGAAGATAATGTATACAAATGATGAGATTATTGCAAAAGCAAAAGAATTAGGGAAAATGATGGCTGAAACTGAAGCAGTTGAATTCTTCAAACGTGCGGAAGCGCAAATTCATGAGAATCAAAATGTTCGTGAGAAAATGGCGTCATTAAAATCATTGCAAAAACAAGCAGTGAACTTTGAAAACTATGGTAAAGAAAAAGCACTAGGTCTTGTTGAAGAAAAAATTGCTAAAGTTGAAGCGGAATTAGATGAAATGCCGATTGTTGATCAATTTAAAGAAGCGCAAGGCGAAGTGAATACTCTTCTACAAATCGTGTCGCATGCGATTAGTCAGACTGTTACAGATGAAATTATTATTTCAACTGGCGGTGACCTTTTATCAGGTGAAACAGGAGCTGCAAAAGCTAATGCAGCACCAGGTTGCGGTAACTAATTATATAAAACAAATAATGTCGGTTCATATGAATCGGCATTATTTTGTTCAGGAGGATTTATGCGCAATAATACTAAAAAATTAACACTTACTAGCATCCTAGTCGCTATGAATGTTGTATTAAGTAATTTAATATATATCCCTATCGGTCCGATAAAAGCATTTCCTATGCAGCATTTTACAAATGTGTTGTGTGCTGTGCTGGTAGGTCCATGGTATGGATTAGCACAAGCTTTTATTAGTTCACTGATTCGCAACATTCTTCATACAGGCTCTTTGTTTGCATTTCCTGGTAGTATGGTAGGGGTATTGCTCTCAGCAATTTTGTTTCATAGATTTAAAGCGATAAAATATGCAGCAATCGGTGAATGGATAGGGACAGGTTTTATCGGAAGTTTTTGTACTATCCCAATTATGTTGATGATGAATATTAACTTAAATGGTTTCATGCCGATATTTTATGCTTTTATAGCGAGTAGCCTTGCAGGGAGTCTTATTGCCTATTTTTTATTAAAGTTATTAGATAAAAGAAATTTATTAAGAAGGATGGGTTAACGATGTCTAAACCTACACCTATGATGACACAATATTTAGAGATGAAAGAACAATATAAAGATGCGATATTATTCTTTCGATTAGGTGATTTCTATGAAATGTTCTATGATGATGCAATTTTAGCAGCAAAAGAACTTGAAATCACATTAACACGTCGTGATAAGAAGAATGCGATTCCGATGTGTGGTGTGCCACATCATTCATCAAAAGGTTATATTGAACGTTTAATTGAAAAGGGTTATAAAGTTGCGATAGCAGAACAAATGGAAGATCCAAAACAAACTAAGGGTATGGTCAAGAGAGAAGTTGTTCAAATCATTACGCCAGGAACTGTGATGGATGATATGATCAGTGAAAATGAAAGTAATTATCTGGCATGTGTGTATAAAGATGAAGAAACATATATCATTACTTATAGCGATGTTTCTACCGGTGAGTTAAAAGTCACGAGCTGTGATGAGACGACGATGCTGAACGAATTGAGCAGTATCGCACCTAAAGAAATCATCACGAATGTCAATCTGCCAAATCATATCGATCAGCATTTTAAATTAATGACGACTATCGTCACAGTTTTTGAATCTGATAAAAATTTCGATAAAGTTTCTGATTTAAAAGAATCATTACAACCCGCTGTTAATTTATTATTAAGCTATATTAGTGAAACACAGATGCGAGCGCTTGATCATATTGACCAACCGGTAGAATATGCGGCACTGAGTCATATGCGTCTTGATATGTATGCCAAACGTAACCTGGAATTGACTGAAAGTATCCGTCTTAAAACTAAAAAAGGAACGCTTTTATCAATCTTCAATCAATGTAAAACGCCAATGGGTAATCGTAAGTTAAAAGAGTGGATTGAACGTCCGTTAGTACATAAATCTCAAATTGAAGAGCGACTTTCAATTGTTCGCCTTTTTAACGATGAGTTTATTTTACGTCATAATTTACGTGAAGCTTTAACGCATGTGTATGATATGGAGCGTTTAGCAGGACGCGTACAGTTTGGAAATGTGAATGCTAAAGATTTAATTCAGCTAAAGTATTCGCTTGAACAGTTACCACGCATCAATGAACTACTTAGTCCATATCGCAATATTGTTGAAGGGTTAGATGGCATACAAAGCTTAGCACCACTTTACGAATTACTTGAAACAAGTATTATGGATGAACCACCTGCAACGATTAAAGAAGGTGGTATTTTTAAAGATGGATTTAATCAGCAACTTGATTACTTTCGACATGCACAAAGAAATGGTAAAACATGGCTTACTGAGTTACAGGCTAAAGAACGTGAGCGTACAGGCATTAAGTCATTAAAAATTAGTTTTAATAAAGTATTTGGTTATTATATTGAGATTTCTAAAGCTAACTTAGTAAATATAGATGTAGAACAATACGGTTATGACCGTAAGCAAACTTTAAGTAATGCAGAGCGTTTTATTACTGAAGAATTAAAGGAAAAAGAAGCATTAATTTTAGGTGCAGAAGAAAAAGCGATAGATTTTGAATACGATGCGTTCATTCAGTTACGAGAACAGGTAAAAACATATATTCCTAATTTAAAACGTCAGGCAAAGCGCATTGCTGAACTTGACTGTCTGCAAAATTTTAGTGAAGTTGCTACTAATAATGATTATACTGAACCCAAAATTTCTGATAGACGTCTATTAGAAATTAAAGATGCCAGACATCCTGTTGTCGAACAAGTGATGGAACGAGATCAATATGTACCGAACGATTGTTCATTAAATGATAGTGGATTTATTTATCTTATTACAGGACCAAATATGAGTGGGAAATCTACATATATGCGACAAGTTGCTTTGATAAGCATAATGGCACAGATGGGTTCTTTTGTACCTGCCAGCTATGCTGAATTACCGATTTTCGATCAAATATTTACGCGTATCGGTGCAGCAGATGATCTTGTAAGTGGACAGAGTACTTTTATGGTGGAAATGTTAGAAGCACGTAACGCACTCATTAATGCGACTGAGAATAGCTTAATCATATTTGATGAGATTGGACGTGGTACTTCAACGTATGATGGATTGGCGCTTGCGCAGTCGATGATTGAATATGTTCATAATCATATTGGTGCAAAAACGCTCTTTTCAACACATTATCATGAACTAGTCGGTCTTGATGCATCACTTGATGGCTTATCTAACATTCATGTTGCAGCAAAAGAGTATAATGGTGAACTTATTTTTCTACATAAAATAATGCCCGGCGCAGTTGAAAATAGTTATGGTATTCATGTTGCAAAACTTGCTTCGTTACCTGATGAAATCATTAATCGCGCCGACCATTTACTAGAGTCTTTTGAAAATTACAGTATTAAAGAATTAAATTTTGTAAATAAAGATGAGAATATAAATAAAACTCAAGATAATATAGAGAAAAATGAGCGAACTCAAGATTTAGTGCAGCCTTCATTTGATTTGTTTGGAGAATCCAATGATACAGCGGTGATAGAAGAACTAAAAAGCTTAACAATCGAATCAATGACTCCAATAGAAGCGCTTCTTAAATTACAAGAATTAAAATCTCAAATAAAGTAGGTGAACCAATGGGCGTTATTAAACAGCTGGAATCACAATTGAGTAATAAAATAGCAGCAGGCGAAGTTATTGAAAGACCTCAATCTGTTGTAAAAGAATTAGTTGAGAATGCAATTGATGCAGGTGGGACTAAAATTACTGTTACTGTTGAAGAATCAGGACTTAAAAAAATAAAAGTTACAGATAATGGTAGCGGTATCCATGAAGATGATCTGGAATTAATGTTTTTAAGACACGCAACCAGCAAAATAGCAGATGATCATGATCTCTTTCATATTAGAACGTTAGGATTTCGTGGCGAAGCACTTGCATCCATTGCGTCTGTAAGTCGAGTGACGGTGAATACATGTAGCGACAATGAGGTTGGTCATCAAATTAAAGTGGAAAATAGTCAGATTGTCAGCAGAAACTTACATGCTGCGCGTATTGGAACAGAGATGATTGTTGAAGATTTATTTTATAATACACCTGCACGTCTCAAATATGTCAAAAGCTTGCAAACAGAACTTGGAAAAATTACTGATATTATGAACAGGTTTATCATGAGCTTTCCGGATATTCAGTTTGCGCTTATTAGTGATGACAAGATTATTGTGCAATCTAAAGGTAATGGGAAGCTTAATGAAGCAATGGCAGTCATCTACGGAATGAAAATAGCGAAAGATATAGTTGAGATTAAAGGCCAGACGGGTGACTATCAAGTTCATGGTTATATTGCTAAGCCAGAACATACACGTAGTAATCGTCATTATATATCTTTATTTATCAATGGTAGGTATATTAAAAATTTTATGCTGACAAAGGCAATAATGAATGGTTTCCATACATTATTACCGATTGGACGTTATCCAATAGCAAGCATCCATATCACAATGGATCCAGCTCTTGTTGATGTAAATGTACATCCGACGAAACAGGAAGTAAGACTTTCAAAAGAGCAGGAACTTATGACATTGATCGAGCAATTAATCAAAGAGCAATTATTAGATCAAAATCTTATTCCTAAAGTCAATACAAAGAAGAAAGTATTGGAACAATTTGTACAGCAAAAGTTTGAATATGATCAACGTGTAAAAAGTGAAGTCATTAAGGAAAATCAAAGTGAAACACAGTTTAAAAAAAATCATCTTGAAGAGACTAATTCAGAAGAAAATCTTATGCCGAATCATCATAAGAGTGAACCAATTAATTTTATATCTACAGAGAATTCGCATCATGCAGAAGAAAGAAAAATGCATTTAAATGAGAGTGAAGCAGAGGATCAATCAGATTCAAGTGAAAATAAAAAAAATGAACAAGTAAGTGAAAATGTTTTAAGAGATTCTAAAGGAATAGATGATACTGAAGAAACAACTAGTGAAGATAAAGTGCTGCGCAAACTACCATACATGGAAGTTGTAGGCCAAGTACACGGTACATATATTGTTTGTCAAAATGATGAAGGTATGTTTATGATTGATCAGCATGCTGCTCAGGAAAGAATCAAATATGAATTTTATAAGCATCGTATCGGTGCAGCAGGTAATGAAACTCAATCACTATTATTTCCAATAAATATTCAGTTAACGCAGGATGAAGCAATGAAGTTTGATTTGCTTGAGCATAAACTTGGTGAAATTGGAATCACGCTTGAACACTTTGGAGGTAGAGACTACGTAATAAATGAAGTGCCTGTATGGTTTCCTGAAGATGCACAGCGAACGATTGAAGAATTGATCGAGTATTTATTTGAACACCAGTCTGTAGATTTAAATAAATTTAGAGAAGAAACAGCAATAATGATGAGCTGTAAAAAATCAATTAAAGCGAATCATTATTTAAAACATGAAGATATGGAGCGACTGATCAACGAATTGGCCCTCACAAATGAACCGTATACTTGTCCGCACGGAAGACCTATTACGATTCAATTTACAACGTATGAACTTGAAAAGTTGTTTAAACGGGTAATGTGATATGATTTTACCAGCGATTAGAACGATGAAAGATTTGGAAACATTCCTTCAGACGAATTATCAATATTGTGTTATCTTGGATGTCCATATTAGTCAATTAGAATCTATTCTCTCAATGCTGCATAATAATGAAAAATTAGCTTTCTTTCACATTGATTTAATTAAGGGACTGGCTATTGATGAAGCGGCAGTAGAATTTTTGATACAGAAGTACAAAGTTTATGGTGTTGTTACGACGAAACCGAAAGTCATTAAACGCGCGAAACAGCTGGGGGCTAAAACTATTCTACGCACTTTTATTATCGATTCTGGATCTCTGAAGAAAAGCCATCGTTTTATTGAAGCTTCCGAGCCGGATTATGTAGAAGTGTTACCAGGAATTGCTACAAAAATTATCAATAAGATGAGTCGAAATACTCAAATTAATATCATAGCAGGTGGTTTAATCGAGTCGACTGATGAAGTAGAAGAAGCGTTTAACAACGGCGCATCTTACGTGACAACGAGTAACAGAAGTTTATGGCAACATTATGAAAAGGAAAAATAGTTTGACAACGTTTTCATATTATAATACGATTGTTTTAAGTTAATATTTTGGGACGAGTAATAGAGACCTTTTTATCGTGTGATAAGGGGTCTCTTTGTCTTATTTTAACTTAATAATAAGATGAGGTGAAGTTATGAACGAATATTTAGCGGAGTTTGTAGGTACGGCAATTTTAATTTTATTTGGTGCTGGTGTCTGTGCCAATGTTAATTTAAAAGGAAGTTTTGCACGTGGAGCAGACTGGATTGTTATCGCTGTCGGATGGGGATTAGCGGTTACGATGGGTGTGTACGCTGTCGGAGCTATATCTGGCGCACACTTGAATCCAGCAGTGTCAATAGGTCTTGCAGTCAATGGTGATTTTGAATGGTCTAAAGTTCCAGGGTTTATTTTAAGTCAAATCGCTGGTGCTATGGTAGGTGCAGCAATTGTGTGGCTACACTTTATGCCACACTTTAAAGCTGAAGAAGATGCAGCTACAAAATTAGGTGTATTTGCAACCGGACCTGCATTTCCAAACTATTTTTCAAATTTTATTTCTGAGATTATCGGAACAGTTATTTTAATGATGGGTCTATTATTCATTGGTGGGAATAAGTTTGCAGATGGTCTGAATCCAGTTATCGTTGGGATTTTAATTATTGCAATTGGTTTAAGTTTAGGTGGTACAACAGGTTATGCAATAAATCCTGCACGTGACTTTGGTCCGAGACTTGCACACTTTATTTTACCGATACCTGGAAAAGGTACTTCAAACTTTAAATATGCAATCGTACCTATATTAGGTCCTATTGCTGGTGGGATGTTTGGTGCATCGTTATTTAGAATGTTATTTAAAGGTAAATTTGAAATGATTGATATGATAAGTATTGTGGTATTGATTGTAGTATTAATTTTAGGTGTGATTCTAAATAAAGTGATTCTAAAAGAAAATGCTTCAGCATTACGCTAAAAATTCATTAAAATAATCGATAAAAGGGGATAATCATATGGAAAAATATATTTTAAGTATTGATCAGGGAACGACAAGTACACGTGCAATGTTAGTTGACCACGCTGGAGATATTAAAGGTGTCGCTCAACGTGAATTTAAACAGCATTTCCCTCAGTCTGGCTGGGTAGAGCATGATGCGAATGAAATTTGGTCTTCAGTATTGTCATGTATTTCGAGTGTACTCATTGAATCTGATGTGAAAGCAGAGCAGATTGCAGGTATCGGTATAACGAACCAGCGTGAAACAGCTGTAGTATGGGATAAAAATACACAAAAGCCAGTTTATCATGCGATTGTATGGCAGTCTCGTCAAACTCAGGATATTTGTAATGATTTAAAAGCTAAAGATCTTGAACAAATATTTAGAGATAAAACAGGATTACTGCTAGACCCATATTTTTCAGGAACGAAAGTTAAATGGATTCTTGATAACGTGGATGGAGCGCGTGAAAAAGCTGAAAAAGGTGACTTACTATTTGGAACGATTGATACATGGATTGCATGGAAGTTATCTGGTGGTAAAGCCCACGTAACAGATTATTCTAATGCCAGCCGAACATTAATGTATAATATTTATGATTTACAGTGGGATGAAGAGCTTCTTGAATATCTTACTGTACCAAAATCAATGCTACCTGAAGTTAAACCTTCTAGTGAAGTATATGCTCATACTGATTCACCGCATTTCTTTGGTAATGAAATCCCTATTGCAGGGATTGCAGGAGATCAGCAAGCTGCACTATTTGGGCAAGCTTGTTTCAATGCCGGGGAAGCTAAGAATACCTATGGTACAGGGTGCTTTATGTTAATGAATACTGGAGAAAAGTCGGTTAAGTCAGAAAGTGGTTTACTGACAACTTTAGCTTATGGCATCGATGGAAAAGTGAATTATGCACTTGAAGGTTCAATTTTTGTTGCAGGTAGTGCCATTCAATGGCTTAGAGATGGTATGAGAATGGTGAAAGAAGCACCTCAAACTGAAAATTATGCAAAACGTGTTAGCTCAACTGAAGGTGTATATGTAGTACCAGCATTTGTTGGACTAGGGACACCGTACTGGGACTCTGAAGCACGTGGTGCAGTATTCGGTTTAACGCGAGGTACAGAAAAAGAACACTTTATACGCGCAACACTTGAAAGTTTAGCTTACCAGACACGTGATGTACTTGATGCGATGGAGAAAGACTCTGGTATCGAACTTAAGAAATTACGCGTTGATGGTGGTGCAGTAAAAAATAATTTCCTGATGCAATTTCAGTCAGACATTTTAAATGTGCCAGTTGAAAGACCTGAAAACAATGAAACAACAGCTTTAGGAGCTGCATATCTTGCAGGTATTGCAGTTGGTTTCTGGTCATCAAAAGATGAAATAAAAGAAAAGTTCCAGTTAGATAAACAATTCGATCCACAAATGGATGATGAGACACGTCAAGATCTTTATGAAGGCTGGCAAACAGCTGTAAAAGCAACGCAAGTATTCAAACGTCAAAAAAGAAAATAGTAAACAAATAGCAGATGGTAAATAGGGTATAGTGTACTATCTTAAAAATTTTGGAGGAATGATTATGAAGTTATCAAGTCTAAATCGTACAAAGATAATAAACCGTATGCAGAATAATGAGTATGATGTTGTCATTATCGGTGGGGGTATTACCGGCGCAGGTATCGCGCTGGATGCAGCACAACGTGGTATGAAAGTAGCACTTGTTGAAATGCAGGACTTTGCTTCAGGGACTTCAAGCCGTTCAACAAAACTAGTGCATGGCGGATTACGTTATTTAAAACAGTTGCAAGTTGGTGTTGTTTCTGAAACTGGAAAAGAACGTGCAATTGTTTATGAGAATGGTCCACATGTCACAACTCCGGAACGTATGCTGCTTCCAATGCATAAAGGTGGTACGTTTGGTCCAACGACAACTTCACTTGCTTTAAAGGTATATGATTATTTAGCTGAAGTTAAGAAATCTGAACGCCGTGTTATGTTGTCAGCAAAAGAAACTTTAGCAAAAGAACCATTAGTAAAACCAGATGGATTACGTGGTGGTGGCTATTATGTAGAATATAAAACTGATGACGCGCGTATGACGATTGAAGTAATGAAAAAAGCTGCGGAATTTGGTGCAGATATTGTTAACTATGTTAAAGCAACTGGTTTTACTTATGATAAGAAAAAAGTAAGTGGTATCACTGCGACTGATTTAATTGGAAATCATAAGTTAAATATTAAATCAAAAAAAGTAATCAATGCATCTGGACCTTGGGTTGATGAAGTCCGTGGTGCTGATTACTCTAAGAATAATAAGCAACTACGTTTAACAAAAGGTATTCATTTAGTATTTGATCAAAGTGATTTTCCGTTACGTCAAGCGGTCTATTTTGATACTGAACATGATAAACGTATGATTTTTGCGATACCACGTGAAGGTAAAACTTATGTAGGTACGACCGATACTTTTTATAATAATGATAAGCAAAACCCTAAAGTAACTCAGGAAGACCGTGATTATATTATCGATGCCATCAACTATATGTTCCCAAGTGTTGAAGTAAATGATGAGGACATCGAGTCTACATGGGCAGGTATTCGTCCATTAATTTTAGAAAAAGGTAAAGATCCATCTGAAATTTCTCGTAAAGATGAAATTTGGGAAGGTAAGTCTGGCTTACTGACAATTGCAGGCGGTAAATTAACAGGATACCGTCATATGGCTCAGGATATTGTTGATTTACTTGCAAAACGTTTAAAAGATGAATATAAACTTAAATTTGCTGATAGTCGCACGAAAGATACGCCGATGTCCGGTGGCGATGTGGGTGGAAGTGCTAACTTTGAAAGTTATATTGAAGCGCATATCAATCCTCAATTATTTAATATACTTTCTCGTGAGGAGCAAGTTAGTATTATTCGCAAATATGGCTCTAATCATGATGATTTGTTTACAATCGCTCAAATTTGTGGAGAAAAAACTTTTAAAGGTTTACCAATTAGTTTGTATGCTGAGCTTGTTTACGGTATTCAAAATGAGATGGTATATCAACCAACGGACTTTATCATTCGTCGTACTGGGGACCTTTATTTCAATATTCAGCAAGCATTTAAATATAAACAGGCTATCGTTGATGTGTTAGCTGAGTTATTGCATTATGATGCGAGTGAAAAAGAATTATATACAAAATTACTTGAAGATAAAATTTCTGAAGCAGTAAAGCCAAGTATTCAAGTTTCAGTTGAATAAAAAAATAAGGTATGCATTAAAATAATCTGTCGTTATGGCAGGTTATTTTTTTTAATGTATAATATTTGTGAGGTGATTAATATCATAAATCCAGAATATAAACGCATCACATTAAAAGATAATACCCAAATGGAACTTATAGTAATTCAGCCACAAAACCCTATAGGTATTGTGCAGATTCTGCATGGCATGAGTGAACATATTGATCGTTATATCAATGTGGCACATTTTTTTAGTCAATTAGGATATTTAGTCATCATGCATAATCAACGTGGACACGGTAAACAAATTGAAGAATCATTAAGAGGTCATTTTGATAGTATTATCCAATTGGTCGATGATGCATATGAAATATTTAAAACATTTCAGCACCCAGGGCGTACGATTCTACTTGGCCATTCGATGGGAAGCATTATTGCACGCAAGTATATCACGCGATATCCAGAAGTTTTTAGCGATTGTATATTAGTTGGAACGGGATATTATGATATGAATTATCGCAGTTCGATTAAACTGTTAGAATCACTTATAAAAATTCACGGAGAAACAAAAATATTAAAAAGTGTAAACCAAATGAGTGCCAGACAGTTTAACAAGAAGTTTAAACCATTAAGGACTGAGAGTGACTGGTTAAGTCTTAATCCGGATAATGTCGATGCGTTTGTGAGAGATCCGTACTGTGGATTCAATGTTTCTCTTCAAGTGATGTTATCGATTGCAGAATGTATGGGTGAAACGCAAAAGAGTAAGTCAATCAAGTTAATCAATCCTGACACCAATCTGTTATTCGTATCAGGGATGGATGATCCGTTTTCTAATTACGGAAAAGGAATACACAAACTTGCAAAAAAATATAAAAAGTTCGGTGTCGATAATGTTACGGTGCAACTATACGCACGTTCCCGTCATGAAGTGCTGAATGAAGTGAACCAACAAGAAGTTTTAAACAACATTGGAAAGTGGTTAAAAAGAAATGAATAAAATACCTTTAATTGTAATTGTCGGACCAACAGCTGTTGGAAAAACAGCGTTAAGTATTGAAATAGCTAAAAGAGTGAACGGTGAAATTATTAGTGGCGATGCTATTCAAGTCTATCGTGGCATGGATATTGGCAGTGCAAAAATCACTGCTGATGAAATGGAAGGTATTCCGCATCATTTGATAGATATATTAGATCCTGACGAAAGTTATTCTGCAGCCCAGTTTAAAGCACATGCAGAACCAATCATCGAGGATATTTATGCAAGAGGGAAGACACCGATGGTAGTTGGTGGTACAGGTTTATATATACAGAGCTTACTGTACCAGTATAAATTTGAAGAAGAAGATTTAAAATTGAAAAGTTTTTTACAGGAAAAATACAAAAATTATAATGCAGAAAATTTGTATGAGCACTTAAAAATAATTGATCCAAAAGCTGCAGCATCGATACATCCTAACAATAAACAACGCGTCATGCGTGCAATTATTTATTTTGAATTACATAATAAATCAATCACAACTCAAAAAAAAAGTCAGACAATCAGCGAAAAATATGATACAGTTATTATAGGACTTAATATGCCGCGTCCTATATTATATAATAGAATCAACCATCGTGTATTACTCATGATTGACCAGGGACTGGTACAAGAAGTGAGTAACTTAATAGACAGTGGCTGTAGAGATAAACAAAGCATGACTGCAATAGGGTATAAAGAGATAATTCCTTATATAGATGGAGAAGTTTCATTGAATAAAGCGGTAGAAAGTTTGCAGCAAAATTCTAGGAATTTCGCAAAGCGTCAATTGACATGGTTTAATAATCAAATGTCAGTTGAATGGTTTGACAGTAGTGATCTATCCATATCAGCTATGGGTGATCAAATTATGACAAATATTGAGGGGAATTATTATGACAAATTCAGGTAATCTGCAGGATGCATTTTTAGAGAAGTACAAATCAAGTGGAACAGAACTTACTGTTTTCTTAACGAACGGTTTTCAAATGAAAGGTATCGTATTAGACTATGATAAATATGTTATTTTGTTAAGCGTGGGAGACAAAGAAAACTTAATTTATAAACATGCAATCAGTACTTTCGTAGAATAATGTAATGCAAACAAAACGATAGAACAAATCCAGTGATGGATTTGTTCTTTTTTTCGTGCTTTTTTCATACAATTGCTATAGTACTTTTTCGATGTCGCTTGTTAATTGTTCTGGTGTTTTAGTTGGTGCGTAACGCCCAACCACGTTACCTTCTTTATCGACTAAGAATTTCGTGAAGTTCCATTTAATCTTATCACCGAGTAAGCTTTTTGATTCTTTTTTTAAATGCTGAAATAATGGATGTGCATTTTCTCCATTAACATCAATTTTATCATGCATCGGGAAAGTTACTCCGAAGTTTAAACGGCAATTTTGTTCTGCTTCGGCACCATCACCAGGTTCCTGATTACCGAATTGGTTACATGGGAACCCTAAGACTACAAAATCTTGATCCTTAAATTGTTGATATACTTTCTCTAAGCCGTCGAATTGTTTCGTAAATCCACATTCACTAGCAGTATTGACGATTAATAGTGCTTTACCTTTATATTTCGATAATTCATATGTTTCATGTTTTGTATTTGTTACAGCAATATCATAAATTGACATAAAAATTCATCCTTCCTGCTTGTTTATTTTTGTATTTTACCGCAAACTAATGTAAGAGGTGATATTTTGAACGATACACATGTAACAATCGAACGTGCTCTTATTATAGCAGTTCATTTAAAAAAAGAATCGGATTTTGACTTCCAGGCGAGTGTTTCAGAAATTAAATCATTATGTGAAACTGCTGGGCTTGAAGTTGTTGATACAGTAATACAAAATAAAGACCGAAAAGATCATTCTTTCTATCTTGGAAAAGGTAAAATCGAAGAAATAATCGAACTTAAAGAACGAGAGGATATAGAGTTTGATGTAGTAGTGGTTAACGACGAATTAACGAATTCACAATCAAAACGATTAAATGAAATGTTAGATGCAAAGATTATTGATAGAACTCAAGTTATACTTGATATTTTTGCTCAGCGTGCGAAAAGTAGAGAAGGTAAACTGCAAGTTGAACTGGCACAATTAGAATATTTACTGCCGCGATTATCAGGACATGGACAGTCGTTATCGCGTTTAGGTGGTGGAATTGGTACACGTGGGCCAGGTGAAACGAAGCTTGAAATGAATAGACGTCATATTCGAAATAAAATTCATGATATTAAGACCCAACTTGAAGTGATAAAGGATCATCGTAAACGATATCGTGAAAATAGACAGAAGAAACAAATGTTCCAAGTCGCTCTAGTTGGTTACACAAATGCGGGGAAATCAACGTGGTTTAATCAATTGACTGAAAGTGATACTTTCATGGAAGATAAACTATTTGCAACGCTTGATCCGAAAAGTAAAATAATGAAAGTGAATGATGGCTTTAATATTTTATTAAGTGACACTGTAGGTTTTATTCAACAACTACCGACACATTTAGTCGAGGCATTTAGTTCAACTTTAGAAGAGGCGAAATATGCTGATGTTATAATACATGTCGTTGATAGAAGTCATCCAAATTACATAAACCATATCGAAACGGTTAATACAATTCTATCTGAACTTGAAATGAAACATATACCGATATTGACTGTTTATAATAAAAAGGATCTATTAGCAAATGAAATTTTACCGACAGGTCCTCATCAAATCTTAGTTTCAGTTTACGATCCTGCTGACGAAGTTCGTTTAAAAGATGCATTAATTAACATAATTAAGAACGAAATGACGAAGTATCATATTCAAATGTTAGATTATGATGGTCAAACAATTTCGACTTTGAAACAAACAACGCTTGTTGAACAAATACAATTCAATGAAGATATTAATTTATATGAAATTACCGGATATGAAAATCCACAGAACGGCGTTACGGAACAATTAATTAACAATAAATCGATAGAAAATTTGAATACAGAATATATAAAACAAGACAAATTAATATCAGAAACAGAGGAAACCAATGGAAATAACGAATAACAATGCATTACAAGTATTAATCAATAAAACAGATGAAAAAATAGTTGAACAGTTTAAAACGATTGAACAAATGGCTTTATTTAATCAAAAAAAGGTGTTAGATGCATTTAGCCAAGTTAAAATATCAGAAGGAGATTTGACAGGGTCAAATGGTTATGGATACGACGATTTAGGTCGTGATAATCTTGAAGCTGTATACAGTCATGTTTTCAAAGCAGAAGATTCGATTGTCAGACCACAAGTGATATCAGGTACTCATGCCATAACACTTGCATTACAAGCTAATTTAATGCACGGCGATGAATTGATTTATATTTCTGGTAAACCATATGATACATTGCTTGAAGTAATCGGTGTAGAAGGGAACGGCATTGGTTCTTTAATAGAACAAGGCGTGAAGTATCAGCACATCGATTTAAAAGACAATCAAATAGATGTTGAATCAGTGCTCGATGTAATGTCAGACCAGACAAAAATAATTGCTATTCAACGTTCAAAAGGATATAGTTCTAGACCATCATTAACAATTGCTCAGATTGAAACAGCGATAAATGCAATTAAGCAGGTTTATCCAGAGGTGATTATCTTTGTTGATAATTGTTACGGGGAATTTGTTGAAGACAAAGAGCCTGTAGAAGTAGGTGCTGATTTAATAGCAGGAAGTCTTATCAAAAACCCTGGTGGCGGTATATGTAAAATAGGTGGCTATATCTCTGGAAGAAAAGATTTAATTGAGCGTATTGGATATCGATTGACTGCACCTGGTATAGGTAAAGAAGCGGGGGCTTCTCTTTATAGTCTACATGAAATGTATCAAGGTTTCTTCTTAAGTCCACATGTTGTGAGTCAGGCGTTAAAAGGTGCTGTATTTACTAGCGCTATCCTGTCGTCATTAGGTCTTGAGACTACGCCGGGGTATAACGATAAACGCACAGATTTAATACAATCTGTCACATTTAACGATAAAGAAAAAATGATATTATTTTGTCAGGCGATACAAAGTGCCTCACCCATTAATTCTCAGTTTCTTCCGATGCCAGCATATATGCCGGGATACACAGATGATGTAATCATGGCTGCTGGTACATTTATTCAAGGTGCCTCAATTGAGTTAACGGCAGATGCTCCAGTGCGTCCTCCTTACGAAGCATACATTCAAGGTGGATTAACTTACGAACACGTTAAACTTGCAATCATTAAAGCGATAGAAAACTTAATCGACAATGATGTCATTCTGCTTTAATTTAATCCATGTGAGGAAACCTCACATGGATTTGTTTTTTGAATTAAAGTGTGTTAATTTATAAATAGTTCTTATTGGAGGTGCAAAATGGCAGGTGATACTGTAAGAAGAAACATGCCGGTATTTCCAATTGGAGTAGTAATGAAATTAACTGAGCTCACCGCCAGGCAAATTCGTTATTACGAAGAACAACAATTGATTCAACCTGAGCGTACATCAGGTAATCAGCGTTTATTTTCGATGAATGATCTTGATACATTGTTAGATATTAAACTTTTACTTGAGAAGGGATTTAATATGAAGCGAATTAAAGAGATTATGTCTGAGGATAAAGCTGACAAAGTAACTTCGTATGAAGTGAAAGAAAAATTGTATGATGATGTTAGTCATTTAACGGGTACAGAAATACCCATTAACCGTGGAGATTTATCAAGATTTTTTAAATAAATTTTATTGGAGGCTATTATGGCTAAGTACACTAAGGAAGATATTAAAAGATTTGCAGAAGAACAAAATGTACGTTATTTAAGATTACAATTCACTGATATTTTAGGTGTTATTAAAAACGTTGAAATTCCTATCAGTCAGTTAGACAAAGCATTAGATAATGAAATGATGTTTGATGGATCTTCAATTGAAGGATTTGTACGTATTGAAGAATCTGACATGAAATTATATCCTGATTTAGATACTTGGGTTATTTTCCCTTGGACTTCAGACAAAGGTAAAGTTGCACGTTTAATCTGTGATATTTATAAACCAGACGGTACACCATTTGCAGGAGACCCACGTTCAAACTTAAAACGCATTCTTCAGGAAATGAAAGATTTAGGATTCACAGATTTCAACTTAGGGCCAGAACCTGAATTCTTCTTATTTAAATTAGACGAAAAAGGAGAGCCAACATTAGAATTAAATGACCAAGGTGGATACTTTGACTTAGCGCCAACGGATTTAGGTGAAAACTGCCGTCGTGATATCGTATTAGAATTAGAAGACATGGGCTTTGATATTGAAGCAAGTCACCATGAAGTTGCACCTGGGCAACATGAAATTGACTTTAAATATGCTGATGCAATCACTGCATGTGATAACATCCAAACATTTAAATTAGTCGTTAAAACAATTGCACGTAAACATAATTTACATGCTACATTTATGCCTAAACCATTATATGGTTTAAGTGGATCAGGAATGCACTTTAATGTGTCTTTATTTAAAGGACCAAAAGAGAATGCATTCTATGATGAAAATGGTGATATGCAGTTATCTGACGATGCACGTCACTTTATTGCAGGTATTATGAAACATGCACGTGGATTCACAGCAGTATGTAACCCATTAGTAAACTCATACAAACGTTTAGTACCAGGATACGAAGCACCTGTATATGTTGCATGGAGTGGACAAAACCGCTCTCCATTAATTCGTATTCCTTCATCTCGTGGATTATCAACACGCGTTGAAGTACGTTCAGTAGATCCAGCTGCTAACCCATACATGGCATTAGCTATAATTTTACAAGCAGGATTAGATGGTATTAAAAATAAATTAGAAGCGCCAGCACCAGTAGATCAAAACATCTATGAAATGAATCGTGAAGAGCGCGAAGCAGTTGGTATTGAAGACTTACCATCAACTTTATATACTGCGATTAAAGCAATGCGTGAAGACGGCTTAATGAAAGAAGCATTAGGAGAACACATTTACCGTCAGTTCGTTAAATCTAAAGGTATCGAATGGGATATGTACCGTTTACAAGTATCTGAGTGGGAAATTGAACAGTATTTAAAACAATATTAATCATTGAAACCGTTGACCTGTAAGGGTTGACGGTTTTTTGTTTTGAGAAAAACTGAGACAAATAATCAAATATAATGATAGTTTGTCTCAGAAATGTCTCAAATGATTTTTAGAATAATTTAATAAAAATTATGAGGTTGTATACAAACATTAAAAACCACCGAAACATGTGTTCGGTGGTAAATATTTATGTAATACTTAATTCTCCATGGCTTAAGCGGGACGATAATAATGGGCACCAATAATATGGTTTTCTAAATATGTTCCTTTTGAGTCTGAAACAAGTAAATTTGAATATTTTTCAGAAGGTACATCTGAGTATTTATATGTACACCCATTCTGAAATCTAACGAACAATTCATTTCTTGCGTAATCATATCCAACTGCACTAATTTTTGAACTTGCTACTGGAATCATTTGAATCATTCTTTCCACCCCCTTATTTCATTATAATGCAAGCGGTTACATTTTAGGAAGAAAAATATTTTGTTTTTTCGTATTTTTTAAAAATTTTTGAACATTTAATTTTTTATTCGTAATTAATTAAGTAATGATTAAAAATTATTAAAATTCTGTTAAAGTGGGTAAAGTACTGTTGTATATCTTGAGGGATTGCTATATGATGTTTGAGATATGGGTTAATAATTATTTATATTTTATTATGATATATAAAGAATTAATAGTTATAAATAAATTCAATGGAGGCAAAATCATGCCGGAAAAAATAAAAAAACAGTTCGAAGCTTATTCTGAAGCAGTGGCAGATGATAGTCCTTTTTACAGCTATTTGACGCACCATCTTGCTCAAGACGACAAATTAATGGCATCCATCAAACCGTATTTTTTTAATGCTCATTTTATATCTTTGTATTTAGCATCTGTCATTAAACATTTGTACTTACGTGAAGATGAGTTAAGAGAATATTATCAGAACTTTACGACTGAACCTAAAAAGCCTTCTAAAGAGTGTATCAAATTATTCCTCCGTTTTCAGAATGAACATTTTCAGTCGATTATCAATGACACACAACATTATAACCTGAAAAAAAATATCGTGGAAAGATCTTCTGTGCTTATTCCAGTCTTTCAGCATATTATTAAAATGAGTGGTCAGGATCAGTTCAATGTTGTTGAACTTGGATCAAAGGGTGGCTTACTGCTTAACTATGACTGGTATGGTTATACATTTAATAAAAAAACAGAAATTGGGAATACAAAGGACTTTAATATTAAAGTAAAACTTAATGATTATGATGAGGGGTTTGAAATAAGTGAACTTGCACATCCACATAATAAAATTGGTATTACGCAGCATAAAATTGATTTGAAACTCGATGAAGAATATTACTGGATGATGAGTCTTTATTACCCTGAAGAAGTAAAACGTCGTAAACATTTTATGAAAGCCCGTAAAGTATTTCTGGAACATCCTGTAGATATTATTGAAGGGGATGAGTTAGAGTTATTAGCTGAAGTACTAAAAGAATTGCCACAAAATGAGGCAGTTATATTATTCCATGTACATGTCACAAAAAGCTGGTCTGATGAGAAGAAACAGAAGTTGATGCAAGTGATTACAGATTTTTCAGCAACACATGAAATTTATCATGTGCATCATCAAATTTTTAATAGTGATATATATCTTGATTCGTATAATGCAGGTAAACTTTATCGTCAGAAGTTAGCACATTTTGATCTAAACGCACTAACGATTGACTGGCTTCACAATCAAAAAGTGATGCTATAAATATCACAGAACCGAGCAACTCGGTTCTGTTTTTTGATTTTAAAAAAATGCATTATATATGGCTTTTACCGCGTCTTTTTCAGCATCTCCATCTATTCCAAACATCATACTTATTTCTGAAGATCCCTGGTTAATCATTTTTAAATTGATATTGCTTTGTTTAAAAGCTTCAGTTGCTTTATTAGCTGTTCCAATCTGAGTTTTCATCCCCAATCCTACAATCATAAGGATGGCTATATTATCCTCGACAGAAATTTCATCCACTTCAAGTTCTCGTTGTATCGCTGAAATTAGTGCTTCTAACTTGTTACTTACTTGATTCTCACGAATGATAATACTGATATCATCTATTCCAGAGGGCATATGTTCATAAGAAATATTAAATTGCTCTAAAATCGATAAAAGTCTGCGCGTAAATCCAATTTCTCTATTCATTAAATATTTTGTCATATTAATACTTACAAATCCTTTATCACAACTTACGCCCACAACACCTGTTGAAGGTCGGGATCTTTTAACCATAGTACCAGGGTGTACGGGATCATTAGTGTTTTTGATATTCACGGGAATACCTTCTTTAAAAAGAGGCATAAGTGCTTCATCATGAAATACTTTAAATCCTGCATATGACAATTCGCGCATTTCAGCATATGTAAGATTATGTATGATAGAAGGTTGTTCGATAATATTTGGATTTGCAGCAAATATACCTGATACATCAGTAAAGTTTTCATATAATTCTGCATTCACACTTCTTGCAAGAATAGCACCTGTGATATCACTTCCGCCTCTAGAGAAAGTAACGTGATCTCCCTCTTTATTTACACCAAAAAAACCAGGAATAATTATTTTTCCTTCTATATTACTGATTACTTTGTTGATGAGGTCATAACTTTCTGACTGAATGATAGCATTACCGGGCTCATCGCTGACCAACATATTTAACTGATTAGGAGAAAGATAGGTCGTTTTGATACCTTTTTGAGAGTTATAGGCTGCGATAATTTGAGCATTAAAATCTTCACCTGAACTCTTAAGTGCATCTAGTAAGCGCAATGGTTGATTATTATATTTTTTGATATAACTTTCTAATATAATTTTAAATTTATCGATTAATGAATCATTGAGTTTAAGTTCCTGCTCAATAGAAGAAAAACGCGTTAGAACATCATTAATTTCTTTATCGAAATTTTCACTTAATAAAACTTTATCGTATAATTGAATTAATAAGTCTGTCACTTTAATATCGTCTGCATGTCGCTTCCCGGGAGCTGAAACAATTGCGATGCGTCTATCATTACTGGTATTGATAATGTTTAATACCTTTTTAATTTGTTCTGCATTTGCAACACTACTTCCACCAAATTTACATACTATCATTATCAACACTCATTTCTTTTTATATTTTAAGCTTTACTTTATTAATGACTTAGTTATACTATAAATATAATTCTTTTTCAAGAGTACAAATGTATTTACTAGAAAAACAGGAGGTTCTCATGAAATATTTAAATATTGGTATTTTAGGATTGGGTACAGTTGGAACAGGAGTTGTACGTATCATAGAAGAAAACAGAGAACAATTTATTGAAAAATTAGGAACGGATATTAATATCAGTGCAATTGGTGTTAGAAATTTAGAAAAAAACAGGGATATCGATACTTCCAAATACAATTTAACCAATGATTTAAAGTCTATTGTGAATAGTGAAATAGATATTCTTGTAGAAGTGATGGGTGGTATTGATGACACGTATGAATTACTTAAAACGGCCTTACATAATAAAATACATGTGATAACTGCAAATAAAGATTTATTAGCAGAACATCTTGAGACGTTAGAAAAGTTGTCCTGTAAATCTGGTGTGGCCTTAAAATATGAGGCTGCAGTGGCTGGAGGCATTCCAATCATCAATGCATTGAATTACGGACTAAGTGCCAATGGTATTACACATTTTATGGGTATTTTTAATGGCACAAGTAACTTTATCTTAAGTAAGATGAGTAATGAAAATATGACTTATGAAGATGCGCTAAGCCTCGCTACAGAATTGGGATATGCAGAAGCAGATCCAACAGCCGATGTCGATGGTATCGATGCACAACGAAAAGTGGTTATTATGAGCTACCTGGCGTTTAACCAGTTTAGTAAACTTGACGATTGTTCAGTTCAAGGTATACGTGATGTCAGCTTGAGTCATATAGAACTTGCTAAGCAGTTGGGTTATCGTATAAAACTGATTGGTAATGGATACTATGATGGTAAACGAGCTAAATTGTCCGTTGCACCGACAGCACTTCCTGACCGTCACCAATTAGCGCATGTGGAAGATGAATATAATGCCATTTATATCGATGGAAATGCCGTAGGTGATACGATGTACTACGGAAAGGGTGCTGGAAGCCTTGCAACAGGAAGTGCAGTTGTCAGTGATTTAATGCATATTATCGAACTGATCGGAACTAAAAAGCTTAATCTACCGTTGCATCTTGAGGTGGGTTCAACTGTAGAACAATCACTTGAGAAAATAAATATCCTTATAATGCTTGATCTGTATGCAGATAGTAATTTAGAAGAAATACTTTCTTGCATAAATGGCTTACGCTATCTTGTACAAGATGGTATTGCTGCAATAGAATGTACTGGAAAAAGTTTAGAAGAATACAAAGCTATCGTAAAATATGTGGAAAGTTTAGACATGAACTATAAAATTTATAATATTGAGGGTGTTTAATATGAAAAGATGGATGGGATTACTTTCAGAATATAAAGCGTATTTACCAATAAACGAACAAACGCCGGAACTTACTTTAAATGAAGGTGGAACGCCTTTAATTCATTTACCATTTTTATCAGAACAACTTGAGAATGAGATTTACGCAAAAATTGAAGGTGCAAATCCGACAGGTTCTTTTAAAGATCGTGGCATGGTCATGGCCGTTGCAAAAGCTAAAGAAGAGGGGAAAGAAATCGTCATTTGTGCTTCTACTGGAAATACTTCTGCATCTGCAGCCGCTTATGCTGCCCGAGCAGGTATGAAGACAATCGTTGTAATACCTGAAGGAAAGATTGCTCTAGGAAAACTTGCCCAAGCAATCGTATATGGTGCTGAAATAGTATCGATTGAAGGTAATTTTGATGAAGCTTTAAAGATTGTAAGAAAAGTAAGTGAAATGCGTGATGATGTTGCGCTCGTGAATTCGGTCAATCCATACCGTCTGGAAGGTCAGAAAACAGCTGCTTTTGAAGTTATCGAGCAATTAGGTGAGTCGCCGGATATTTTGTCTATTCCGGTAGGTAACGCTGGAAACATATCTGCATACTGGAAAGGTTTTAAGGAGTATCAGGAAAAAAATCAAACACAATTACCAAGAATGTTTGGTTTCCAGGCAGATGGCGCCGCTCCAATTGTTAAAGGTTATCCGATTGAACAACCTGAAACGTTAGCGACTGCGATAAGAATTGGTAACCCTGCTAGCTGGCAGCTTGCCCTGAATGCACGTGATGAATCAAATGGTTTAATCGAAGCGGTAACAGATGAAGAAATTTTAGAAGCATATCATATTATGACGAGCAAAGAAGGGGTATTTGCGGAACCTGCGAGTAATGCAAGTATTGCTGGTTTACTCAAATTACACGCAGCAGGTAAATTACCTAAAGATAAAAAAATTGTCGCTGTTTTAACAGGTAATGGTTTAAAGGACCCTCAAACAGCCATAGATACAATAGAAATTCAACCTGAAGTATTAAAAAATGATGAACAAGCAATTATAAAATATATAGAGTCGGTGATATAAATGTTATATATAAAAGTACCCGCTTCCACTTCAAATTTAGGTCCGGGATTTGATTCACTGGGCATGGCAGTCAACCTATACTTAGAATTGGAAGTTTCAGAAAACAATATCTGGGATATTCAACATTACGGTGAAACATTAGCTAGTCTTGAAAATAATGAAAATCATTATATTAGAAAATACTGTAATTATTTTATTAATAAGTTTCAGCTGCCGAGTAAATGCTTTTCAGTCGTCATGCACTCAGATATTCCTTTGGCAAGAGGATTAGGGAGTTCTGGTTCAGCGTTGATTGCTAGTCTGGAGATTATTAATCATTTCTACAATTTGAAGTTAACTAAACAAGAAAAAGTAAATTTATTATCTGAGGTAGAAGGACATCCTGATAATGTTGCGCCGAGTGTACTTGGCGGTGTTATCGTTGGTTTTTATAATCAGGAAGAAAATACAACAACAACCTTACAAGTACCCCTCATTGAATGGCCTATTATGGTAGTCATTCCAAATTACGAACTCAAAACAAGTGAAGCAAGAGATGCGTTACCTGGAGATATTCCATTTTCCGAAGCCGTACAAGCAGGAGCAATTGGGAATGTACTCATTGGCGCACTATATTCAAAAGATTATGCGACTGCAGGTGAAATGATGCAGAACGATAAGTTACATGAACCTTACCGAAAGCACCTTGTACCTCATTATGAGATGGTCCGTAAAGTAATTTCGGGCAAATGCTTTGCTTTTTTAAGTGGGGCTGGTCCTTCAATTTTTGTAGTATGTCATCCGGATCATTTCAATGAAAACTTTCAACAACTTAACAATTTACAAAATTGCGAAATAAAGCATATACAAGTAGATGTAAATGGTGTTATTGCTTATGAAAAATAAAGACTTGTGTTACCATTGAATTAATCAATGGATTTGGAGTGATAATTTTGCAATACAAAATGATCGTGTTAGATATGGATGATACTTTATTAACTTCTGAAAATACAATTTTACCATCTACGATAGATGCCTTGATTAAAGCGCAGGAAAAAGGTATTAAAGTTGTATTAGCGTCAGGAAGACCCACAGGAGGCATGATTGAGGCAGCACAGGAATTACAGCTTGCTAATTTCGGTTCATACATACTCAGCTACAATGGTGCAGTGGTAATAAATGTAGCGACCGGTGAAGTAATCGATTCTACATATGTCTCTAAATCGTCTTTTGATAAGGTATATGATTATCTTAAGGCAAGAGATGTATTTGTGCTGACTTATGTTGATAACACAATTGTATATGAGGGTACTCATAAATATATGAATGTAGAACATGAATTGACAGGATTGCCGATGCAGTCTGTTGAAAACTTGAAGACATACGTGACAGCCGCTGTACCGAAATTAATGGGTGTAGATGATATTGATAAGATTAGTCAGATGAATCAGGAAATAGGTGGTTCGTTTAATGAAGATATTCATGCCACGACATCAAAACCATTTTTCCTTGAGTTTATCAATAAAAATGTATCCAAAGGGAAAGTACTTAAGCAACTAGCGGACAAATTAAATATTAAACCGTCAGAAATTATTGCCTTTGGTGATAGTAATAATGATAAGGATATGTTAGAATTTGCGGGTCTTGGCGTTGCGATGGGAAATGCTAATGAAAATATTAAAGCGATAGCAGATGTGATAACTGAGGATCATAATAACGATGGGATTGCCAATATCGTAAAACAGTATATATCACTACAATAAATAAAAGGTGAGTAGGATATGAAGAGGACTATACAAATTTGTACAGTCCTCTTCTTTTTATTTTGAAGTATGTGTCCAATCATGACTTCCACGATGTCTTTTTGTATGCGCGAAGATATGATCCGCAGCATAATCTTCATTTGTGTAGACCGTAATATCATAAAAAACCATATTGTCTTCAAAGGGCTCGTTTAAGTATGTATCCTTGAGATGTTCAAATAAGCGATGCATCGCCTGTCCATCAAGACTTGGATATTCACGTAATATCTTTTTAATAATCTGTCCGTGTTTTTCATATACACCTTGAACTACGATGACAAATTTCTCATCAGTCTTCAAGACATCATCAAATAAATTAGTTTGTCCAGTCGTCATAATCTCAACTCCTTTATTATCTTCATTATACTAAGAAACCCCTTGCAAAGTACAGTGTATTTGCAAGGGGAGTAATTATAATTGATGTTCAGAAAGATCAATTTTTGATGCAGGGATCACTTTACTTTTTGTAATTAATTTATAGAGTGAATAAATAATAATTGCAAAAATCAGTGGGATAAATGCTTCAATTACCTTCGGCCAATTGCCAGCTTGAATATCTGAAAATGATTGCCCGACCATTAAGAAGATGATAGTCGCAAGTACAATTATAGGTCCAATCGGATAAAGTGGTGCTTTAAAAGGTAAGAGTTTATCGATTTGCTTTTGCTGAACCTTTATAGCACTTCTTAAACGCATATGACTAATAATACTTATGCTCCATACAATCAATATAAGAGAACCGATCATACTTAATAATTTACTATATCCGCCCATATTTATATTGGCATAAATTAACGTTAATATGATAAATGAAGTAGTTACTATTAGTGCATTTAATGGCATGTTCTTCTTACTTAGCTTACCAAGGAACGCAGGTGCTTTTTTGTCCTGACTTAATGAGAAAAGTAAACGGCTGGTAGCGTATAATCCTGAATTACCTGCACTCAGTACAGCAGTGAGAATGATGGCATTCATCACTGAAGCGGCAAATAAGATACCTACTTTTTCAAAGATAATCGTAAATGGACTCATCGCAATATCACTATGTTGATTCAGTAATCTTGGATCTGTATATGGAATGATACATGCTATGACAAAAATTGAGCCAATATAAAATAATAAAATGCGCCAAAACACCTGCTTGATTGCTTTTGGCATTGATTCTTCTGGATTTTCAGATTCACCTGCAGTTACAGCAACCACTTCAGTACCACCGAAAGAAAATCCTGCTACAACCAGTACGCCAAGTAATCCTAATATACCATTATGAAAAGGGGCATCACCAAAAGTAAAGTTTTTAAAGCCTATAGCTTCGCCACCTAGTATACCAAAAATCATTAATAATCCTGTGATTAAAAAGATGATAATCGTCGTAACTTTAATAATGCTAAACCAAAACTCAGCTTCTCCAAATAATTTTACTGAAAAAGCGTTTAATGCAAATAATAATGATAAGAATATAAGACACCAAATAAATGTAGGGATGCCACCAAACACTTTCCAGTAACTTAAAACTTGAGCAGCGGTTAATATATCAACGCTCGTTACTAAGCTCCAGATAATCCAGTATAACCATCCAACTGTAAACCCAGCTGCGGGGTCGATAAAACGACTTGCATATGCATTAAATGCACCAGATACTGGATAAAAAGTAGCAAGTTCACCAAGCGCAGTCATTAAGAAATAAATCATAATACCAATGATTGCATATGCAACTAAAGCACCACCAGGGCCAGCTTGAGAAACAACAGCTCCACTCGCCATAAATAAACCAGTTCCTATTGAACCACCGATTGCAATCATGGAAATGTGTCTTGTTTTTAAGTCTCTGTCCATAGATTTTTGTTCCATAACATCACCCAACTTTCATTATTTTTGTTGTTAAAAAGTTAATATGTTCTTTATTGTATGATGTTTCGACAGATATATCAAGAAAAAGTTTTAACGCGTCTATGCTTTTATGCATTAAAGTGTAGACCTACTTAACGTTTTATATATGATTTGCAATTCTTTCAGAAGCTTTTCTGCCGCCAATAATATTTCTGCTAATCGGTCCAAGTTCAAGTTCTGCTAATGGTCCGGCAACAAAGATACCCTTTACCCACTCCAGACTTTTAGATACGATAGGAAATCCGCATTGTGCAATTGGAGCATTAAATTGTGAGATGATATTATTAATCAACGGATCATTATTTAAATTGGCCGCACAGCCGGTAGCTAATATAATTTTTTGATAATTAATTGATTCACCATTTTCAAATGTAATCGTATGCGCATCGATTGTATTGATATTCTGAATGATTATATTAACTTTATTCTGTCTAACGAGATTCAGAATAGATTGTTTTAAATGTAGGGGAACGGATCCTCTATGTCGGGCATTCTTTATTATTTCTCTGCGGGTATTATAATCATCAACTTTTTCATAGTCATTCATATTTTTTGGTCCCAACCAACCAGGATCAGCATCCAGTTCATGACAACGAATATCATGTCTCATGATTAAATTGATTTTTTTATTCTGAGAGAGTTTTTTTGCCAGATGAAATGCTGTAATGCCACCACCAATGATAACATCAGCAGATGTATCGATTTCTGAATCATCATCAAAAATATGTTTGAAATTATTTTTAGGAACATCTTTCATAAATTCTGGTATAGCATGTAAATGGTTCATACCTGTTGCAAGGATAATCTGCTCACAGTGATAATTTTGTTTTTCACAGTTTACAGAAAATACATTGTCCATTTTTATTATGCTCAGTGCCTTATCCTGGACATAACACTCATCTAATTTGTAATCACGTATTTGATCATGAACATGATGATTAAACATCTCTAATTGTGGTTTTTGATAGTAACCACTGAAACCTTGTGCATAATCTTCTGTTTTAGCGTATTGCTTTAGATGCATTGGATTAGGATGGACGTGATGTACAAGGGGAGAGCGTAAATATTCCATGCCAATCTTGTGCGTGATATTTTCCCATCTTGAAGCTAATGGGTAGGGGTCTATTATTGTTAATGCGTCGCGTGTTATCTTTTGTTCATCTAATAGTTTTAATGCGATGGTAATACCTTGTAAGCCACCACCAATGATAATAGTTCTCATAATAATCTCCTTATAAAAATAGGCATCCTAAGTGGATGCCTGATGTCGTATAAATATATATAAACGCAATTGCGCGTCTAACAAAAATTATTTTGTTTCACGATGTAAAGTATGTTTTTTTAGTCTAGGGCAGTATTTCATCATTTCAATACGCTCAGGATTATTTCTTTTGTTTTTCTTAGTAATATAGTTACGATCTCCACATTCTGTACAAGCTAAAGTTACATTTACTCTCATTTAAAAAATCTCCTTTAATTAATTTATTTTTATAAAATTATATCTGCTTCAGTCGATTCAGCTACTGTAAATTCAGGTAGCGGATCGTTGAATGTTGACCAATCTTGTTTCATTTCAACATCAGTTAATAAACAATCATCTAAATCAGCGATTATTTGCGCTTTATCCATTTCTATACCAATAAATACAAGTTCAGTTTGTCGATCTCCGAATTCAGGATGCCATCTGGATTTTAAAGATGGATCTTCTTTCATTTCAGCTTGAATCTCTGCATCACTATAAGTTGCAATCCATTCTCCGGCGCCTTGTATTTGCATAGAATTACCAGCTTGAGATAATAAGCCACACATATTATTTCTCGAAGCTAACCAGAAAAATCCTTTTGAACGAATGATATCCAGAGAAAAAGTTTCAAGAAAGTGCATGAATCGTTCAGGATGAAATGGTCGTTGTCTTTTATAGACAAAAGATGCAATGCCATATTCTTCAGTTTCAGGCGTATGTTCTTCATTGAGTTCTTTAATCCATCCAGCAGCTTGACTTGCCTTGTCAAAATCAAATAGTCTTGTATTTAATATTTTATCCAGAGCGATATTTGAGTTTTCTGTCTGATAAATATGTGCTTCCGGATTTAACTGATGAAGTAATGCTTCTAATTCTTTCAAATCTTCAGCATGAACAAGGTCACATTTATTTAATAATATGACATTTGCAAATTCAATTTGATCGATGAGTAAATCTATTACTTCTCTTGTGTCAGAAGAATCATTCGCCATTTTACGATCTAGAAGGGAGTCCCCAGATGCATAGTCATCCCAAAAACGATTTGCATCAACAACGGTTACCATTGTATCCAGTACAGTTGTTTCTGCTAAATTGATATTTAGTACTTCATCATTTAAAGTTAATGTTTGTGCGACTGGGACAGGTTCAGATATACCAGTTGATTCAATCACAATATAATCAAGTGCGCTGTTTTTTACTAATTTATCAATTTCAATTAATAAATCTTCTCTTAAAGTACAACAAATGCAGCCATTTTGTAGTTGAATCATTTTTTCATCTGTACGTGACATCTGCACTAAATCAGCATCAACATTGACTTCACTCATATCATTAACAATAACACCGATTTTTTTCCCTTCATTATTAGTAAGGATATGATTTAGCAATGTAGTTTTGCCGCTTCCTAAAAAGCCGCTTAATACAGTAATAGGTACTTTCAATTTGTTGCCTCCAATTCGTAATCTTTACGATTTACAATGATACGCTTTATTTTTTTGTTTGTAAAGCAAAAAATAAAAATTAAATAGAAATTAATTTATGGGTATTGATTTTATAGTGTAACAGGTATAGAATATTAAAGCGTAATGATTACGAAATAGGAGATGAAAAAATGAAAAAAGTATTTTCTTTAATACTTATTGCTACATTATTTTTAATGGCAGCATGTGGTAACACAACTAGTAACAAATCAGGGGACAAACTTGAAGTCTATACAACAGTATTTCCATTTAAAAGTATGATTGAACAAATCGGTGGAACGCATGTCAATGTTTCAAGTATTTATCCTAATGGAGTAGATATTCATTCATTTGAACCTACTCAAAAAGATACAATGAAGGTTGCTAAAAGTGATCTATTTATTTATACGGGTGAAGAGTTAGATCAAGTTGCAGCTAAGATTGCTAAAGCGACTGATAAGAAAAATAATACGGTAGAATTAGTTAAAGGAATCGATGAACATGATTTATTAGCTGGTGAAGAGCATGATCATGAAGGACATGACCATGAAGGACATGACCATGAAGGGCACGACCATGAAGGACATGATCATGAAGGACATGACCATGAAGGGCACGCACATAGTCACGGCGCACACGATCCCCATGTATGGCTTGATCCTGTGTTAAATAAACAGTTTGCAAAAGTAATTAAAGATGAACTGATTAAAAAAGATAAAACGCACGAAAAAGAATACACAGCTAATTATAATAAGTTAGTTAAAGATATCGATAACATGGACAAAGAATTAAAAGATATTACTAAAAATAAAAAGCATGATACAGTATTTATCTCACACGATTCACTGGGTTACCTTGCAAAACGCTATAATTTTAAACAAGTTGGTGTATCAGGGATGAATAACGAGGAGCCTTCTCAAAGTGATATTATTAAAATGATTAATGATATTAACAAAACAAAAGCCTCAGTTATTTTGTATGAACAAAATATTCCTACAAAGACTGTAGATATCATTAAAGATAAAACTAAAGCTAAAGCAACTCCTTTCCATAACATGGCTGTCTTAACAGACAAAGATAAGAAAGATATTACTTATCAGGATTTAATGAAAGAAAATATCAAATCATTAGACAAAGCATTAAATGATAAATAATTAGTAGTTAAAGATTTGAGTTCAGTGCAACTGAATTCAAATCTTTTATTTTACAACGGAAAAATGATATGATATATTATAAATCGTAATTATTACGATTTAGGAGTTGTAAATATGAAGCAAATACCTGTAACGGTGCTCAGTGGTTATTTGGGTGCAGGTAAGACAACATTACTGAACCATATTTTAAATAGTGTTAAAGATATGAAAATTGCAGTGATTGTCAATGATATGAGTGAGGTCAATATTGATGCTGATTTAATAGCGAATGGTAGTGAATTATCACGTACCGATGAAAAATTAGTAGAATTATCAAATGGTTGTATATGTTGTACATTGAGAGAAGACTTACTAGTAGAAGTAAAGAAACTTGCTTTAAAAGGCGATATTGATTATATCATCATAGAATCAACAGGAATCTCTGAACCGGTCCCAGTTGCTCAGACTTTTTCATATATAGATGAAGCATTAGGGATAGACCTAACAGAATTTTGTCGATTAGACACTATGGTGACGGTTGTTGATGCTAATCGTTTTATGAAGGATTTCAATTCAGGCGATAGTTTACTTGACCGTAAAGAAGCAGTTGGTGACGAAGATGATCGTTCAATTGCCGATTTATTGATTGATCAGATTGAATTCTGTGATGTTCTTATTCTTAATAAAATAGATCTAGTAAAGCATGAGGAAAAAGAAAGACTTAAACAAGTACTGAGAACTTTACAACCTAGTGCAAGGTTTATAGAAGCAAGCCATTCAAAAGTGGATCCAGGTAGTATACTAAATACGCATTTATTTGATTTTGAAACTGCAGCTGATTCTGCAGGCTGGATTAAAGAGTTAACTGAAGGTGGTCACCATACACACACACCTGAAACTGAAGAATATGGCATTAGTTCTTTTGTTTATCATCGGACATTACCTTTTCATCCAAAAAGATTTTATGAATGGAGTCAATCGATAGATAGTTCAATTGTTAGAGCTAAAGGGATCGCCTGGTTAGCAAATTACAATACAGTAGCATGTCTGTTTTCACAAGCTGGTCCATCTGTAGAAATTAATCCTGTAACATTTTGGGTCGCTGCTATGCCTGCCGCTGAACGCGACAAAATTTTAAGCGAACGACCTGAGGTATTAAGCGAATGGGATTTAGAATATGGTGATCGACATACGAAAATTGTTATTATTGGTACAGATTTAAATCAGCAAAAAATAACTGCACAGCTCGATGCATGTTTATTGAAAATGAATGAAATAGATGAAGATTGGACGATATTTGAAAGTCCGTATAACTGGCAAATCAGAAAAATATAAATTAAGGAGAATATTATGGCTAAAAAATCTAAAATTGCAAAAGAGAAAAAAAGACAGGCGTTAGTAGCGCAATATCGTGAGAAAAGAGAAGCTTTGAAAGCTGCTGGAGATTATGCAGCATTACAAAAATTACCGAGAGATTCTTCCCCAACTAGACTTACAACACGTTGTGAAGTAACTGGTAGACCGAGAAGTGTCTATCGCAAATTTGGTTTATCAAGAATAGCATTCAGGGAACTTGCGCATAAAGGTCAAATTCCTGGTGTGAAAAAATCTAGTTGGTAAAATATTTTATTAAGTTACTAAAATAATACATCATAAAATTACGAATAAGGTCGTTTGATCTTATTCGTTTTTTATGTTCTATTTATATTTACTTTACATTTAAACCGTAAAGGTATAAAGTTTCCTATGGATGAATGATCAAATTATTAAACTATGTAAAAGAGAGGGATTATTATGCAGGATGTTTTTGATTATGAAGATATTCAGTTAATACCAAATAAATGTATCGTTAAAAGTAGAAGTGAATGTGACACGAATGTACAATTTGGACCGATGAAATTTAGAATACCTGTTGTACCTGCAAACATGCAGACAGTGATCAATGAACAACTCGCTGAAAAGTTGGCAGCAAACCAGTATTTTTATATAATGCATCGTTTCGATGAAGCTCAACGCTTGCCATTCATTAAAAATATGCATAATAAAGGTTTGTATGCATCTATTTCAGTGGGCGTAAAACCTGCTGAATATAAGTTTATAGAATTATTAGCAGAAGAAAATATAGTACCAGAATATATTACGATTGATATTGCACATGGGCATTCGGATCAGGTCATAGAGATGATACAGCATATCAAAACGCATTTACCTGGTACATTTTTAATTGCAGGTAATGTCGGCACTCCTGAAGCAGTAAGAGAGCTTGAAAACGCTGGGGCAGACGCTACTAAAGTTGGTATCGGTCCAGGCAGAGTATGTATAACAAAGATTAAAACAGGATTTGGTACGGGTGGCTGGCAACTTGCAGCTTTAAGATTATGTGCAAAAGCAGCACGTAAGCCATTAATTGCAGATGGAGGCATTCGCACTCATGGAGATATTGCGAAATCCATTCGTTTTGGAGCATCAATGGTGATGATAGGCTCACTCCTCGCTGCACATGAAGAGTCTCCTGGAGAAACTATTGAACGTGATGGTAAACGTTATAAAGAATATTTTGGTAGTGCATCAGAATATCAAAAAGGGGAACGTAAAAATATTGAAGGGAAAAAGTTATTTGTGGAACATAAAGGTCTTTTGAAAGATAAATTGATTGAAATAGAACAAGACCTTCAGTCTTCTATTTCTTATGCTGGTGGAAAAGATTTAAAGGCAATTACAACAGTGGATTACGTAATCGTAAAGAATTCAATTTTCAATGGAGATAGAGATTATTAATAAATTTTTGGAAATGAATTATATTTTGATATAATTAAAAACATACACGCAGTGTATGTTTTTAATTATCGAGGTGTTATATGAAACAGTTACTGTTAATCATCTTCTTAGTCATTTTAGTACTAATTTTTCCTTTAAATCTTCTACAATTACCTGATGATTTAGTATTACAAACAAAATCCTCTTTGCGCTCGCTCGTGCATGAGGATCAGGTAAACGATGATCAACATCAAAAGCAATCAATAAACTTTAATACTGGCAAAATAAAGATGGGGATGACGAAACAGTCTGTTGATGATATATTAGGTACTCCGCACATGCGTTTGAAAAATGAATACCATGAATACTGGACAGTTTATCATCATAACTATAATGAATTTTTACTGGTAATGTACTTAAATAATAAGGTTCAGGGTGTTTATTCGAACCAGAATATGGTTCAAGCACCACATCATATGCGATATGGTATGACACGTCAACAAATTGAGGTATATAATGGAGACCCTCTTCAAGTTTTTAGTGGTGAAAATTATAAACTTAAATTAGATAATTCAGAATCTGCAATCTATGATTTTAATGACTACTATGTAACATTATTTTATGACCGTTATAATAAGAATAAAGTAGATGGTATAAAGATTATCAGCAAAAATGCGGCAAAATTAAAATCCTATCATTATACTTTTCCTGATGATGCTTTGATAGAGGATTATGCAACCTTACATTATCAATTGATTAATGCTACAAGAAAAAATAAGGGTTTATCGGTATTAAAATACAATAAACAATTGGAGCATGTTGCAAAGCTTCATGCTAAAGATATGGCAGAAAATCATTTTTTTAATCATATCAATCTAAAACACGAAACGCCATTTGATCGTATGCATAATGCGGGTTTAGAATATAGGATGGCAGGGGAAAATATAGCGTATGGCCAGGTATCGCCAATTGAAGCACATCATGGGTTGATGAATAGTATTGGCCATAGGAAAAATATATTAAAGAATGACTATGAGAATATTGGAATAGGTATTGCATTTAATAACAATAATCAACCATATTATGTAGAAAATTATTTAACTGAATAAATTTTGAATTGAGAGGTATCATAATGAAAGAAAAAATATCTGCATCACTATTAATTACTACTGAAGACAAAATACTTGTACAGGATTTTGGTAATAAACAAATGAAACTGCCCAGTGTAGTAAAGTCAGGCCAGTCTACTATTAAAGATACTGCGGAACAATTTGCGCGTAAATTAAACAGTGAAATTAAAGTAGGCGGTATATTATTTGTAGTTGAAGAGAAAAAAGAGTTTAAAACATGGTGGTCTAAAACGTTAGCCAATGATACAGCTTTTGTCTTTAATGCTAAAAATAATAAGGAATTCAAAGTACGTGCACCATATGCATGGTTAGATTTTGATTATCTAGACCAGTTAGATATTGCGGATGAATTAAAGCATCTCATTGTTTCAAATCAAGTCATTAAATCGAGTGTACCATTGATAAATTTGCATTAATGTTTGAGGAGATTATATGAAATCATATTGGATTAATTTACCTGTTACTGATGTTTCTTCTTCAATAAAATTTTTTGAAGGTATTGGCTTTACTATCAATGAACAACAATCTGATGGCGATACACTTGCAGGTATTATGATAGGTAAACAAGTTATTTGTTTATTCAGGAAGGATGTACTTGAAGGATTTATCGGTCAAAGGACAAGAGGGGTTAATGAACATCCTGAAACAATTATTTCTTTTGATATGGAGACGACTGAAGAGGTCGACGAACTTGCAAAACTTGTAGAACAAAATGGAGGAACAGTCTTAAGCCCTCCTGGAATGAATAAAGGATATTATGGTATGATGTTTTCAGATCTAGATAATCATTTGTTTAATGTTATCGTGATGTAATTGATAAAGGTAGGAGAAAAATGTATAGATTTATTGTACTTTTGTTGCTTATTTTCAGTGTGTTATTATTAATCTTCACACCATTTATTCACGGAAGAGGTCAAATTAACCTATACGTGCAAATGCTTTTATATGTTACCACTTTGTTAGGTCTATATATGAGTGCATTATTTGGAAATGTTAAACACCGTAAAATATTTGTTGGGTGTAATTTAATGATTGTCATTTTAATTATTTTAATGCATACTTTTAATTTCTGGATAGGTTAATTATATAATCATAAAACGGAACACTAAAATTTTCATATAGTGTTCCGTTTTAAATTTTAATGCGCAAGCATCTCTTCTTTAATTTCCTGCCCCTTTAAATCACTTGGATAATAAGTTGGCCAATGTTCCATTTCTTTAAGTAGTTTATCTTTATCATTACCCATATAAATATGAAAATGCAATGCTTTTTCTGGTGCTATGATATGATCGCTAAATTGAATAAATTTTGGTGCATTCTCGTCACCGTTTAATTTTTTGAATAGATAGCGAACACCTCGATTTCCTGCTTCATATTTTAAGATAACTTTACCATCATAACCATATTCTCCAGTCGACTTATCATTTCCTTTATAAAAAGAAATTTTACTACCGTCAATATGAATGCGGTTTATATCAGTTTGATATCCTTTAGTATAGTAAGCTTTATATTCCTTAGCTGTTTTTGATTCATCTTCTTTAGCTTTATGTTTAAAGACATCATCAAGAGTACCATCTTTTAAGTATGGATAAACCGATTGCCAATCACCTTCCCAATCTGATAAATTTCGATCTTTAACTTGTTTATCTTTAAAAATACCTTTATAAATATTTTGTTCAGATTTTGTCATTGCATGTTGATGTTCGTGTTGATGTTCGTGGTGATGTTCTTGCACTTCTGCTTTATTTTTTTCTTCGTGGTTATTTCCTGGATTCTGACAGCCGGCTATTAATATACTGAACGATATCACACTTAACCCTTTAAAAATATTTTTTTTCATTTATTTATCTCCTTCTTAATCATAATTGTGTCGTTTTATTGTAAATGAGTTTAAATCATCTGTAAATAGGAACAATTACTATTTATATTTTTTTAACTGATTTAAAGTTACTTTCTAAGGGATATTTGTTAATATAGAAAGAAAGTGAGGTATAGGACATGTCCGGATATCATTTAAAAATACTTGTGTTATTTATATTTGCTCTGATTTTATTTATATGTCGATATGGCTTAATGATTATTGATGATAAGTTTACCATTTTATTATTAGTCTTAGGGTTTGGTAGTGTAGCACTATTTAACAAAAGAAAATGAAAAAATGCTTGAGAAAGAATTCTCAAGCATTTTTAATGATTAATACTTATCGATAATATCAACATCTTTTGGCATAAAGATAGCGAGCAATACATAAATTGTGAATGTTGGTATATTCACAGTTAATACTGAGACTAAAATAAAAACAACTCGTAATACTGTTGGATCTAAATTATAATATTCTGCAAATCCTCCAAGTACTCCAGCTAAGTATCTATCAGTAGTTGAACGAGCTAAACGCTTCATATGACCGCCTCCTTAAACACATTGTAACATTTTTAAAAAATGGAATAAAATTATAGGCAATCATCCTTAAAAATATTTTAAAGAAACATGTTTAGTTATCAAAATTTTGGATATTTAAATAATGTAAAAAAGTATTTTGTCATATTTTAAAGGGGATAGCACGATGGAAACAAAGACAAAAGAACGTAAAGATATACTCGAACAAGTAAAAGAAATTATAGGACGTAAATAAATAATATTTATTAAAGTTGTAAAAATTAGTTCAACATAAAAAGCGAATGACAAAGTCATTCGCTTCAGATTGAAGACAAACTCATTTTCATTACATGAGTTTGTCTTTTTTTAAAGACTATATTCTCATTTATTCGAAGAAATTTCTTCGAAATTTAAATTATTGACTATAATGCTAAGCCAATTGAGTATCTTTGATAACCCAATTGGCTAACTTTTTTAAATTCATGCATGCACAAATAAGCGTGGTTTCCATGGACACTTTTTTCAATCCTCTAAACTTTGTCCATCTCATACCATGCTGTTCTTTAGCGTCACCAAATCTTCTTTCAATAGTTTGAGACCTTAATTTATATCCCATTCTTCCTTCTTCTGTATGTCTTATTTCTTCAACATCTTCTAAGTATTCTTGCCAAATATGTCTTTGAATTTGCTTTTTATATTGTTTATTTTCTGTACATTTATTTAGAAATGGACATTCTTTACATACATTTGGGTTAGAATGATACAATTTAAATCCTTCACGATCAGTACGTGTGTATTTAAGGGGATGATTTGCAGGACAAATATATTCATTGTAATATTCATCATAAACAAAATCATTTTTTCTGAAACGGTCCTTTGGACCTCTTGGTCTAGTATATGGCATGTAAGGAGTGATTGACTCTTTAAATAAAAAGTAAGCATTAAAAGGTGTTTTATATCCAGCATCTACAGCCAAGGTTTTAGGTTTAATTCCTTTATCTTTCATTCTAGAAATCATAGGTGCCAATTGAGTACTATCATGAATATTACCTGGTGTTACGTGGTGATCTACAAAAAATCCATTTTTATCAACACAAGCATGTAAACTATAAGCAAACTGTTTCTCACGTTCACCTTTAACATAGTAACCAGCGTCAGGATCTGTCAGACTTTCTTTCTTTTCTTTTTCTTCTGTCTTATGAGTTGGGGTGAACTCCTTTTTTCCTTCAGATTTACGAACCTCGTTTATTTCTTTATCTAATTCATCCTTATAATGAGCGACTGATTTTTTTACTACAACTTTTCTAAATCTATGTTTATTAGCATTTGCTTTTATATGAGTAGAATCAATAAATAAAGCTGAGGTATCTATCAATTTATGTTGCATCGCCAACTGTAGAATGTGTTCAAATATTTCTTCGAAAAGTGTATTATCACTGAACCTTCTAATATAATTCTTACCGAAGGTAGTGAAATGAGGAATCTTATCCTGAAAACTGTATCCAAGATACCAACGATAAGCAACATTTGTTTCTATTTCTTTTATTGTTTGTCTCATTGATTTTATTCCGAATAATTTTTGTATTAATATTATTTTTACTAAAATCACAGGGTCTATACTTGGACGACCATTATCAAGACAATATTTATCTTCGACTAGAGGATAAATAAAATTCAAATCCAATACTTTATCTACTTTTCTTAGTAAATGGTCTTGTGGAACTAAATCTGAAATTGCAACAACCTCTAATTGATTTCTTTTATCTTCTGATTTACTCAACAAAATAATCACCCCAAATCATTGTTAATATTATTGTATAAAAAAAGACTGAAGACTTCATCTCCGAAGGAGACTTTGTCTTCAGTCTGAAGCGAATGACAAAGTCATTCGCTTTTTTGCATTAAAACTCTCTAAAAAGTCCTACAACTTTCCCGAGTACAGTTACAGAATCTAGATAAATAGGATCCATAGTACTATTTTCAGGTTGCAAACGATAACGATTATTTTCCTTATAGAATCGTTTAACTGTTGCCTCATCTTCATCTGTCATTGCAACGATAATATCACCATTTTCAGCGATTGATTGTCTGCGAACGATGACTTTATCTTTATCGAATATCCCCGCTTCAATCATACTTTCTCCTTCAACATCCAAAATAAAAATATCACTGTTATGGCTACTTGTGAAATGGGCAGGTAATGGGAAATATTCATCAACATTTTCAATCGCTGTTATAGGGACTCCGGCAGTAACCTTACCTATTACCGGCACATGAATCGTCTCAGAATAATCGACAGGTGAATCTTCCTGTACAATTTCAATAGCTCTAGGTTTAGTAGGGTCTCTTTTAATGTATCCTTTTTCTTCAAGACGTGATAGATGACCGTGAACTGTTGAAGATGAAGCTAGTCCTACTGCTTCACCTATTTCTCTCACACTCGGTGGATAACCTTTCGTTGAAACGACATGTTTTAAATATTCATATATTTCTTCTTGCCTTTTAGTTAGTTCTCTCATTTATAAACACTCCTTAACTTTGGTGTTATACATATTATAGCATATACGTTCGCATGTAACAAACATTTGTTCGTATTTTAATTGACACAGAACAAACGTTCTGATAAAGTATAAATACAAACAAATGTTCTAGGAGGAATTCATAATGACTTTAACGATATCTAAGGAATTTATGATGTATACACTACTTTTTATTGTAATTACAGTCTTTGGCTTATTATATATGACACAATCGCACTATATTTATGAACAACCATCGCATCAGGTAACAGAACACATTAGCGAACAGAATGCTGATAATGTTCGTGGTAATGTCGAACAAACGATTCATGACCCCGTTCAGAATGGTGAAGTATTAGGTGTTGTAAATTAAATTGTCATTTTATTTTTATAAAAAGCGAGTGTGACCAGTTGGTTTGACGCGCTTTTTTTGGTATCTTTAATTTGAAAGGAATGAGTGTATGTTAGAACAAGAAAAAATGAATAGAATTAATGAATTAGCACAAAAAAAGAAAACTCAAGGGTTAACTGAAGAAGAAGGTAGAGAACAAACATTACTTCGTAAAGAATATCTTCAAACATTTAGAAATAGTTTTCAAAAAACAATCGAAAATTCAAAAGTAATTGATCCAGAAGGTAATGATGTTACACCTGAAAAAGTCAAAGCAATTCAGCGAGAAAATAATTTAAGAGATTAATGAGGATTTTTTGGTTTATAAAAAATAATTTTTAATAAGGAGAATCATTTTATGTTTACAAAAGAAGATCAGTTAGCAATTGATACGATAAGAGCTTTAAGTATTGACCAAATTGAAGCAGCCAATTCAGGTCACCCAGGTTTACCGATGGGTGCAGCGCCTTTTGCTTATACTTTATGGACGCGTCATTTAAACTTTAATCCAGCTTCGAATAATTTCTTTAATAGAGATAGATTTATCTTATCAGCTGGACATGGTTCTGCATTACTTTATTCTTTATTGCATGTATCGGGTGGTTTAGCTCTAGAGGAATTAAAAAACTTTAGACAATGGGATTCAAAAACACCGGGGCATCCAGAGTATCGTCATACAGAAGGCGTTGAAATTACGACAGGTCCTCTAGGACAAGGATTTGCGATGAGTGTTGGTTTTGCAATGGCTGAAAAACACTTAGCGGCTACTTATAATACAGATGTGGATATTGTTGATCATTACACATATGCACTTGTTTCAGATGGTGACCTTATGGAAGGTATCTCCCATGAAGCGGCAAGTTTAGCAGGTCATTTAAAATTAAACAAACTCATTGCACTCTATGATTCAAATGATATTTCATTAGATGGTAAATTAGATAAAGCATTTTCTGAAGATATTAAAGGCCGATTTGAAGCGTATGGATGGGAACATATTTTAGTTGAAGATGGTAATGATTGTGAAGCGATTGACCAAGCGATAACTAAAGCTAAGCAGTCAGATAAGCCATCTATTATTGAAGTTAAAACGATCATTGGATTTGGTTCTCCTAACCGTCAAGGTACAAACGGGGTTCACGGGGCACCGCTCGGAAATGAAGAAAGAATTTTAGCATTCGAAACTTACGGATTAGATGCCAACCTGAATTTTAATGTTCCGCAATCAGTATATGATATTTTTAATTCAACAATGATTAAACGTGCAAATGAAGCTGAAACAAAGTGGAATGAAAAATTAGCAGAATTTAAAAAGAAGAATCCTGAGCTTGCAGCACAATTCGAACAAGCTATTAAAGGAGAATTACCGGAAGCATATGATGCACAGTTACCAAAATATGAAGTTGGCTCATCTGCTGCTACACGCAGTACTTCTGGAGAAATGATTCAGGCAATCGCTAAAACAGTTCCTTCATTCTTTGGTGGGTCAGCTGACTTAGCATCATCAAATAAATCAAATGTAAAAGATACGCCTGATTTTTCTGCAGAATCACCTATCGGTAAAAACATTTGGTTTGGTGTACGTGAATTTGCAATGGGTGCTGCATTAAATGGTATGGCTGCACACGGTGGACTTAAAGTTTATGGTGCAACATTCTTTGTATTTAGTGACTATTTAAAACCAGCCGTTCGATTATCAGCTCTTATGGGTCTTCCTGTAACTTATGTGTTTACGCATGACTCTATTGCAGTGGGAGAAGACGGTCCTACACATGAACCGATTGAACAATTGGCAGGATTACGTGCGATTCCTAATCTAAACGTTATCCGTCCTGCAGACGGGAATGAATCTCGTGTTGCTTGGAAAATTGCCCTTGAATCTCATGATGTCCCAACCGCACTTGTTTTAACACGTCAAAACCTTAATGTCACAAATGTTTCTGAAGAAGAGGTTGAAGCAGGAGTACGTAAAGGTGCTTATGTGGTTTATCAATCAGAACAACCGGAAATATTATTAATTGCTTCAGGTTCAGAAGTTGGATTAGCAGTTGAAGCGGGTAAAGCTTTAGAAGCACAAGGAAAAGGTGTACAAGTAGTGTCAGTACCTAACACTAGAACATTTGATCTTCAGGATGAAGCATATAAAGCATCAGTATTACCTAAAACAATAACGAAGCGTATCGCAATTGAAATGGGTGCTACTGCAGCATGGTATAAATATGTTGGCTTAGATGGAAAAGTGATTGGCATCGATAAATTTGGAGCAAGTGCGCCTGGTGAAATCGTAATGGAAAAATACGGATTCAAAGTTGATCATGTCGTAAAGGAAGCTTTAAGTCTATAAAAAATAAAAATTAAAAAGAAGACTGACTAAGGTTAGTCTTCTTTTTATGATATAATTAACTATTGAAAAATATCCTTTAATTTAGTAAACTTTTAAAAGAATGAGAAAGTGGGTGAATTGAATGGCTACTGGTATTTGGGTATTATTAATTATTTTAGCATTAGTAGCAGGTGCGGCTGGTGGTTTCTTCTTAGCACGTAAATACATGATGGATTACTTAAAGAAAAATCCACCAATCAATGAAGAAATGTTACGCATGATGATGATGCAAATGGGTCAAAAACCTTCACAAAAGAAAATTAATCAAATGATGCAAATGATGAATCGTAATATGAATCAAAATTTAAAATAATTTATGTTTTTTAAACATAATAAAACTCCTTACAAAGCATGAATTTGTAAGGAGTTTATTTATTGTCCTGGCATTGGTTCTATATATCCATCATTTCCTGCAGGTGGTTCAGATGTAGCAGGTTGTGTTGATACCGGTGGTGTTGATGGTCTTGGAACTGGTGTTGGCGTTGGATTAGGTCTTGGTGTAGGTGTTACGGCCGGTCGAGTCGGTGATGGACTTGGAGCTGCGGTGGCTGCCGGTTGAACAGGTCTTATACTTGTTGTATTATTGCTTGCTGTATTACTATTAGTAGTATTGTTATTAGGTCGCGATGCAGTGTTAGTATTAGTATTATTGTTTGAAGCAGTATTGCTAGTAGTAGAAGACTTTTTCTTAGTTGTACTGTCAGAGGATTTCGAAGATTTTTTATCTTCTGAAGTAGTATTGTCTTTATCTTTACTCGCAACAACTTTCGCATCAGTAGGTTCATCTGTCTTTACATCATTATTGTTTTCTTCATTTTTAGTTTCATCTTGAGAAGATGCATGCTTCTTATTTTTTCCACGCTCTTTAGCAGCTTTAATCTTTTCTAAAGCTGACTTAGATTTATTTTTGTCTACTATTTTTTTATCTTTTTTAGCGTCTTTATTTTCTTTAGATTCAAATGCATTTTTTGCATGATCAATTTCTGATTGAGAACGCGAGTCTTTTCCGCATGCTGTTAGAATAGTCACAGATAACACTGAAGAAAGTGTAATTAAAATATATTTATTTTTCATGAAGGTCCCTCCTGTTAATGTAAATATAGCATTTTTTTTTAATTTTGAACATATTTTCTGTATCGTCGTTTGAATTGACTTTCTATTTATCATACGATTTATTCAGTTATCTGAGTATTCCTGTCACATTTCGTTCAAAAACTTAAAGATATGTGACGTTATTTTTTGATAAAATAGTTGAGAATGGAGGTTAACTATGGGAGATATTACTATTGCCGTAGCTTTTGGTGGAGGTTTACTAAGCTTTATTTCACCGTGTGTTTTACCGATATATCCAGCTTTTCTATCTTATATTACAGGTGTGAGTTATAGTGATCTAAAGGATAATAAGATGGATAGGCAGGCGTTAATTCACACGTTGTTTTTCTTATTAGGTTTTTCAATCGTCTATATCTCATTAGGTGTTGGACTTGGTTTTGTTTCTGATTTCTTACAGGCGTATGATGATACAATCCGTATGATTGGCGGTTTATTATGTATTATTTTTGGCTTAGTTGTTTTAGGAATATTTAATCCACAGTTTTTAATGAAGGATCGTAAGTTTGAATTTAAGAATAGACCTTCAGGATTTATCGGAACGCTGCTTATCGGAATTGCTTTTGCAGCAGGGTGGACGCCATGTATGGGACCGATTATTGGAACAATCTTCTCGATGGCAGCTGTTAATCAGTCTTTAGCACTGATCTATATGATTGCGTATGTACTTGGTTTCTGTATTCCATTCTTTTTATTGACTTTTTTCATAACTAAAATTAATATATTAAAGAAATATAGTCAGACAATTACTAAAATTGGTGGCGTATTGATGGTGATAATGGGATTATTGTTATTCTTTGATAAGTTAACAGCAATCACCCAATTTTTTAGTTAGAAAGTAGGATGTTTATGTATTTTGCAATTTCGATGCTGGTAGCATTATTTATGGGGGCTGCAGTTATCGTTGTCAGAATGAAAGCTCAAAATTACCCGACGAATGTAAAGAAAATCGTGTTACCCCCAATATTTATGTCAACAGGTGCGTTGATGTATATCTTTCCGTACTTCCGCTTAACCCCACTTGAGATTCTGGAAGCGGTTGTCGTTGGAATGTTCTTTTCTTTATTCTTAATCTACACGTCAAATTTTGTGGTCCAGAATAATCAAATTTTTATGAAGCGCTCAAAGTTATTTCCGCTCATTTTGATATCATTATTAATCATAAGAAGTGTAATGAAGTTCTATTTAAGTAGCACAATTCATCCTGGAGAACTAGCTGGTATGTTCTTCTTATTAGCTTTCAGTATGATTGTTCCTTGGAGAATAGCAATGTACTTAAAATTTAAAAAGCTGGAGAAATCTCTTATTAGCCAAAAAAAATAAACCTAGTTCCAGGTTTATTTTTTTTGGTTTTGTTTTTCTTCTTGAATGATTTCAGAATGATCAAATATTGAGAATTTTTGCTTCTCATCATCTGCATATTTAAAATAATCCTCATAAGGTGAATAATCTATACCTAGTTGATTTAATTTCTTCTTCATAAAAGGATGATCTCGTTTAGGTGTGGCTATAATATATCCACGTAAAATATGGTCAAGTTCAATAGATGATGCATTTTCATCAAGCGCAATTTTAGAAATTCTACCAGCGATACGTTCTTTAGCAACATTTCTAAAGAGTTCCGGTACGGGTGATACTAATTCGTTTAGTAGAGATTTTGCATCATCTCCCCACAATGGTAAAGCTTTATTAATGTAATATTCCTGCCAGTCAAGTTCGCTTTTTCCGTCTTCTTTAGGCATTCTTTTCAAAAACTTCCTAAACATAAAAAAGCCGCCGATGGCTAATAATGTAATAAATAAAACAGACCATAAAAATATAAAAATCATAAACCAGTCGTTCATGTACTTCACCTCACTTCACATTATATATAACTAAAAATTATGTGTCTATCTTATAATGTCCGTTTCGATATATAAAGTGTAAAGGAGGTGATAAACATGTTGAAGGATGTCGTTGTAAATTTATTATATGTTGCTGATATTAAAGAAGATGGTAAAGAAGTATTTAAAGCACGTCGTTTCAATCAAGTTCGTCTGGACTTAACAGATAATGAATTACAGTTATTCAGCAATGTCATTGCACAGTTAACAGGAGAGGTCTATGTAAAGATTGATAAAGTTGAAACTAAAGCAATCATTTAATAACAGGAGGAGCATATAATGAAAACATTACAAATGAATTTTGTGACTGATACTGGTAAAAACTATACTTTTTCAGTTAATCAACCAAAAGACGATATTACTAAGGAAGTCGTTTTAAGTGTTATGGAGAATATCATTAAATCTAATTATTTCGTTACGAATGCGGGTATTCCGGTACAAGTAAAATCTGCGAAGTTAGTGGATAAGGTTGAAACTGTATTATTTGATGTTGAAGCATAAAAATCATTCTAAATAAATAGTAAACCCACCATCGGCACATCCCTATATATGGGATGTGTTTTTTTGTATAATCATTTTAGAGGTGAAGCTATGAAAATCATGCACATTGGCGATTTACATATAGGAAGAACAATCAATCAATTTTCATTATTAGAGGATCAACGTGAAGTATTGAATCAATTGATTAATCGTATAGATGAAGAGCAAATCGATGTTTTAGTGATTGCAGGTGATATTTATGACCGTTCCATTCCATCCAAAGAAGCTATGCAGGTCTATGAATCATTTTTACTGGCAGTAAATATCGAGCGAAAAATTCCGGTACTCGCGGTGAGTGGGAATCATGATGGAGCAGAACGATTAGGTCATGCTAAAAGTTATTTTAAAAACTTTAGATATTACTTATCAACTGCCATCGAGGATGGATTAAATCCTGTTGAAATAGAGGGAGTCAATTTTTATTTGATCCCTTATATCGAACCGGCCTATGCACGAATGTATTTTCAGGATGAGGAGATACGTACGCACCAGGATACTTATCAACGCATCGTAGAATTGATTACAGAGCAATTAGATCAACATAAGACCAATATACTTGTCAGTCACCTGTTTGTAGCAGGAGGAAGTGAAACGGAATCAGAACGTGAACTTGTGATTGGTACGGTGGAAAATGTTAATAGATATTTATTTGATGTATTTGATTATACATTACTCGGACATTTACATACACCTGATGCCATTCGTGACGACAAAGTTTTTTATAGCGGCAGTATCATGCGCTATTCATTTTCAGAGATAGGACAGCGAAAAGGTTATCGTATCATTGATTTAGAGAACAAAAATGTATTGTTTAAACCATTAACCTATGTTCGAGATCTTGAAGTTGGAAAAGGGACATTTGATGAGGCGATGGCTTTAAAGCTTGGTGTAAATCCAAATGCATATTTGAAATTAGAGCTCAGTGAGATGGAAGCGATTAATGAACCGATGACTAAATTAAAAGGCATTTATCCAAATCTACTTGAATTAAAACCAGTAATAAATTATCGAGATAATCAGATACAGAGCATGGATGTTACGCATTTGAGCCATTTAGAACTTATCACGCACTTTTATGAAGAGATGACGGATCAACAACTTGATGATAAGCAGTTTGAAACCATTAAGAATTTACTTGGCAATGGAGGTGAATCTCTTGAGGCCTAATCGCTTAACCTTAAAGGCATTCGGTCCTTTTAAACATGTGACGATTGACTTTGATCAATTAAAAAATAATAAATTATTTTTGATTAGTGGTAAAACTGGTGCGGGAAAAACAACGCTGTTTGATGGTATCATGTATGCGTTGTTTGGTGAAGCTTCTACAAGTGACCGTGATGAAGCATTTTTAAGAAATATAAACGCAACTGATCAGGAACCGACGGAAGTTATCTATAATTTTAATATAAAACATAAGCAATATGAGATTTATAGAGATTTACCATTTGTCAAAACCGGTAATAAAACAAAACGAGCGACACAGCTCTCAGTTTTTGAAATAGTAGATGGTGAAAAAGTTATGCTGGCTTCGGGTTTAACAGCTGGTAAAGAAGCAATCAGATCGATTGTAAAATTAGATGCAAATCAATTTCGAAAGATATTTATCCTGCCTCAAGGTGAATTTAAATCATTACTCGTCGCAGGATCAAAAGAAAAGACAGATATTCTACGGACATTATTTGATACTTCAAAAATACAAAAGATTTCTCAGCAGTTAAAGGAAAAAGTTCAAAAAGAAAAAAATGCAATGCTAGCTATAGAAGCGGAGCTGAATGTTCATTTCGGTTTATTCAATGATCTATACCTTGGTGAGCATCTCAGTCATGCAGAAAAGTGCCAGCAAATAGAAGGTGCTTTAGCAAAATTACAAAATGAGGTAGATACAGGTACTCAGTCACTGGATATCATGATGAAAAAACATGAGGAGCGTTCAAAAAACTTTCAAAGTGCATACGAACTGAACCAAAACATCGCACAACTTCAATCGGTTAAAAACGATTTTACAGTGCTTATTCAGGATGAGGAAAAGATTACAAAGCAACAAGAGGATTTAAAATATTTACTACAATTAGTTCATTATCAGGCTACTGTAGAAGACTTAAATCAATCATTGGAAAATAATCAGCGTGATGAACAATTGTTAAAAGAGTTACAGGCAAAATTTCAGGAACAATCAACAGAATTTAATGATTTTTTAGCTAAATTTGAGGCACATAGTAAATTAAAAGAAGAAATAGATAAAAAGAACCACTATATCATTAAAAATGAGCGTTTTTCATATGATAAATATCAAAATTTAGAAACAGACATCAAAAATTTACATGAAAAGATAGAAATACTAAAAAATGATATAAAATCGATGGATAAGCGTATAGTTGAAATCAAAGCATTGCAACATGAACTTGATACCCTTGAAAAATTAAATTTTGAAAGTGATCTAGAGCTTGGAACGATAAATAATCAAATAGAACAAATGTCTGTATATATTGAATCTATCAGAAAACTACAAAATAAAATACATCGTATGACTGATGCTTATGACAATTCAAAAGATTTAAATGCTAAACGTAAAAATATCTCAGAACAATTATATTTGCTTCAAAGAGGAGAAGCAGTACAGGATATTGAACAAATCAATGGAATAAGAGCATCATTAAATGTTGGAGAAAAGTGCCCGGTCTGTGGTAATCATATCACCACACTTGATGATGATTCGCACTTAGAAGCGCATCAATTACAAATTGAACTCGCAATAATAAATGAACAGATAGCTGAGCATCATATGAAATTAAATATCTATCTGGAAGATATAGAGCAACTACATGAAGCGGAAGTGATATCTTCACATATTCAATCTGTAACAGAAATAAATAAGTTGATAGCTGAATTAACGATAGATAATTTAAATGTAGATGCTATCAATCAATTGATCAACAAACTAGAGATACTATTTAAGCAGATAGAAGTTAAAATTAAAAATAAAGCGCATGAAAAATTAAATGTCATTGAAATGCAAAATGAATTATCAACCCATAAACAAGCACTCCATTCTAAAATAAAGGATGTAGATGAATTATCAAAGTTCTTGGCAACGATGGAAAGTCAGTTGATCAAAAATGAGAGCGACTATGAAAATTTAATTGACATGCAGAAATCTTTTAAAGAAGAAACCCAAGTTGATGACTATACTATTTTTATAAAGCAATATGAACAGTATCAGTATGAAGTCACAGAATTTAATCATCAATTCAAACTGTTAGATCGTAAAGTTAATAACTCAGAAAAAGAATTAAGTATTTTGGAACAAAATATTAAACATACAGAACAACAAATTGATGCATCTCGAATTAGTATTGAAAGGCTTAACAGTAGACTGGAACAGTTTAATATTCCTGAAAAAATTAAAGTACTGTATGCAGATATTGACATATCAAAAACTATAAGTAGTTTTGAAAGAGAGAATAAAAAGTATTTTGAACAGAAACTTACTCTTGAAAATGAAATAGACAGGTTGAATAAACTGATTGCAGGACGTTCTCCTCAAAACCTTGATGTATTAGAGGAAGATTTAAATAAACAGAAACAACATATTGATACATTTCGTTCAAATCTAACTGCAACAAGAGAACAACTAAAAACTTATCATCGACACTATAAGCAGCTTATTGAAAAATTATCTGAGTTTGAAGAAAATATGGGTGAAGTACGTTCGATAATTTTATTGAGTGATGCTTTAAATGGTAACAATCCACAAAAAATTGATATTGAAACGTATGTTCTTATCTATTATCTGGAGCAGACTTTATTACTTGCGAATGTACGACTTCGAAAAATGACGAGCAATCGTTATGAGCTACGACGACGCATCGAAAAAAAGGGTGGAGGAAAACAAGGTTTAGTTATTGATGTCTATGATTATAATGCGAATCAAACGCGAAGTATTTCTTCCTTATCTGGAGGAGAAACCTTCATCGCTTCTCTATGCCTGGCATTAGGATTATCAGACTTTGTAATGCAGAATGCAGGTGGAGTGCATCTGGAAGCGGTATTTATAGATGAAGGATTTGGGACATTGGATAATGAAACTTTAGAAGTGGCTATCGATGCTTTGATTGATCTTCAAACGACTGGCAAACTTGTAGGGATGATTAGTCATGTTCAATTGCTTAAAGAAAGAATGCCTGCCATATTAAGAGTAGAATCGAATGGGTACGAGAGTCATGCGTCCTTTGAAATTAAATAATTGTATCAATGAATTGTAATAATTATGTCAAAACTTTCGTATAAATAGTATACTCAGGGTCACTAATATTTGTTATATTTATCATTGATAAATAGGAGGGGCTTATGAAAAATTTACGAAATTTAACACTTTTTTTAGTTGTGGTGATTATGTTAGCAGCTTGTAGTAATTCTCGTATCGTACCGAAATCTTTATATGGGAATACGATTACTGAGTTCTCAGGTAAAAATGAAGCAGGACAGTCAGTTTCGGAAAAAGAATTAAAAGGAAAAGTATGGCTGGTTGACTTTATCTTTACGAATTGTAAAACTGTATGTCCACCGATGACGTATAACATGAGTCAAGTGGCAGATGCCCTTGAAAAAGAAGGTGTCTCATCAAAAGACTATGGCATCATTAGTTTCAGTGTGGATCCAAAGAAAGATACACCTGAGAAATTAAAAAAATATATTAATCAATATAATCCACCTAAAGGTGTCTGGACAGCGGTAACCGGTTACGATGAAAAATTCATCCGTCAGTTTGCTGAAGAAAACTTTAAAACAATCGTTGTACCACCTACAGCACAAAATGATCAGGCTACACACGGTACATCATTTTATTTAGTAGATCAAAATGGTGTGATTATGAAAGATTATGCAGGTAAAGATACAGGTGATAAAAAGTTTCCGAAGGCAGAAATTGTTGAAGATTTAAAAACAATGATTAAAGAAGGACCATATAAAAAGTAAAAATTAAAGGGGATTGCCACTGGCAATCCCCTTTAATTTTTATTTAGAACGTAATAAATCTCTAATTTCAGTTAATAAGACAGTATTCTCTTCTACAGCTTCTTCAACTTCTTCAACTTCACTCTTACGAGTAAATTTATTGATTAATTTTACGAATAAGAAAATTGCTCCTGCAACAATGATAAAGTCAACGATAGATTGAATAAATACACCGTATTTAATACCTTTATAAGCCCAAGATGAAGCGAAATCAGTATTGCCAAAGATTAATGCGATTACTGGCATGATAACATCTGCAACTAAAGATGAAACGATCTTACCGAAAGCTGCACCGATAACTACTGCGACTGCTAAATCTAATACATTACCTTTAACTGCAAACTCTTTAAATTCTTTTAATAATGACATGTATAGTCACCTCCTATAATGATTTCATTTTACATGTTGAAAAGTGAAAAAGCAATCTCTATTTTACATTACATAACATATTAAAAAAGTGTTGAATCTTTTTGTCATTTTTGATATACTATAGACTGTTTTTGAATATATTTTGAGAGGAGTTTTTGGATGAAAGAAGGTAAAAAATTAACATCGGTATTTTACATTGCCTTAGCATTAGTTATGTTAACCGTTTTAGCTGGGGTGACTGTACCTGAACAGTTTAGTAAAGTTACAGGCGACGTTAACCAGTGGATATCTAAGTATTTTGGCTGGTATTATGTTATGATTACTTCTATTTTTGTTTTTACATGTTTATTTCTTATTTTAAGTCCTATCGGTAAACTGAAGTTAGGTCGACCGTCGGATAAACCAGAATTTAGTACAATCTCATGGTTTGCTATGTTGTTTAGTGCAGGTATGGGTATTGGACTTGTATTCTACGGTGCAGCAGAGCCTTTAAGTCACTTTATCAGTTCTCCGGTTGCTAAACCTGAATCTGATCAGGCAATGAAGGATGCATTTAGATATACATTTTTCCATTGGGGATTTCATGCCTGGGCTACTTATGGGGTGGTAGCACTTGGACTTGCTTATGCACAGTTTAGAAAAGGTGAAGCTGGATTAATTTCTAAGACGTTAAGACCAGTCCTTGGAAATAAAGTAGATGGATTTATAGGAACGATCATTGATGTACTTGCAGTATTTGCAACAGTTGTCGGCGTTGCAGTATCATTAGGGATGGGTGCTCAGCAGATCAATGGTGGTTTGCATTATTTATTTAATGTACCAAATACTTTTAATATTAAGTTAATAATTATTATTGTTGTTACAATTTTATTTTTAGCGAGTGCATGGAGTGGATTGTCAAAAGGTATTCAAATTTTAAGTAACTTAAATATTGCTATAGCAACTTTATTATTAATAGCAGTCTTATTTTTAGGGCCAACAATTTTGATTTTGAATATGTTCTCTACTTCTATCGGTAATTTACTTCAAAACTTCTTAAGTATGAGTTTTGATGTTGCTCCTCTTGATGCGCATAAGCATAAATGGATGAATAGCTGGACAATCTATTACTGGGGCTGGTGGATGAGCTGGAGTCCATTCGTTGGAATATTTATTGCACGTGTATCGAAAGGTCGTACGATACGTGAATTTTTAATTGGTGTATTACTGGTACCTACAATTATAAGTGCATTGTGGTTCAGTGTCTTTGGTGTTACAGGGATTGAAGTCTTCAAGGATGTACCAAGTATTGGAAAAATGGTGGTTGAAACACAACTCTTTGCCATCTTTGAACATTTACCAATGGCTATGGGATTATCATTGATTGCACTTACTTTAATTTGTACCTTCTTTATCACTTCAGCAGATTCTGCAACATTTGTATTAGGTATGCAGTCAACGAATGGTTCATTAGAACCTGCAAACTATGTCAAAGTAATCTGGGGAATTGCACAGTCGTTAATCGCTTTAGTACTCATCTATGCTGGTGGTTTATCAGCATTACAAAGTGCAGCAATTATTGCAGCATTCCCATTCTCATTTGTCCTTGTGTTAATGTTAATTTCCGTTTATAAAGACGGCAATAACGAACGTATGCGTCTAGGATTAACCTTAAAACCTGATAAAAAATTCAGAACGAAATCAATAGAGGCACCTGAGAAAAACATGAAGATTAATTAATTTTAATAATACTTGCAGTTCAAGTTTTTACTTGAACTGCTTTTTTTATAAGTAAAACTTATAGTGAGATATAGCTTTTTTGGAATGTGATAATATTTACTTCTAATTCTATTTTGATTAAAATAAGAGTGTAAAGGCATTAATAATCTATAGGGGGAACGAAGCATGAATTCAAATTTACATCAAGCTTCAAAACAAACATTTGAATTAAATGGTAAAACGTATACTTTTTACAGTTTAAAATCATTAGAATCTTTAGGATTAGGTGAGATTAGCAAATTACCATATTCAATTCGTGTATTACTTGAATCGGTTCTTCGTCAATTTGATGGTAAAGTCATCAATGAAGAGCACATCAAGCACTTAATTAAATGGGGCAAAAAAAATGATCCAAATGCAGAAGTACCTTTTAAACCTTCTCGTGTAATATTACAAGACTTTACGGGTGTACCTGCAGTTGTTGATTTAGCATCATTACGTAAAGCGATGAATGATGTCGGTGGGGATGTTACTAAAATTAATCCTGAAGTGCCTGTGGATTTAGTTATAGATCACTCTGTTCAGGTTGATCAGTACGGTAATGAAACAGCACTAAACCGCAATATGGAATTAGAGTTTGCACGTAACAAAGAACGTTATCAATTTTTAAACTGGGCAACGAAAGCATTTGATAATTATCACGCTGTACCGCCAGCAACAGGTATCGTACATCAAGTCAATTTAGAATATTTAGCTAATGTTGTACATGTTCGTGAGATTGACGGAGAACAAGTTGTTTTTCCTGATACTTTAGTTGGTACTGACTCACATACGACAATGATTAATGGTATTGGTGTACTTGGCTGGGGTGTTGGTGGTATTGAAGCTGAGGCTGGAATGCTTGGACAACCGTCATATTTTCCGGTACCAGAAGTTATCGGTGTAAAACTAACTGGAGAATTACCGGAAGGTGCAACTGCGACAGACCTTGCTTTACGAGTAACTCAAGAGTTACGTAAAAAAGGTGTTGTAGGGAAGTTTGTTGAATTCTTTGGTCCGGGTGTCGTCAACTTACCTTTAGCAGACCGTGCGACAATAGCTAACATGGCACCTGAGTACGGTGCAACTTGTGGCTTCTTCCCAGTAGATGAGGAAGCATTAAATTATATGCGCTTAACTGGACGTAACGAGGAACACATTGCTATCGTAAAAGAATATTTAGTGAAAAATGATATGTTCTTTACTACTGATAAAGAAGATCCAACATATACAGATCAAGTTGATTTAGATTTATCTACAATCGAAGCATCATTATCAGGTCCAAAGCGTCCTCAGGATTTAATTAAACTAAGCGATATGAAAGATGAGTTTGTTAAATCAGTAACTGCTAAAGCAGGCAACCAAGGTCATGGCTTTGATAAATCTGAATTTGATAAACGTGCTAAAGTTGAATTCAAAGATGGTCGCACAGTCGAAATGAAAACAGGAGATATTGCTATTGCTGCAATAACTTCATGTACAAATACATCTAACCCTTATGTAATGTTAGGGGCTGGTTTAGTAGCTAAAAAAGCAGTTGAAAAAGGATTAGTGGTCCCTGCTTTTGTTAAAACTTCACTTGCACCAGGTTCTAAAGTTGTAACAGGTTATTTAGAAGCATCTGGTTTACAAACTTACCTGGATAAGTTAGGCTTTAATACTGTTGGTTACGGTTGTACAACATGTATCGGTAACTCTGGTCCATTATTACCAGAGATTGAAGAAGCGATTTCAAATGAAGATTTATTAGTGACTTCAGTGTTATCTGGTAACCGTAACTTTGAAGGTCGAATTCATCCGTTAGTGAAAGCGAACTATTTAGCTTCTCCTCAATTAGTTGTTGCTTATGCTTTAGCGGGAACAGTAGATATCGACTTACAAAATGATCCGATTGGTCGTTCTCAAGACGGTACAGATGTATACTTAAAAGATATCTGGCCAACGATTGATGAAGTGAAAGATGCTGTTCACAGCGTAGTTACACCGGAATTATTCAGAAAAGAGTATGAATCAGTATTTGAATCAAATCCATTATGGAATCAAATTGAATCAACGGATCAACCTTTATACGATTTTGATCCAACGTCAACTTATATTCAAAATCCAACATTCTTCCAAGGGTTATCAAAAGAACCTGGTAGCATTGCTCCGCTTAAAGATTTAGCGGTAATGGGTAAATTTGGAGATTCAGTAACGACTGACCACATTTCTCCGGCAGGGGCTATCGGTAAAGATACGCCTGCAGGAAAATATTTACGTGAGAATGGTGTTGAAATTCGTGATTTCAATTCTTATGGTTCACGACGTGGAAATCATGAAGTAATGATGCGTGGAACTTTCGCCAATATTCGTATTAAGAACCAGATTGCACCAGGTACTGAGGGTGGATTCACGACTTACTGGCCAACAGGTGAAGTGATGCCTATCTTTGATGCTTGTATGAAATATCAGGCAGATGGAAAAGGTTTAGTAGTGCTAGCAGGAAATGATTACGGTATGGGTTCAAGTCGTGACTGGGCTGCGAAAGGTACAAATCTTTTAGGTGTGAAGACAGTAATTGCCCAAAGTTATGAGCGAATTCATCGTTCTAACTTAGTGATGATGGGTGTATTACCATTACAGTTCCTAAAAGGTGATTCAGCTGATAAATTAGGTTTAGATGGTTCAGAAACCTTCTCAGTAGAAATTAATGAAGGTGTTAAACCTCGAGATGAAGTAAAAGTTACTGCTGTTAAAAAAGATGGTACAGTCATTGAATTCAATGCATTAGCAAGATTTGATTCTGAAGTAGAATTAGATTACTATCGTCATGGTGGTATCCTGCAAATGGTACTTAGAAATAAATTAGCACAATAATTTTTTGAAGACTTATGAAATATTTTTTCATAAGTCTTTTTTTAGTACCTAATACTAATTTTTGATACAATGAATATATCATAAATAAGTAGGTGGAAAAGTGTATTATACAGAAAAAGAAATTGAGGTACGTTACGCAGAAACTGATAAGATGGGTGTTGTCTATCATGCCAATTATTTGGTATGGTTTGAGGTTGGACGAACAGATTTTATTGAAAAAGCTGGATTTAAATATGCAGATATGGAAAAAGACGATGTAATATCACCTGTATTAGATATTCAAGTTTCATATAAAAAATCTGTAACATATCCTGAGAAAGTTAAAGTTAGAACTTGGATTCATTCTTATTCCAAACTAAAGACTGTGTATGCATATGAAATCTATAAAGAAAATGGAGAAATTGCAGCAACAGGTAAGACAACACACATTGTTATTAAAAAGAACAGCGAAAAACCATTACGTCTTGATCGTTATTATCCAGAATGGCATGCAAAATATTTAGAACTTTCATCGTATGAAAAAAAACAGTAATCAATTATATATCCCCGATATAATTACTATTTCGGGGATATTATCATTTAGTATTTTTATTAAAATTAACTTTGGATTCTGTACCGTTCATAATACGTTCAATATTCGATCGATGTCTTACTATGATAACAATCATAATAACAAATGAAATAGCCATAAATACTTTGTCGTCAAAAAATAATGAACCGATAAAGTTAGCGATGCTCGTCAGAATACTTGTCAGTGACACCATTTTAGTCGAAAAGAGTAAAGTGAAGAATATGACAGCGATGATTAGAAATAATACCGGATTTGTTCCTAAAATCACTCCGGCACTTGTTGCAACGGCTTTTCCACCTTTAAACTTTAAATAGATTGGATAGACGTGGCCGATTACTGCAGCTAGACCAACCAAAATTGGGTGAATATCCTGATGCAAAAAGAAAGGGAATAAAGCACTTATAGTACCTTTCAGTACATCAAAAATAGTCACAAATATTCCGGCTTTTTTTCCTAATATTCTAAATGTATTCGTAGCTCCTAAATTACCACTGCCGTGTTGTCTAATATCTTTATGATAAAAAACCTTACCGATAATTAATCCTGTTGGAATGCTCCCGATTAAATAAGCAGCTAGAAATATCAGTGCAATAACCATAAAATCTCCCCTTATAAGCTGGTACTAATACTAATTCTTAAAATTATATATTTATTATAGCTTATTCAAAGTAATTATAAAATATAAATTATGAAGATATAAATTATTAAACGGATATCTTTGAGTAGATACCGTTTTTTTAGTCTTTATGATAAAGTTAAATAGTACGCACATTCAAAAGTACTATAAAAATATTATGTAAACCTTTTAAGTGATTATGATTTTATTATGATATTACTTGCAAAAACTTAAGGATTAGATAAAATAATGAATGTGTATAAAATTAACGAACGTATGTTTGTAGGGGGTAATGTTTTGCCGAAGAATCAATATAATGATGAATCGATACAAGTTCTTGAAGGATTAGAGGCAGTACGTAAGCGTCCAGGTATGTACATCGGTTCTACAGATACAAGAGGGTTACATCATCTTGTCTATGAAATTTTGGATAATTCAATAGATGAAGCATTAAATGGCCACGGAAATGCCATTGAAGTAATTTTGAATAAAGATGATTCAGTTACTGTGACAGATAATGGGCGTGGTATGCCTACAGGACTACATAAGACTGGTAAACCGACACCGGAAGTTATTTTTACTGTGTTACACGCTGGCGGTAAATTTGGACAAGGTGGTTATAAAACTACAGGTGGTTTACACGGGGTTGGTGCTTCAGTTGTAAATGCTCTTAGTGAATGGTTAGAAGTTACGATTCACAACAACGGGAAGATTTTTAAACAGCGTTTTGAAAATGGCGGCGTACCAGTGACGACACTTGAAGAAATAGGTAAAAGTAAAAAGACGGGGACGAGTGTTACGTTTAAGCCGGATCCTGCAATTTTTAAACAGACGACTAAATTTAATTATGATACTTTAAGTGAACGCCTGCGAGAATCAGCATTCCTTCTTAAAGACCTAAAAATTTCTATTACCGATCATCGAGTGATTCCTGAAAGGCACGATGACTTTTATTTCGAGCATGGTTTAAGTGATTTTGTAAAGTTTGTTAATGAAGGTAAAGAAATCTTACATGAAGTAGCTCACTTTAGTGGTACTGCAAACGAGATCGAAGTTGAAGTTGCTTTTCAGTATAATGATCAATATTCTGAAACGATTCTGTCGTTTGTTAATAATGTCCGAACGAAAGATGGCGGTACACATGAAGTAGGTATGAAAACTGCTGTTACTAGAGTATTTAATGAGTATGCCAGAAAAATTGGTGAACTTAAGCAAAAAGATAAGAATTTAGATGGAAATGATATTCGTGAAGGTATGACGGCGATTATTTCTGTTAAAATTCCTGAACATCTATTGCAATTTGAAGGTCAGACAAAATCAAAACTTGGAACAAGTGAAGCACGTAGTGCAGTGGATGCAATACTTGCTGAACAGTTACCATATTATTTTGAAGAGAATGGTAAGTTAAGTCAGGTACTTGTAAAGAAAGCTGTAAAAGCTGCTCAAGCTAGAGATGCTGCACGTAAAGCGCGAGAAGAGGCACGAAATGGTAAGAAGAATAAACGTAAAGAAACTCTTTTATCAGGAAAATTAACGCCTGCACAAAGTAAAAATACTGAAAAAAATGAATTATACCTTGTCGAAGGTGATTCTGCAGGTGGCTCTGCGAAATTAGGGCGTGATCGCAAATTTCAGGCAATCCTGCCGCTACGTGGTAAAGTTATTAATACTGAAAAAGCTAAGCTTGACGATATTCTTAAGAATGAAGAAATTAGTACAATCATCCATACTATTGGTGCTGGTGTAGGGAATGACTTTAAGCTTGAGGATAGTAACTATAACAAAGTAATTATTATGACAGATGCAGATACTGACGGTGCACATATACAGGTCTTGCTTTTAACATTCTTTTTTAAATATATGAGACCTTTAATTGAAGCTGGAAAAGTCTACATTGCATTACCACCTTTATATAAAGTTTCAAAAGGTAAGGGAAAAAATGAAGTCATAGAATATGCCTGGACTGATGATGAACTGAAAGATGTTCAGAAGAAAGTAGGAAAAGGCTTTATATTGCAGCGCTATAAAGGTTTAGGTGAGATGAATGCAGATCAGCTATGGGACACGACTATGAATCCTGAAACAAGAACATTAATTCGTGTGGAAATTGATGATGAATTACGCAGTGCAAAGCGCGTGTCTACGTTAATGGGTGATAAAGTTGAACCACGCCGTGATTGGATTGAACAAAATGTTGAATTTGGAATGCAGGAAGATGCGAGTATTTTAGAAAGCGATGAATTATTATTACTTGAACAAGATGAAGAAGTTAGTTTGATAGAAAATGTAGATTTGTCTGAAGGAGGTAAAGCATAATGCTGGAAAATATTCAAAGCCTACCTTTAGAGGATGTTATTGGTGACAGATTTGGACGTTATAGTAAATATATCATTCAGGACCGCGCTATCCCAGATGTTCGTGATGGTCTAAAGCCTGTGCAACGTCGTATTTTATATGCGATGCATGCGGAGGGTAATACCTTTGATAAAAACTTCAGAAAAAGTGCGAAAACAGTTGGTAACGTTATCGGTAATTATCATCCTCATGGTGATACTTCAGTTTATGATGCGATGGTGCGTATGAGCCAGGACTGGAAATTACGCCATGTACTTGTTGAGATGCATGGTAATAACGGGAGTATCGATAATGATCCACCTGCTGCTATGCGTTATACGGAGGCCAAGTTATCGAAACTTGCTAGTGTGTTGTTACGAAATATCAATCAGGATACCGTTGACTGGGTTCAAAACTTTGATGACACAGCGATGGAACCGATGGTGCTCCCTGCGAATTATCCGAATCTTTTGGTAAACGGATCAACAGGTATATCTGCAGGTTATGCGACAGATATACCGCCACACAATTTAAGTGAAGTTATTGAAGCAACTTTAATGATTATAGATAACCCTGAAGTTACAACAGATGATATTATGACTGTTATGCCTGGTCCTGATTTTCCGACAGGTGGCATAATTCAAGGACGCGAGGGTATAAAACAAGCTTATGAAACCGGTAAAGGAAAAGCAATTATTAGAGGGAAGATTGATATCGAAACTTTACGTGGTGGTCGTGAAGAAATTGTTATTACCGAAATTCCTTTTGAGGTCAATAAAAGCAGTCTTGTAAAACGTATCGATGAGCTGCGTGCGGATAAGAAGGTTGAAGGCATCCTTGAAGTACGTGATGAAACTGATAGAAATGGTCTAAGAATAGCTGTAGAGCTAAAAAAGGATGCAAATGCTGAGGGTATTTTAAACTACCTATATAAAAATACTGATTTGCAAGTAGCATATAACTTTAATATGGTTGCTATTAGTGATCGTCGTCCAAGTTTACTAGGTGTTAAGGCGATGCTGCAAAGTTATATTAAACATCAACAGGAAGTTATTACTCGTCGTAGTAAATATGAACTTGATCAGGCAAAGAAACGTATGCATATTGTTGAAGGTCTGATAAAAGCATTATCAATACTAGATGAGATTATTGAAACCATCAGACATTCAAAAAACAAGAGTGATGCTAAAGATAACTTAAAAACAAAATACCAATTTACTGAAGCCCAAGCTGAAGCTATTGTCATGCTACAACTTTATCGCCTGACAAATACAGATATTGTACAACTTGAAAATGAATATGATGAATTACAAGCAACTTTAGATAAATTAAATAAGATTTTAAATGATGATAAGCAATTGATGCAGGTCATAAAAAAAGAACTTAAAGCCGTGCAAAAAGAATTCAGTGAAGATCGTCTAAGTAAGATTGAAGATGAAATCCAGGAAATCAAGATATCAAAAGAAATTTTGATTCCTAGTGAAGATACGATTATCAGCTTAACAAAAGATGGTTATATTAAACGAACTTCGCCTAGAAGTTTTGGGGCGAGCGGTTTATATGAAATAGGGACGAAAGATGGCGATATATTATTAAATTATGCAGAAAGTAATCTTCAGGATGTACTTTTAGTATTTACGAATCTTGGTCATTATATCTATATTCCTGTTCATCAGCTTCCGGATGTTCGCTGGAAAGACTTAGGTACGCATTTATCTCAAATTGTTCCTTTAGCACAAAATGAATCGGTGATAAAAATGATTAATGTGAAGGCCTTTGATGACACTCAAAGTATTATGATTGCAACAAAAAATGGCATGATTAAGAAGACATTGTTAAAAGAATTTAACGTTACTCGCTATTCTAAACCGATAGTATGTATGAAACTAAAAACTGATGATGAGGTTATTGCAGTAGAGAATATAGCAGGTGAAGAACACATCATAGCTGTGACACGTAAAGGGATGGCATTACATTATTCATTGGAAGAAATCAATGCCACAGGTATTAAAGCAGCAGGGGTAAAATCAATTAATCTAAAAGACGAGGACTATGTCGTAACGACCCAAATTCTTTACTCAGATGCTTCATTAGTAATCGCGACACAAAGAGGTGCGATGAAGAAAATGAAAGTGGAGTTATTTGAAGAGGGGAAACGTGCAAATCGTGGCGTCGTCATATTAAAAGAATTAAAATCAAACGCGCATGAAATAGTTGATGCATATATTATCAATGAAGATATAGATTTTGAATTATTATCTCAAGATGAAACATATAAAGGGAACACAAAAGAAATTCGAAATGCTGATAGATATACCAATGGAAGTTTTGTTATCGATGAAAAAGAGTTTGGTATTGTAGATGATTTTCGCTTATTCTTCGTTGAAGATAAGTAATCCTCAAAGCGAATACCATTTCTGAATTAGATGTAATAAAATGTAAATAAAATTATAAATTGCAACCTTCATATTCTGTGATAAAATAAAATTTGTATTATTTATTTTATAATTGAATATGGGGGTTTTGTTTTTGTTTTCAAATGTTAATTTTGATGCAATGATACCTGAATGGTTTAAATCGATCGTTACAACAGGAAATGATTTGATATGGACTGAATTTTTAATCGGGTTATTATTGCTTGCGGGATTTTTCTTTAGTCTAAGTTCTAGGTTTGTACAATTCAGATGGTTACCTGAGATGTTTAGGGTGATTGGAGAAAAACCTGAAACTTTAGAAGACGGTAAAAAGGGAATTTCATCTTTCCAGGCTTTTGCAATTAGTGCAGCTAGTCGTGTAGGTACAGGTAATATTGCCGGTGTTGCGACAGCAATTGTTCTTGGTGGTCCTGGTGCAGTTTTCTGGATGTGGGTCATTGCTTTCTTTGGTGCAGCAAGTGCATTTTTTGAAGCAACTTTGGCACAAGTCTATAAGGTTAAAGATGACAAAGGTGGTTTCCGCGGTGGTCCAGCTTACTATATGGAACTTGGACTAGGTCAGAAATGGCTAGGTAGTACTTTTGCGATATTAATCACGGTAACTTTTGCTTTTGTCTTCAATACTGTGCAATCGAATACCATAGCTGAGAGTTTTAAAGAACAGTATAATTTTGATCCGATATGGACAGGTATTATATTAGCGATTATTACAGCACTCGTTATCTTCGGTGGTGTACGCTGGATTGCTAATGTATCAACAGCTATCGTACCGTTTATGGCAATTTTATATATCGGACTTGTATTTTTTATTTTAGTAACGCATATCGGTGATGTTATCCCGATGATCATTCAAATCATTAAAGGTGCCTTTGGCTTAGAACCAGCATTTGGTGGAGCATTAGGATTTACGATTATGCAGGGGATTAAGCGAGGATTATTCTCTAATGAAGCTGGTATGGGTTCTGCACCAAATGCAGCAGCGACAGCAGCTGTCAGTCATCCAGTTAAACAAGGATTAATTCAATCTCTAGGTGTTTTCTTCGATACGATGTTAGTTTGTACTGCGACAGCTATTATGATTTTATTATATGGTGGTTTAGAATATGGAGAGAAAGCTCCTCAAGGAATTAAGGTAACTCAAGCCGCTTTAAACAGTCATATTGGTTCATTTGGCGGAGTATTCTTAACGATTGCAGTTTTCTTATTTGCTTATTCTTCAGTACTAGGAAATTATTATTACGGTCAATCAAACATTGAGTATTTAACAAAGAACAAAATTGTTATGTTTATCTTCAGAGTACTTGTTGTTGTGATGGTATTCTTTGGAGCTGTGATTAAAGTTGAAACAGTATGGTCTACTGCTGATTTATTCATGGGCTTAATGGCTATTCTAAATATCACAGCGATTATTGGTTTAGCACACGTCGTTTTTGAAGTTGCTAAAGATTATGGGGATCAGCGTAAACGTGGTTTAAATCCTGTGTTTAAGACAAAGCATGTAAAAGCTGATTTATCATCAGTTGAAACGTGGGGAGAAAATCCATATCGTTACAAAGACGAAGAAGAGAATCTTTTAAAATAATAAAAAATAAGCGTAGGACTATTTCAAAATAGTCCTACGCTTATTTTTATTTAAATAATCCCGTGATTGCATCAATAATTGACTGGATAAAATTCATGAATTTATCCCAGACACCTTCTTTTTCTAAAGAGTCTTTAATGCTTTTCCCCATATCTTTTGCTTTATCAGCTGCTTGTTTAAAGCCATCTGAATTTTTAATATCATTGACGTAGTCTTTTGCACCGTTGATGAATTTATCTTTGTTTTCTCCGCTAAATACACCACTGTTTTGTGCATTGTTAATAAAGTTGACGATAATATTAATTTGATTATCTGAAATAATATTGTTTAATCCGTTATTCTCAATTTTTTGAACGACGATATTCTTAATTTCTGTTGTATTTAGATTTCCACCTTGTTTTGCAATTTCAGCTTTTGCTTCAGCAATCGCCTTATTTAATTGTTCTTGTGAAAATCCGTCTTTTCCTGCATTTTCCTGATTGATATTTGAAATTGAATTCAATTCATTTTGAGCAGCTTGAGTTTGCGCAGTATTAATCGTTTCACCTTGAGTTTCAAAGGCTTTATAAACACCCGCTAAAGCACTTTCACCAGTAACATCTTCAGCTGCAGCAATAGTGACTTCAGCATCCGTTACACCTGCTGTAAGCAAAGCGTTTTTATAAGTATCTTCTGAAATCTTAGTGATTTTACCTGCTGATTGATTGATGTTTAATGATAGACCCTCTCCCGCAGCAAGTTTTTTAATTCGAATACTAGACTTCAATACGCTATCATTAGATTGTAATGATAAATATTTCGTAAGATCTGCTGCATGGACATAAGCAATTTTATCGTTGTCATCCGTTCCAAGTAGTGACTTTGTTTTATTTTGTAAGTCCGTATTTTGTTCGAGTGCTGCACCATATACAGTAACGGCCTCTGACCATGCTTCCTCAGTTACGGCAGAAGCATTTTTAAATGGGATAACGAATAGTAATAACGCTGTTGCAATAAATATTAACTTTTTATACAATTTCAATTAAACCCCTCCAGTATTTAATCATTATTTAGCTGTTTAGCTAATAACATTTTAACATGCAAACACATTTAACACATAGGTCTTTGGAATGAGGTATCGAGATGGAACAATATAAAATAGATAAAGTTCTGAATAACAATGTTTTAATCGCATCAAGAAATCAGAATGAAGTGGTGATAATAGGAAAAGGCATTGGTTTTGCCAAAAAAAGTGGTCAAGTTTTACTCGAACAGGAACTTTCGCGTATTGAAAAAATTTTTGAACTTAAAACTGAACAGGAACAAACCAGATATAAAGATTTATTAGCATTAACCGATGATAGTGTCATTGCAACGGTTATTGAAATCGTAGAATATATTGATAAGCAAACTGATGGCAAAATAGATGATAAAATTATACTTTCTTTGACTGACCACATCATCTTTGCTTTAAAAAGGTACCAGGATGGAATATTTATTGCCAATCCATTTCTATCTGAAACAGAAGCTTTATATGAACAGGAATTTTTGATTGCTGAGCAAGTCGTACAAATGTTAAATGAAAAATTACAGGTGAATTTTCCTAGAACAGAGGTTGGATTTATCGCACTTCACATTCATTCATCCGTAAACAATCATTCCTTAAGTGATATGAAAGTGATGACAGACGTTATCAAGAAAGCAGTCCATCTCATTGAACATGACTTAAAAGTAGTGATTGACAAGCAGTCCATTGCTTATTCAAGATTTATAAGGCATATTAGTTTTGCAGTGCAACGTATTATGGCTGATGATAGAATGCCAGATCAAAAAAATTTAGAAACTGTATTGAAAATGCAATATCCGCTGTGTTACAATACAGCAGTAAAGATTGTAAAGATGATGCAGACGCATTTGAACAAACCGGTTTATGAATCGGAGCTTGTGTATCTTACAATGCATATTCAAGCATTTAATACTGAAGTCGATAACGTGTAACTGATGATGCAGGCATGAGTTATGACTGGTACAAAGGGACCAGTGCATACTCATGTCTTTTTTTGACTTTATATTTGTTTTATATGCACAATATTATTGTATTAATTATTTTTTCTTTACAGTCTCAACAACTAAATTTTAGGAGGAGTTACAATGTTTAAAACATTATTCGGTCAACTGCAACGTATTGGTAAAGCATTAATGTTACCCGTTGCACTATTACCAGCTGCCGGTATTTTACTTGCCTTTGGTAATGCAATGCATAATGACCAATTGGTGCAATTTGCACCATGGTTAAAAGCAGATTTCTTTGTGATGTTATCTGGTATTATGGAAAGTGCAGGTCAGGTTATTTTTGATAACTTACCATTGTTATTTGCGATTGGTACAGCATTAGGATTAGCTGGAGGAGACGGTGTTGCCGGACTTGCTGCTTTAGTTGGTTACTTAATTATGAACGCAACAATCGGTAAATTTATGGGTATCACTATCGATGATATCTTTTCATATGCTGAAGGTGCTAAAACTTTAGGTCAATCAGCAAAAGAACCTGCACATGCATTAATTTTAGGTATTCCTACACTGCAAACAGGGGTATTTGGTGGTATTATCATGGGGGCAGTTGCCGCATGGTGCTACAATAAATTCTTCAATATTAACATGCCAGCATTCTTAGGATTCTTCGCAGGTAAACGTTTCGTACCTATCATTACATCTGTAATGGCAATCATTGTTGGGGCAGCACTTGCTATCATTTGGCCTCCAATTCAAGATGGGTTAAACGGTCTTTCAGAATTCCTATTGAACAAAAACTTAGTATTAACTACATTTATATTTGGTATCATTGAACGTTCATTAATTCCTTTTGGACTACATCATATATTCTATGCACCGTTCTGGTTTGAGTTTGGTAACTATACAAACGCTGCAGGGAACTTAGTACGTGGTGATCAAAGTATCTGGATGGCTCAAATGAAGGATGGAGTACCGTTTACTGCAGGTATGTTTACGACTGGGAAATATCCATTCATGATGTTCGGTTTACCGGCAGCAGCGTATGCTATTTACCGTCAAGCGCGTCCTGAACGTAAAAAAGTTGTGGGTGGTTTAATGCTTTCAGCAGCATTAACATCATTTTTAACTGGTATTACAGAACCTTTAGAGTTTTCATTCTTATTCGTTGCTCCTATTCTTTATGGTATTCACGTATTACTTGCAGGTACTTCTTTCTTAGTCATGCATTTATTACACGTTAAAATTGGTATGACATTCTCTGGTGGATTTATCGATTATACATTATTCGGTTTATTAAACTGGGATCGTACAAACGCATTATTAGTTATTCCAGTAGGTTTAGTTTATGCAATTGTTTACTATTTCTTATTTACATTTGCGATTAAGAAATTTAACTTAAAAACTCCAGGTCGTGAGGTTGAAGAAGCACAAACGACAACATCTAATGCAGGGGAATTACCATTCAATGTATTAGATGCGATGGGTGGAAAAGAAAATATCAAACATTTAGATGCTTGTATTACACGTCTTCGCGTTGAAGTAAAAGATAAATCAAAAGTTGATGTACCAGAATTAAAAGCTTTAGGTGCTGCAGGCGTATTAGAAGTAGGGAATAATATGCAGGCAATTTTTGGTCCGAAATCAGATCAAATTAAGCATGAAATGGCGCGTATTATGTCTGGAGAAGTAACACGTCCTGAACAAGTTCATATTGAAGATCCGGGAGCTGTGAAAGCTGAAGAAACAGTAGAAGCAACTCCGGCAACTTCAGATGTAGACAATGCTACATCAATCTATGCGCCAATTACAGGCGAAGTCGTTGAATTATCAACAGTACCTGACCAAGTATTCAGTCAAAAGATGATGGGTGACGGCATTGCTATCCAACCATCTGAAGGTTTAGTTGTTGCACCGTTTGATGGTGAAGTGAAAATGGACTTCCCGACAAAACATGCTATTGGTCTTGAAAGTAACGATGGTATTGAAGTATTAATACATTTTGGTTTAGAGACAGTAGGTCTTAAAGGACAAGGCTTTGAGATGTTAGTTAAACCAGGTGATAAAGTAACAGTTGGACAACCATTATTAAAAGTTGATCTGGAATACATTCGTGAAAATGCTGATAGTGATATCACACCAATCATCTTTACCAATTTAACGCAACAATCAATGCACAATATAAAATACGGTCGCATTACAAAAGGCGATAAAGTATTAGAAATAAAATAAACACTTTATATTTAAGGACTGGCGATGCCAGTCCTTATTTGCATTTTTAGGCATAATTCCGTAAAATTGATATCATATAAATAAAAATAATAATTTTATTATGTAAACTTATTTTATAAAATAAAAAATTAATAAATTACTATAGGGAGTCATGCACATGCAGCAAAATCGATTTATTCGTTTTACGGGTGGTAAAAATTTAGTATTTACTTTAGGTGTATTATTTTTAATTGGACTGACGCTGTTTATCTTTCAAAAAGTTTCTTTTATATTTGAACCTTTTCTAATTATTTTCAATACAGTTATCGGTCCGGTTATATTAGCAGTTATATTATTTTATTTGCTAAATCCTCTCGTTGATTTTATGGAACGTAATAGGGTGAAACGCTTATATGGAATTCTATTCTTATTCATTCTAATCATCGGATTGATTACGATTCTGATAACTTTTTTAGTACCATTGATTGAGCAGCAAATTTTTAGTTTTGCTTCAAATTTTCCGGACTATATGAAACATTTATTAAGTAAATTTAATGAGTTGTCTTCTAATTCTAAATTAGCACCTTACATGAATGATGTTCAAAAATGGGTGAATACAAACTTAAGTGATTTACCCAACAAAGTAGGGGATTATTTAGGTAATTTCACTGAGCGAATCAAATCAATTATCGATGCGATTGCAAGTGTGGCGGTCGTCCTACTTACTTTTCCATTCGTATTGTTTTTTCTTTTAAAAGACGGCAAACAATTTAAAAATTATTTCATTAAGCTATTTCCACCACGATATCGCAATGATCTAAATGAAATTCTTGAAAAAATGAATATTCAGGTTGGTTCATATATTCAAGGTCAAATGATAGTGGCTACTTGTATAGGTATATTACTTTTTATCGGTTATAAAATTATTGGACTGGAATATGCATTAATATTAGCCTGTATTGCAGCTGTTACAAGTGTTGTACCTTATCTTGGTCCAATGATTGCAATTAGCCCTGCGATTATTATTGCACTCGTTGATTCTCCTGTGATGCTACTCAAACTAGCTATTGTATGGATGGCAGTTCAATTTATGGAGGGTCATTTTATATCACCGAGTATTATGGGGAAGACAATGCAAATTCATCCTTTAACGATTATATTCGTATTATTGTGTGCAGGGAATATGTTAGGTTTAATTGGCGTCATACTTGGTATTCCGCTTTATGCTATCCTTAAAGTACTCGTGCAATTTTTCTTTAAAAAGTTTAAAATTCGATATAATAAGCATTTTCATGATACCCATGAACCTTATGAAATTTAGATCTTTTCAGCATAGCAACTGGCTATGCTTTTTATGATGGTTTGGCTTTTTATATTAAAATATGTACAATGGAAGTAAAGTTTTTTACATAAAAATTATTGTTATACATTTATTTGAATGAAAGAGAGGTATTGCATGAAAAACTTTTTGTCATTACATAGAAATAAAATAAAGATTGCCTTTATAATCATTGTCTTAAGCTTTATCAGTTATAAACTCTTTAATGAACTTTCATCCATTGATTATAAAGCGACTTTCAAGGCCTTTAAGGCCATGGACACCTTTGAAATAGGTGGGCTAATGATATCAGGTCTACTTGCAGTAATGCTGTTATCACTTTATGATTTTGTACTCGCAAAAAATCTTAATTTATCTATTCCTAACAAAAAATTATTTAATACAAGTTTTATCGCAAATGCATTAAATGCTGTGATTGGCTTTGGTGGCATTATTGGAGCGGGACTGCGAATACTGGTATATAGAAACTATACTGAAGATGAAAAACCATTAATCAAAGTGATTTCATTAATGCTTGTTTCAATGATTTCTGGTATGAGTGTACTAAGCTTAGGGATAGTATTTAATATTTTCAAAAATACACATGCCTTCGATCATTTTACATGGTATCAAATTGCGTTATATATCACCGCTTTATTTTTACCTGCATTTTTGATTTACTCATTTGTTAAGCCTGTAAATCATGATAAACTACTTGGTTTAAAATTTACCCTTGTATCTGCATTAGAATGGGTTGCAGCAAGTGGTGTGATGTATCTCATCTTTAAAATTATTGATTCACCCGTACAATTCTCAATTGTTATCGGTATCTTTATCGTAGCAGCTCTAGCAGGATTATTATCTCTTGTCCCTGGTGGATTTGGTGCATTTGATTTAATGATACTTATTGGATTTAAATCAGTAGGTATTAGTGATGAAAAAGTACTGCTTGCGCTCCTCATTTATCGTGTTGTTTATTACTTTGTACCGTTCTTTGTAGCACTTGTATTATCTACATTTGAGTATAGAGGCGTTGCGAGAAAGCAATTTGAAGATCGATTTGAAGATCATAAATATATGGGACCAGCAATAGAAACAAGTAACTTATTTTTAAGTATTCTGCGTGATTTTATTGTGAAACTTCCAGCGATTGCGTTAGGTTTAATTACGTTGTCTACTGGACTCATTCTTTTGATGAGTAACGGAATGGTAATTATGGAAGCAATTTATGATGTTAAACACAACACTTATCTATTTCTAGCGGCACTCTATACAGTTGCATCACTCATCTTAATACTTAATGCAAAAGGTATCATGCATGATACGCGTAGGGCACATGTCATGAGTATATTTGCTGTTTGTACATTGATGTTAGTCTTATTCTTAACATTCGGAAACATCATCTTTTATATATGGTTAAGTATTGTGCTGATTCTTTTAATCATCGGTAATCGTAATGTAAAGGCGATTCGCCGACCTATCACGATGAAGCGCGGTTTACTTTCGGTAATCGTTGCTACATTGATCCTATTTTTAAATGGCTGGTTTCTGAGCTTACAGTTAGATGGTTTACTTCAATCAGCTAGTATAGAGTTTGATAGCAGTTTAATTAAATATTATTTCATACTGCTTATATTGTTATCAGCTTTAATCACTTGGCTGTTAACATATCTGTTTAACAGAAGATATAGAACGAAGATGGATGTTGCGATGACGACAGAAGAAATTGAGCGAATCATTCAGACGTATGGTGGGAATTATGTTAGTCATCTGGCACATACGGGTGATAAATTATTCTTTACGAATGAAGCCCAGGATGCGTTTATAATGTTTCAATTCAAAAATGATAGTATTATCGTCATGGGAGACCCTATTGGAAACCCGGATGCCTTTCAATGTCTATTAACTGCATTCTATGACAAAGCAGAATACTACGGTTATGACATTGCATTTTATCAAGTACAGCCAAAGCTTTTGCCGATGTATCACGATTTTGGGAATATATTCTTTAAACTAGGTGAAGAAGCAGTCATTCCTTTAGAAGATTTCACTATCAGTGGTAAGAAAAAACGTGCCTTTAGGGCTACAGTAAATAAATTTGAAACAGAGGGTTATCGTTATGAAATCGTCGATCCGCCATTTAGTGAAGAATTCATTCATCAATTACGTGCAGTGTCAGATGAATGGTTAGACGGTCGCAATGAAATGAATTTTTCTGTTGGACAATTCAATGTAGATTATCTTAATAAAGCACCAGTTGGCGTTATTAGAAATAATGAAGAAATTATTGGATTTGTATCATTTATGCCTACACACTTTAATCAGTCAATCTCAGTTGATATGATTCGCTGGAAAGAGAATGATCTTCAAATGATGGATGGTTTATATTTAAATACGATGTTACTGATGAAAGAGAGAGGTTATCATTTCTTCAATATGGGAATGGCGCCACTGTCGAATGTTGGTAGTCATAAATATGCTTTCTATCGTGAAAGACTTGCAGGAAAAATATTTGATTCAATTACTCGAATGTATAGTTTTAAAGGCTTAAGACGATACAAAGAAAAATTTAACCCTGACTGGCAGTCAAGATATCTTGTTTATCGTAAGGACAGCTCTTTAATTACACAAATGATTCGTATTAATTCAATTATCAATCGATCAAAAAAATCTGAGCACTAGCTCAGATTTTTTTGTTATTGATATAATTTTCTCTATCAATTTGTTCTTGTTTATATCTTTTTGGCTGCTTTTTATAGAAATCCTGATGTTCATCTTCAGCGACATAGAAAACTTCGGCTGGACGTACTTCTGTTACTATAGGTTGATTATATTTTGATTGAATATCTTTGATGAAATTAACACTTTCTATTTTTTGATTATCTTCTGTATAAAAAATTGCTGTACGGTATTGAGATCCTCTATCCATATATTGACCACCGTTATCTGTCGGATCAATTTGTGCAAAGAAAATTTCTAGAAGTTGAGTAAAAGAAAATTCCATTTCATCATAGATAATTTCTACAACTTCAAGATGACCAGTCGTTCCGGATTTAACTTGTTCATAGGTTGGATTTTGAATATGTCCACCCATATATCCACTCTTGATTTGCTGTATACCTTTATAAGAATCGAATGGTTTCACCATACACCAGAAACAACCTCCGGCAAAATAAATTGTTTTCATTTCAAACTACCTCCTTTTAAATATTTTACGTTATTAATGTATAATTACAACACGTATTTACTTGCAATTCAAGCGTTTTTTTTATAAGTTTAATATACTGGAATAATTGAAAGTAGGGTGTTTGGAATGGATGGACAAATTCCACCTGTGAGACGTCGAAAGAAACGTCGAATACGTAAGTTGCCTTTTATTATATTGATAATATTATTAATTTTACTAGGTTGTTTTTTCTATATTAAATCAAGTTATGAAAGTGGTTTGAAACAAGCTGCTAAGCATGCGCCAAAACATGAACAGTTTGAATTTAATGGTGTCAATAAGAAAGATGGCAAAATTAATGTGTTAATTCTTGGTCAAGATAGAAGTGTGGATGGTTCAGCCAGAACAGATTCGATTATGGTCGGTCAATATAACTATTTAAACAAGAAGATGAAAGTAATATCTATTATGCGTGATATTTACGCTGAAATACCAGGATATAGAAATTATAAAATTAATACAGCATATACGTTAGGTGGTCCGGAACTATTAAGAAAGACCATAAAGAAAAATTTAGGTCTCGATATTGATCATTATGCGATTATTGATTTTAAAGGATTCTCTGCGATGGTAGATGAAATCTCACCAAAAGGTGTGCCGATTGATGTTGAAAAAGATATGTCAGAGAAAATTGGAGTATCCTTAAAAAAAGGTCAGCATAATCTAAATGGTAAAGAATTATTAGGTTATGCCCGTTTCAGAAATGATGCTGAAGCAGATTTTGGACGCGTGAGACGTCAACAACAAGTTATCAGAGCACTAAAAAAAGAAATGGTTAGTTTACCGGTTATCATGAAAACACCTAAGCTTGCAGGGATTGCCAGAGGGTATGTGAATACTGACATGACAGATGGTGAAATCTTTAGAACGGGAACATCGTTTGTTATAAGAGGGAGTAAAGACCCAAATACATTAGTCGTGCCAGTGAAAGATAGTTATACACAGGCGAGTTATCCTGAAGCCGGTGCAGTACTTGAAATCGATAAAGAAAAGAATAAAGAAGCAATCAAGAAATTCCTTGAAGAATAAAACTCAGCATAGACGCTGAGTTTTTTCTTTCTTAGTATTGAAATAAATCATGCTATAATAGATGCCATGATGAGGAGGGAAATGATGAGTAATTTAGAAACGATGTATGAATACGCAGTCAGTGTTACTGAAAGTTTACAAGCTTCATCACTATACGATGAAAATAGTGATGCTGATGATCAGGCGATGTTAGCGTATACTTTTGGTGTGCTTAATGGATATGCACAAAAGAATGATTACGGTGCAGAAGAAATTCAAGTGGTGATGGTGCGATTAATCTCTGAATTTGTAGGATATCCTATAGACTATTCAGAAGCGCTCACACAATTTATCATTGCTTGTACTAATAAAGAAGAAAATGAGTCTATTTATATCATTATTCATAAAGGGCTTGATCAGTATCTTGATAATCGCAGCCTACAAGACTTTCAGGATGACTATTCTTTAATTTTAAAGGATTTAAAAGCCGTTGTATCAACTGAACAACCCCCTAAACGTGTTAATATGGCAGCTAGAATTCAACCTCAAGACAAATAAAAATAAGACTGTCGCATTTGCGACAGTCTTATTTTTATTGTTCTGATTTTAATTTTCCGGCAACAGCGTATCTATCTTTCTGTAATTCTTTAATAAATACGTGGATATTTTCTTTTGGAGCATTTGCATTTTTAGCGACAACTTCTGTTACTTCTTCAGCAATCTTCTTAAGTTGTTCTTCAGAACGACCTTCTAGTAATTCTACAGTAATAAATGGCATTTTAATCTCTCCTTAAAGATAATATTTATTGACAGAAGAACCATTTCCACTAATCCAGTCATCAGTTCCGTCATCTTCCATAATCTCGATATTGACATCTGTTACGTGTGGTTCCTGTAATAATCGATTTATTAAGTCTTTCTTAATTGCAGTTAGAGCTCTTAAATTAATTTCAGAGTCTAGCGTTTCAACAAGGGCTTCGATATGTTTATCTTCGCCTTCTTTCATTACAACTAAACGTTTAATATCAGAGATTTCCGGATGCTCAAGAATAATTTTTGAAGCATGAACCTCCATATCTTCATCAGCACGACCAATTGCACCTGCAGCGTTCTCCATGAATACTTTATAGACAACGTAGAACATTGCTAAACCGATAATTACAGATACGATACCTTCAATCATCGTGAAACCAGTGAAACGTGAAATGACGATGGCGATTAAAGCAATTAATCCGCCGCCTGTTGCTACAGTATCTTCCATAAACACAAGCTTTGTAGCAGGCTTCGCTTTGCTTAAACTTGCAAAACTTGTTGTGAATGGGTGTAAACCAGTTGTTGGCTTATGTACTTCTTCAAGTACTTCCTTACCAGCTTTATATAACACTGAACCTTCAAGTATAACACCAATTAATAAAACGCCAACGTTTATCATAAAATGTGTAGGATTATGATCACCGGCCGCTGCTGGATGCTGGATATGGTGAATCCCTTCAAGAATCGTTTCGTAAGCAAGGATTGCTACAATTAATACGGCAAATAAACAAACAATATTGACTAAACGACCGTAACCAAATGGGAACTTTTCATTTGGTGCTTTCTTTGATACGGCAGAACCAACCCAAACAAACAGTTGATTGGCAGAATCACCGAATGAATGCATCATTTCAGCGAACATTGCGACATTCCCTGTAAAGATGTATGCTAAAAATTTCAGTGAGCCTAATACAAAGTTGACAATAGCAGCAATTAATGATGACTTGCTACCTTTTTTTAGTAAGTTAAATAGTGCAGACATAAAAAACTCCTTTATTCTTTTTTGTTTCTTCATTATACAAGATAATTTTAGCAAAGACATTAATTATCTTAATATATCTGTATCCTTAATCAGTGAAATCAAACCTAAAATACTGATATAATAGAAAAAAATGCAGGAGGTAGGATATGTTTAAGGAATTACTAACATCAATCGGTATTGGAGATGCGAGAGTCGATACTATGCTTAAGCAAACAACATTTCATCCGGAAGATAAGATAGCAGGCGTTGTGAAACTTATCAATCTTGGAGAAAATGATATTGATCGAATTGAGCTTACTTTGATTGAGCGAAAAGAAAATAAAGATGAAACAAGTGATTTCCATACTATTGATATTCCAATTTCAAAAGTAATACTTCAAAACGACGGAACAGGGGAAGTACCTTTTATTTTTGACGCTCACGAAGAAGCTGAAGACTATAATCATGAATTTTTTATAATGACGCATGTATTTGTAGATAATGCAGTGGATTATTATGATGAAGATCAGATTTATTTTGAAATTGAAGTTTCAAGCTAAAATAGCGCAACACAAACAGACAGGGAAGCCCTGTCTGTTTTTTTCGTAAACACATCATTTTTTATTTAAGCGTATTAGAAGGTGCGATAAAACAAGCATCTAAGCATAATTATCATATCATCGTCATTGAAACACATTACGAAGACTTTGTGTATATCAGTGGTTTATCTTTAACCGATGGGAAGTACCTCGCAAAAAACATATTGAATCAATCGAATGTACCAGATGCATTAATTGTGACGAACGATGCACATTGTGCAGGTGTTTATGCTGAATTTCGAAATCAAGGCATAAAAGTACCAGAAGACATTGCACTTATATCTTATGAAAACGGTGAACTCTCTCAAATCAATGACATTACAAGTATTGATCTACCATTACGAGAAATGGGTGAGAAAAGTGTAGATTTAATACTAACAGATCAAGTAGAATCGCTAGAACTTCCGTCTAATTTGATCATAAGAAAGTCAACATAATGAATTCGGTTAAATAGACGAACTTTAATAATTTCGGTTGATTAGACGAAATAAACTCATCAAACGTTATTATGTTGTTGGGTTATTTTTTATATTAAATACACATAATTTCTTAAACATATCACATTTAATAATTATATTATTGTATAATTTATTAGAATATTCTGTTTTTATAAAATCATTTATTTTGATTGGAGGCTTTCCATTGTTTCGTAAAGAAATAGATTTATTAAATCAATATTTAGTTGAGGAATACGTAGGCTATCAAGACAAAAAAGACATTATAAATAAAATGGACTTTTCTTATATCAAAGATTTCTATGTTGATGTTACAACACAGTTAAATCGTTTGCACGATCCACATGTAAGAATTATTGATAAATTGAATGAAAAGAAAGTTACTATATTATGTAAAAATGTTAATGAGAGACTTTTTGTTGATAAATCGATTCATTCAGAAATAGAACGTGGTGAAGAAATAATTGAAATTGGTGGACTATCGATAAGTGAAATTATATCTAAAGAAAAGGAATTACTCTTTGATCCTAATCCAAAAAGATATGAATGGCATAATGTTTTAAGAAAGTATCAAAATGTAAAACTAGCAAATGGAACAAATAAAAAAGTGTTCTTAACATCCTCACAAGAGCTTTATGACCAAGACTATATCATTGAACAAAGAGAAGGTTATTGTTTTATTAAGTTACCTGATTTTAGAGATGTCAATAAACTTCATGAAACAATAAAAGCAAATGTTGATGTACTTCAATCTAATAAAAAATTTATCATTGATGTCCGTGATAATAGAGGAGGGAGTGATTTTGCATACTTTCCTTTATTAGAATACATATTTCCAGCTAACCATGAGCTACAAATTGATTACGGCTTAACTTTTAATTTCACTAAAAAATATTGTGATCATATGATTGCAAAAGTTGATAATGACCTTGAAAAAATGGATGAAGGTGAAACAAAACAATCGTTTAAAGCGTATAGACAAAGAATGGCTGATAACTATGCAAAAGGGATGATAAAATTCACTGATGATATTGAACCAGTTATTCTCGATGGTATAGCAGATGGAATTAAAGTGATTGTACTAGCAAATGAACGTTGTGGTAGTTCTGGTGATAATTTCGTGGCAACAGTTAAAGAAAGTGAATTTGTAACAGTTATCGGAAGAGCTACAAAAGGAATGAATGACTATGCTAACTGTGGTTATTTATATTTAAATGATCAATACGATTTGTTGTGTCCATACTCAAGATATAATGGTTTAGACCATGGTGAATCTTTGGCATTAAAGGGGATAGCGCCAGATATAGAAATCCAGTCAACCCTTGAGGATTTTCATAAAGATGTGATGTTGGAGAAAGCGTTGGAATTACTTGAAATTAATTTATAAATGATAAAACAAAGCAGCCGTTAATTATAAACGGCTGTTTTATATGTAAATATTTGTAATGTTATTTTAGGCACTTCTATAATACATCATACTTATTTTTTAATTATAAGTCTATTCTTTTTTTTGAATATCGATACAATTAAGGTACTGGGCCTAAGTATTAATAGGAGTTGATTGGATGTCACAAAATATTTATGATAATGAGCATTTCTACAAAGGTTATACAAAACTTCGTAATAACAAGTTAAGTTATAACGAGCTGATTGAAATGCCAATAATGAAAGCAGAATTACCAACCATAGAAGGAAAAACAGTATTAGATATTGGTTGTGGTACGGGGAAGTTTATTCAATATATGCTTAAAATGAATCCAAAACAGGTTGTTGGTTTAGATATTTCGAACAATATGATTTCATATGCGAAAGATAATATTAATGATGAACGTGTTTCGTTTGTGGTCTCAGATATATTATCTTTTAATACTGAAACCAAATTTGATGTCATTGTGTCTAGTCTTGCATTTCACTATGTTGAAGATTATGAAGCGCTTATTCAAAAATTATTTGGCATGCTAAATTGTGGTGGAGTATTATTATTTTCAACAGAACATCCTCTCACGACTGCAACGAAGCAACAGGAGCATTGGTCACATGTCGAAAGTAGGAACAATCATTATAAATTAGATCATTATTTTGAAGAAAGTGCCCGTCCAATTGAATGGATTGATACTGAAGTCATACGATATCATCGAACAATAGGGACTTTAATGAATACATTAATCAACAATGGATTTCGAATAGACCGTGTTATTGATACAGGAAATACAGAAATGTCACTAAAGTTATGGGATGAAGAAGATATTATGAAAGTGAATCATAGACCGCCGTTTATAGTGATAAAGGCGAAAAAACAGTAATGTATGAAAGAACGTAAGAAGCCAGGTCTTAAAGGCGCTCTTCTTTCACAACAGTTCTCAAAATGTTAGGCTGTAGCTATTGCAAGTTTACTTGCTTACAGATGGAGTCCGCAAATTGCGTCAGCAATTTGTGTTCAATTGAATGCACGTTTACAGCCCTTCTCGAATTTGTTCGAGAAGGGCTTTTTTATATGTTTTCTTTTTGCATGGGTGTTACCCCTAATTATAATTACATACTGCACGTAAGTTCTAAGGAAGATATTATTAGCAATCATTATTTTTATTATTATACAAGCAATAAATTTATATATTTTTTATTATTTTTCTACCTTGCTTAAACTCTACTATATGATTTACATTGTATGATTTTAATAATTGGATAGCATTTTCAAAGCAATAAAACATATCTCCTTGTTTATGTGCATCAGATCCTAGCGTAAAATCTTTTCCGCCCATAGCAATATAGTGCTCTATAACAAATTCATATATAAATAAATTGTCGTATTTATACATGCTTTTTGTATTAAGTTCAAGTGCGATATTCTTAGAAATTATATTAGATAATATTTTAACAATCTGTATTTTATAATCATTTAATTTTTCTGAGGAGATATTATGAATTCTAAATCCATAGTCAATATGAGCTAGAATAGTTTCACAATCTACATCTTTAACAGCATCTAATAATAAATTTAAATACTCGTCAATAGGATCGTTTGAAATCATAGTAATATCAGAATCCATAAAATCAAATTTCTTATTGTGATGGACACTTAAAATAATAGAGTCATAATTATAAGATGACAAATACTTTCTAATATCTGAAATTCTTTCCTTAACATATCCAACTTCAATACCAATTAATAGTTCGATATTATAATTTTCGTTAGCTTCTTTCTGATATCTTTTTAGTTTTTCTAAATCTGGTATATCATCTTCATCATTTGAAATAGGATTATTTAAATCGAAATGATCCGTAAAAATTATCTGTTTAATGCCGCTCTTTAAATAATTTGAATAATGTTCATTGCAGTCAAATGATGCGTCACAATGCATATGTTGATCTATTAATTTCATATTTTCCTCCAAGTTATAAAAGTAGATATTCCTAGTATTAATCTCATTATAATAAATATAGAACTTTCTATATATTATTATGGTAAACTAATCATGGAAATTAACTGAAAATTCTTTATAATAGAAGTGATATTATTTTAGGTGTTGAGAATATGATTATTAAGTCTAAAGAAGAATTAATAAATATTATTGAGTCTGACAAAGACATGATGAAAATATTAAAGATAGTTTCATTACTTGATTTACCAGATTGGTGGATTAGTGCTGGCTTTATAAGAAATAAAATATGGGATGTTCTTCATGATTATAATATAAAGTCAGAATATAACGATGTAGATGTTATTTACTATGATATATCAGACATTCAAGAAAGTACTGAAAAAATGTATGAAAAAGAATTGAATAAATTAGACTCAGAGGTACCTTGGTCAGTTAAAAATCAAGCAAGAATGCATTTAAGAAATGGGACTGATCCTTATAATTCATCCGTAGATGACGTAAATCAATATCCAGAATGTCCGACAGCTATTTGTATAAAATTAGTCGATAATAAAGTTGTTATTCATTATGATTACGATTTTGATGAATTATTTAATGGTATCGTCAGACCAACACCATACTTTGATAATGAAGAGGGAAAAGCTATATATTTAAAAAGAATCGAAGAAAAAGATTGGACTTCAAAATGGCCGAAGTTAGAAATTATCAGTTGATAAGATTATTAAATATATTGTATTTTATTAATTAATTTAATTAATAAAATATAAAAATCGTATATAGAATAAAGATAAAAGAGGCGTTAAATATGACTATTGGATCAGTTCAAAAAATAAATATCAATCCACCTTTAGGAATTGAATTTATAGGATACCATAGAGAAAAACCGATTTCTGAAATATTACATGATATTTATGCTATTGCTTATTACATTAATAATAGTCAAAAAGAAATGTTATTTATAAGCATAGATAATGTGGGTTTATTAAAAGAATTTAGCGATGAAATAAGAAATAGAATTTCTGAAGCGACTAACATAGAAATTGAAAACATTATACTAAATTTTAGCCATACTCACTCAGGTCCAGCGACTGCTGATGGTAAAGAAATTACCCTTAAATATAATAAGGAACTTGTAAATAAATTGGTGGAAATTTCTGTGAAATGCATTGAAACTGCTCAACCTATCGAAATTTCATGGAATCTAGATGAAATAGAAGTTTCAGATAACAGAAGAGAAATCGTAAATGGAATAGCAACAATGGGAAAAAGGAAAGATGTTAAGGTAGATAATAGAATTGCATATTTAAATATAAGAAATAAAGCGAACAAAGAAAATTTAGGGTTACTGATATTTATGTCATCTCATCCGAATATTTTAAAAAGTGACAGCTTTGTACTTTCAAATGATTACATAAGTCTGGTAAGAGAAAAACTTTCAAATTAATCAGCCAATATAGCAATTGTACAATTAGGAACAGGAAACTTGAATCCGAAATGGCGTGGTAGTGTAAACGACTTGTATACTATTGCTGATAAAGTTGAAAGATCATTTAGAACCCAAGAATTTATATATGAGGATATAGAATCATTTGAAATTTATAATAAAAAGTATGATATAAATTTAATGAAAATTTTAGATATAGATAAATTAAATGAAAGAGCTAAGTATGCAAGTGAAGTTTGGGAACTGAATACTGAAAAATGGAAAGATGCTATGATTAGTAGAATGAATGAAACCTTGTCTTTAGAATTTGAAATTAGTGGTTTTAAATTAAACAATGGAATATTTATGGGTATCCCGTTTGAACCATTTTATGAAATGTCACTAGAAATCAAGAATTTATTAGGAAATGATTTGATACTTTTTGGTGGTTATACTAATGGATATTATGGCTATTTACCATATGAAACAGAATATCAATTTAGCGGGTACGAAGTAGATATCAATCCAGTAGTATATGGGCCACTGACGGGCCTGTGGATGCCTGTAACTATTGAAGAATCGAAAAATGTTGCTGATAATGTGATAAAAATTATTAAGAATAATGGAGTAAATAATTAAATATTAAAGTATAAATTCTTCAAATTAGTTAGGTGTGATAATATGACTGTTTTTCATTATGGAAGTCAGAGTGTAGAATATGAAAAAATAGGCAATGACAGCCATTAATTCTGTTATTAGGTTTGAATGATATAATAGAAAACTGTTTGAAAATAATTGGTTATTCAAAGGAATAATGCGGTGTATTTAGATATATTCTTTACTACAATAACCAATAATATAAAATAGTGTAATTTTATCTTAATTTAATTGGAGATAATAACATGAATATAAAAGAAATTATCAATTATATAAAATCTGCTCCTATAGAGGAACTTACTTTAGAAAATATATCTTTAAAATTTCATTACAATCCAACTTATTTTTCACGTAAGTTTAAAGAAACAACTGGAATTTCATATAGAAAATATTTAGAATTATTAAAAATTCAAAGAGGGAAAAAATTGTTGCTTAATAAGGAGGATAAGATAGTTCAAGTTTCTTTAGATTCGGGATTTAAATTCTCGAATAATTTTTCAAAAAGTTTTAAAAGTCAAACAGGAATTTTACCGAAAAATTATTTTAGTATTTCTAAACAATGTTATAAACTAATTAAATTATTATTTAATTTAAATTTTGATTATTATATAAAAGATAGCCGAATAATGACAAATAATTTATTATTTGTAGATTTAATATTTCCTGAAAAAAATATAGATTGCATAAATTTTGTTGGATTATTTAAAGAACCAGTCCCAAATACGATACCAATTATTGGTTTAGCAACTAGAAGAAAAACTTCTTTAATATTAGATAAGATTCCCAATGGAGAATATTATTTATTAGCTTGTGAAATTAGAAAAGACCAAAGCTTTAATAATGTATTTATGATGGAGGATAATTTTCGAGCGAAATATCAAAAGAAAATTATTTTTGAGGGGGATAATAATTACTATATTTCTTTAGATATGAGGGAGGCAATACCGGAAGATCCTCCTATTACAATAAACCTTCTTAAGTTATTGCATGATATTATAAAAAGGTAAAGTTAGAATAGGAATTATGAATTTATCTATAATAAAATTAAAATAAGTTTAAATATAAAAGGAGTGATTATAAATTGAAACTTTCTTTATTATCTATAGGAGCAAAAGATATGGATGAGAGTTTAAAGTTTTATACTGAAGTATTAGATTTAGAGATTAAAACTAAGGATTATTATCCTGAAATTGTTGAGTTAAACTCGTTAGTCCCAATTGTTTTGTATAAAGTAAATCAAGCTTCAATAGTGAATAACTATGAACAAGCCACTTTGTTAATAGACTTTGAAGTTGATGATTTAGATAGTACTAAAAGAAAACTATTATCACATAATATAGAATATATCTTTAAGGAAAATCAACAATTTCCTGGTGGTATAATGAATGCAATTAAAGATCCAAATGGAAACATAATTGAATTATTAGAGTTTCAAAGTGAATAAATATTAGATAAGATGGGATTAAATTAATCTCATCTTTTTTAACTAGAAGGTGATTATTATGTCATATAAATTAAATATAAAATTATACTATCTATTTAATTTCGTAATATACTTTTATGTATGGATGCCTATATGGGTAATATATTTTCAAAATAAAGGACTAAGTTTAAGCCAAATTGGAATATTAGATTCTATTGGATATATCTTAATGGTTTTATCAGAAATACCTACTGGAATTATTGCTGATAAATATGGGAGGAAATATTCATTATTTTTGGGGTCACTGTTGTATTCATTAGCTATGTTTGGAATATTAAGTAATATATTTTCTGTTTGGTTTTTATTAGGATACATTTTATGGAACATATCAAATACGTTTTTTACTGGTGCGGGTATTTCCATTTTAAGAGAGTCACTTATTAACTTAGATAGATTAAATGAATTTCCAAAGATATTAGGAAGAAGTAATTCTGTTATGATTTTTTCTCAAGTATTTGCAAGTTCAATATGCAGTTTTATAGCAATGAAAAATCTAGAACTATGTTTTATGATTTCAGGATTTGTTGCTATTTTAGGAATAATTATTCCATTATTTATGAAGGAAACGTTAGATAAAAAAAAGAATAGCAACTTGACGTATAAATTTATTGTAATAAATACCTTGAAAATTATAAAATCGAATAAAAATCTTATTTGGTTATTATTATTCAGTTCATTAATGTCGTCTTTAATATTTATCATAACATACACAATATACCAGCCTTATAGTTTAGAATTAGGATTTTCTTTAGCTGAAATTAGTATAATACTAATTATAGTAAAGTCGATTTCTGCTCTAGGAGGATTGATTACAGGTATTGCAAATAAACTAATTAATATAAACTATACTTTGGTTATACTGCCTTTATCTTTGTTATTATTTTCCGTTTTGATCGGTTTATCCCTTACTAAATATTCTATTTTATTATTAATAATGGTTTTATTTATATTTTCTATATTTTCGCCTAATATAGATCATATATTAAATATGAATATTGAAGATAATATAAGGTCCACTGTTTTATCTTTTCAAGGGCTCTTGTGGACGTTGTTGGCTATGATAATTGACCCATTAATTTTATATTTAGCCGAAATAAGTACTGTATCGAATTCATTTATGATTGTAGGAGGATTTACTTCTGCGATATTAATCTTTATTAATTTTAAGATAAAAAATCATGAGGGATAATTATTATATGACTAATTATTCATATAGTATATTAAGACGTCCGACAAGATGTTTCGAAAAATAAGTATGAAAAGTATCTATTTAGAAAATAATTGTATATTAAATATTTTAAACCACCGGCCAGCAGTTTTTTAGTTACCCTTGAGCGATATTTAATACAATTCTTTGCAATCGAAAAAATTAAAAATCCTTTAATATCAAGGTGTAGGACATTCTATACAACTATACGAAATCCTAAAGTTCTTTGAACGTAAAAAACCAGGTATTAAAGGCGCTCGTCGTTTACCACAGTTCTCAAAACATTAAGCTGCAGCTGTTGCGAATTTATTCGCTTACAGATGGAGTTCGCAAATTGCGTCAGCAATTTGTGTTCAACTGAAAATACGTTTCCAGCACCTCTCGAATTCGTTCGAGAGGTTCTTTTTTTATATGTTTTTTGCATAGATGTTACCCCATGCTTTTTGGTAAGTGCAATTATTTATATGTAACAACAAGCATTTGGAGAAGTTGGACACAAAACTCCAAGAGTTATTATGAATACTTTACTATTACTGAGTCCATTTTCTTATTATGTAATGTTCGATATTAAAAGTGATGCGAATACATTTACTGGTAGTAGAGTCTATTATATTACTTGAGATAAATTAACATTTTATGGATTGTTCAAGATATTTGGAATTGTTTTATGGGGTGTGCCTGAAGAAAAGAGTCTAGAAAAAAGAATATCTAATGTTGAGGTTGCTATAAATATTAATAAGATTGATGGAATAATGTTATCTGATGAATATATTGAAAAAATGTATGATATGGCACATGGAAGAATTAAAAGATCTGAATTTGCTGAATATGTTTTGCAAGACACTAGAAATAAATCTGACTGAAAATTATACGACAATAGTGAGCACCCCTAAGGTTGAATTTTAATGATCAACTTTAGGGGTGTGCTACATTATAACCTCAATTGTAAAATATTTTCTTACCATAGTCATTATATATCCTTACCCATTACCATATACAATTACTATTAAAAAAATACTTAGGTATATATAAATATTTTAGTATAAATCTTGATAATCATTGTCTTGAAATTATTTAGAATTTAAAAGAAATATGTTATTTATTAATATCATTTTTTATATTTATTTCCTTTTTATCAGAATGATTCTTATTTCCATCTTTTTTTTCGTCTAAATTAATAATTTTGATTTCACAGCATTCTTTCTCTTTTTTTTTAAAAATATCTTTGAATTTCATAATAAGACTCCTTTATTTAAAATTTAAAATTAAGAAAAGATATCCAGAAAATGTAGCCATAAGAAATACAGATGTAATAAAAGCAATGACTAATCTATTTTGAAAAATACTTTTTAACATAATAATTTCTGGTAAACTTGCACCGGCACCACCTATAAGTAACGCCATCATTGGAGATAGTGGAAATCCACCTGCTAATAAAGCATTGGCTATTGGTAACATGGTAGAAAGTCTAATATATAATGGGACTCCAATAATTGCTGCAATCGGTATTACAATCCATTGATTATATTCACCTATAGATGTTAAAAAGTTAGTAGGAACTGCTTCTTTAATAATAGCACCAATAAAGGCACCAATAATAATATAGATAAAAACAGATTTAATTAGGTTAAATGTTTCTATTAATGAAATTTTTATATTTAGTAATATATTCTTTCTTCTATTTTCATCTGTTTCAAGGTGAGCACCTTCAACAATAACATTTTTCACATATTTATCATATCCAAGAATATCAAGAATATAACCTATCAGCATAGAGAAAAGAAAAGTTACCAGCCCATAAATTATTGTAACTTTAAGCCCATATATATAATACATAAGTCCGAGAATCCATGGATCTAATAATGGAGAAGAAAAAAGATAAGTCATAATAATTTGGAATGGTATCTTTCTGTTAATCATGGTCACTAATAAAGGAATAGTTGAACATGAACAAAAAGGTGTTATAAATCCTAATAGAGCCCCAGCAAAGTTACCAATTAAAATGTTTTTTTCTTTCATCCATTTTTCGAGTTTACTGAATGGAATATAAGGTTCGAAGAAACTAATAACAATAGATATTAAAAAGAAAAGCAATAATAAGTTTTTAGATAATGAAAAAAATTCTTTTATAACCTTTAGGATTAAATCTTCATTCATTAGCAATTACCTTCTTTACAGCCATCAGCATCAACTTTATTAAGAGCATTATCTAGTTTTTCTAAATAGTAGAATAAGTTTTCTATTTCTTCAGGGTTAAAGTGACTTAAAATTTGAATCGTATAATGTTCCATTTCTTCTGAAATATTTTGAACATTTTTTAATCCTTTTGAACTCAATGACAATATAACAGAGCGTCTATCTCTCTCTTCAGTTTTTCGTACTACAAATTCTTTTTCTACCAATGATTGTACAGCTCTACTTACACTTGCTTTATCAGAAGAAAGTTTATTTGACAATTCATTTAAAGATATGTCGGATGTATCTCCTAATTCTATTAAAATGTGACTTTGTAACATAGGGAGTCCACAACAGCTTGCTCCGTCTTTTTCTAATTCAATTAATCCTCGACTAATGCTTCTGCTTAATTTTCTAAATTTACTAGTATTCACACTATAAACCTCCTTGGATATATTATAAAGTTATTATTTGATATTATCAACTATTGATTATATCAAATAAATTTTTGTTATGTTAATAGAGTATAAAAAATGAATTTTTAAATGAAGAATTTAAAGAACGATATTACTTATTATGCGGAAATATTTTTATGAGGTAAAATTACACTATATATAGAGGGAATAGGATATGAAGAAAATAGTGAATTTGAAGATTAATTATACATAATAGATTTTCAGTACTTGTAGAATTCTTTATTTTATATCAATAACATATAACACCCTCGAATTTTATTGAAGGAGAATATATTATTTTACAAAATTATGTTTTTCAGTACATTTATGTATTGAAAATCGCATAGATTAATATAAAACAATTAATAATTAATATATATAGTAAAATCTACATATTATATACTCTTTATTTTTTACAATTAAGTTGCTATTTTATAATTATATATGTTAAAAATCCCTCAAAAATCCTTTTGTTTCTTATGAAGTTAGAACTATTAGAGGTTCAATTATTAACTCTCTTCAAGTAATATTAATAAATAATAATTGAGTTTATAAAAATAAGAAGTGGTAATCCTTGTGAGTCACCACTTCTTAATGTATGAAGATTAATCTTCAGGAGTAAGTTTTAATATCGATCCAAAATGTTGTTGGGCTGTAGTGAATAAGGTAAAAGTAATTAATTCAATAATTTCTTCATTAGTCATTGAATCCTTTAACAACTGGATAGTTGATTCAGGTACATTTTCTTTCATTTTTAAGTAAACATCGACAAAGCCTATATAAATCAAAGATTTTTCGTCTCGAAATTTATTAGTAGGACTACCCTTTGCTTTGCAGTACATACATCCATTTTCTTGAGCAAGTATTCTTCTTAACTCTTCTTTTAATTCTTTGCTCAATGAGCCATCTTCACATAATGTGTCTGCTAAGTTATTCCATGGGTCAAGTATAATTTCATTGTGACCTAATAATTTTTGAAAAGGTGTATCGCCAATCTTACTATAATTTATTAATGCCATATTATCATCTCCTTAAGTTAATAATAAACGTGATATAATAAAGAATGAATAAATTAAAAAAGGTATTAAAGTCTATGATCTTTAATAAAAAAGGTAATTTAAATGGAAGACTTAATAAATGAGAAAATATTAAATATATTAGAAATGAACAGTCGAATTACGATTAATGAGTTAAGTAAACAGGTGAATTTATCTCCTCCTGCGGTAAGAGAGAGAATAAATAAAATGGAGGAGCAAGGAATAATAAAAGATTATACGATTAATATTGATTATAAGAAGTTAGGATATGATGTTGAGATTCTAATTGAAATTATCATTAAGAACAACAAATATAAAGATTTCAAGGAGTTCATATCTGAACAGGATAATGTGGAATTTTGTTATCGTGTATCTGGAGAAGCGTGTTTTGTTTTTAAGGTTAGATTGGAAAATATGGGCGCAGTTGAATCGTTTATTGATTTACTACAACCATATGGACATACAAAAAGTCAGTTTATTTTTTCATTAGTCGAGTAATTAAAAAACCTTAGTAGTTAAAATAATTAATTTAATGATTAATAATATCAAAATAAGACTGTTTAATTACTATTAATTTATCTGAAATTTTAATATACTTATTGATTATATCTTTTTTGAAGGTATAATTAAGGAAATTATATGGATGTTTCCAAATATAAATATTTACGATTAATACTCTATAAAATTAAAGGGGTGTTCTAATGGAGATTAGAGAATTTAAAATTGAAGATTTAGAAAGTGTTAGTCATTTATTAAATAATTATAGAATGTTTTATGGGAAAGAGTCAGATATTGAGTCATGTAATAAGTTTTTAAAGGATCGATATGATAATAATGAATCAAAAATATTTGTAGCAGATAATGGAGAAGAATTAGTGGGATTTGTACAAATATATCCTGTATTTTCAACCGTAAGTTTACAAAGAGCATATATATTAAATGATTTATATGTAAGTTCAAATAGTAGAACAGGTGGAGTTGGAAGACAGCTGATTGAAAAAACTTTTGAATATGCACGACAAAATAACGCTAGATATGTAACGCTGGAGACAGGTATTGATAATGCAAAGGCACAGTCTTTATATAAAAAGATGGATATGAGAGTAGATGATTCTGTACTACATTTTTCAAGAACATTCGACATAAAGAATTAAAGCAGTATTATTTAAATATGGAAGGATAACATATTAATAAGTTAGGGTTACGTACATCATAAAAAGAATTCTGGAAGTCAATTATTCGTTTAAGATATAATTGTAATTATTTTGTATTTGTATTTATAATTAATCAACTGTTTTAATAGTTAATATTCTTAATTGTTTTCTATATCAATAAAGAATACAATATTAGGAAATTGAATCAAAATAATTAATAAAAAAATCGAAAGGATTAAATAATTATGACTTCCTTTAAAAAAGCATTTTTCATAGGATTGCCGTTAATAACAATGACTATACTTATAATTTGGTTCTCTATCGCAAATGAAAATGATAGTATTTTATTAAAAATCATCGTATTTGTCATTGGTTACATTGGTGTTCGTACATTCTTTAAAAATTTAGCACATCACCTAGACAGCAAACAAGCTAATCATTAATTTGATTGGCTTTTGTTTTTACTATTTAATCGTATTTAATGCAATTTATGAATAGAGCAGATCAGCAAACCACAATTATTTGTTTTATGTACTAATATGGACAACAGACTTTTTATAAAGAAATAAATTTATGAGGAATATAAGTAGAAGTAATTTAAAATTATATTATTATAATTTGAGGAACAAAAATATTTACATCAATAATTTAAACAAATTATGCAATGAAACTATTTTTAAGTTACTGAAGAAAAATGGGTGATAGCATTGAGATTAGCTACGTGGAAAATGAATAATCTAGATAATCTAAATAAATTTTCAAAAAAACAACTTAATGAATATAAAAATATTAATTATTTTAATGATAGCGATTATAATATTTGGTGTATTGCAGCAGAAACTTTAGAGGAATTAATTACTAATTCATTATTCACAGCTGTGAGATTCCCTGAAGAGCTATATATTTTTGAAACTGAGGATTACTATACAATAGATAAATGTCAATGGTATAAAGATGTTAGTATGAAAAGTGCTGGTGATTTTTTGCTGGATTTAAGTGATTATAAAATTAAAGATGATGCAAAAATTCCTAAGGAGTATTTAGTAAAGGAAATCCCTGACCATGCAGTTTGTTTTACCGTCAAACCAACTAATATCAAAGTTACTAATGAACTAATTAATAAAGTATTTACGAGATGTCAAGATGAATTTCTAAAAAGATATCGAGCCCCTGTATATAAGGACTTTTATAAAAGTTCAGAATTAGCAAATACAAATAGGAATCAATTTATAATTTATTTACTACCACTTTTATGGGTTTATAATATTGAATTTCCCAATGATGAAATGTATAAAATCAACCAAATGAATTGGCATGTTGCTGAGATTATATCAATGACTTTTATAAGTTTATATGCAGAAAATAATTATAGTATACTTTATAAAACCTTAAATAATTTTCGGCTATGGGATTCAACTCAATATGGCTGGAAAAATGATAAATATAATGAGATTTGGAACGAATGTTTTAGGAGCTTAAAATCCAACGTATCTAAAACGTATTCTGCTATAGTTAATAAAAAAATATCAAGAAACGATTTGTGTCCATGTAAAAGTGGAAAGAAAGTAAAGCATTGCCATGCGAATTTATTGTGAAATCATTTCAAGAAGAAAAGATACATTTTAACAGCACAATTAATGTAAACGCCGGATAAAATGTTATAATTTATACACTTTAAAATTCTCTGTTATATTTGGATTATTTTTAATGATAATTTCTTTGAAAGAATTCAAAACTACTTAATAGAGAACTAACTTCGCAAAGGCTAATAAAGCCCTAGCCGCTCTCTATTCAAATGTGAATCAAGTATAATAAGTAGTTGTAAGATTAATGAAGTATGCAAAAGAAAATATAAAGGAGCAAAACATGGAATATTTGCAGGATAAATATTTGATTTTTGATAAAAACATAACTTTAAATAAAACATATAAAGATAAAATTAGAACGGGAAGAGACACGTTGAGAAATAAGTTGAATGGTTGTTTTATAGATGCTGGTTATAATAGTCCGAAACATATGACGCAAGGTTCTTATGCGATGTATACGGCTTTGTTGCCAACCGATAATGAAGATTTTGATTTAGATAATGGTGTATATCTACAAGGATATTCAATCAATCAATCCGATTGGCCAGATGTAAATAAAGTTCATGAACAAATAAAAAACTATCTTAACGGTCATACACATAATATTATTGATAAATCTACTTGTGTTAGAATTGAATACAAGGATAATTATCACATTGATCTACCTATATATATTATGGGTGTGGATGATAAACAAGATGATGTAGCATATTTAGCACATAAGGAATCTGGTTGGATAATCAGTGATCCACAAGCATTTAGAGATTGGTTTAATAGTCACGTTCAAGCTTCTAATGACAGGGTGATTAGAAGAATTGTTAAATATATAAAAAAATGGGCTCGGAATAAAGATGTAAATCTTTCAGGCATGGCGATTTCAATCTTAGTAGCAGAATCATATGAATATAAAAATATTGAATCTGATTCGACTGTTTTATTAGATGTACTTACTGTAATACATGATAGATTATCGATGAGTTTTTCATGCAAAAAGCCTATAAGACCTATGGAAGAAGACCTATTAAGTGATTATAGTTTTAAAGAACAAATGGAAATACTAGAATCGTTAGAACAGTTTAAGGATTCTGTATATGAAAGTATTTATATGTCAGATAATGAGAACGCCTCTTGTGATATACTTGTAAAAGCATTCGGAGATTGTTTTCCTAAAGGTGAATTAAAAATACAAAACCCCAATGTTTACGAAAAGAGTGATGAACCTGAAAGAATCGGTCAAAAAAACAGACATTATGCATAATTATCTTGATGAAATATATTACTATTTTTTAGATTTAGGATATGAGGTTGATAAACATGATGCAATGATAATTATGCCTATTAAGATAAAGGAAAACAATTTTAAGATAAGTATTGAGATTCCAAACGATTATCCTTTTACATTTTTAACAGTTAAATTAATCAATAGAAATGATTTTAATTTCTATATACCACATATGTTTGTTGGAAACACAATGTGTCTTTATGTAAACGGGTATGATAGACATGATTATAAAAATTACTTAGAAGAGGCTGAAGAAACTGTAAAAAGGGCTAAAGACATCCTTAAAAAAGCTGTTGAAAAAAAGTTTGAAAACCAATATAAATATGAATTTCTAGATATCCACAACCCGAATACTTCAAATAATAAAAATTATCTTTTAATAGAAGATTATCATAAACCCAAAATATTAACCTCAATTGAGGGTCTACAAAATGGTGATTTAGTAAGAGTTTTTTTCGATGAACACTATAGTGTAGAATCTCTATATTTTTTACTTAAAAATATTAAGGTAAATGAAACTAAAGTATATAATTCTGTAGTATATATACCTATGAAAAATGACCATTTATACTCTTCTATATATAATATCTCAGATATAATATCAGCATTAGAAGGTAATGCACACTTTAATTTTTTTGCAGAGAAAATAATTTCAGGCACACAAATAGGGATTATAGGTGTTTTTCAGGATGAAATTAAGGTACCGTCAATAATAGGTATGATATTTCCAAAATTAACAATTCCTAAAGGGAAAATTGTAAAAAAGAACTCATTTAAAAGTATACTTAAATTAAATAGTAAAAGAGAAATTACAAATATAAAAATTAGTGACTTATCGAAACCCAGATTGAATTACAGAAGTGGTGATGGCGTTAATAAAAGTAAAAAGAGAATTTATAATGTTGGATGTGGTTCTGTAGGAAGCTTCATAATAAAAAATTTATGCGATACTTTTGAAATTGAGAGTATAATACTTCATGATAACGATAAGTTAGAAGTAAACAATATAGGCAGACATGTGTGTGGTTTACAGAGTATAAATAAATATAAATCTGATGAATTAGCAAAATATATCAACAATAACTATCCATATATTAACACTAAAGCTATATTTACGAGTATAATTAATGAATTTACAGGAAAAGAAAATAACTTGTTGTCATATGAATATGATTATTTATTTTGTGTAGTAGGTGATGAAAATATAGAAGAACAACTTATAAAATTGTACGGATCTAAGAAATTAAATAAACCATTAATCATTATATGGATTGAAGCATTTCTAGTTGCCGGTCATATATTGATTTTTAATGAGGAATTTAATGAAAAGTCAAAAAAATATATTTTTGATAATAATAATAATATAAACTTATCTGTTTTGAAAGATTCTCATACTTATTCAAAATCTCTTGCAGGCTGTCAAAGTAGATTTATACCTTATTCTGGTTTTGAGGTACAAATGTTTGTGAATAAATGTGTAGATTTACTAATTAATGATAAATATTTGGAAAGAAAAGGGAATTATCACATTGTAGTTTTGGGGAATATGAGAGAAGCTAGGAGAAATCAACTTGAGATTAAAAATAGATGGAAGGCAAAAAATAATAGGGAAGTACTTATTAATAGATTTGATGAATAATAAATTTCCATACTTAATTTTTTTGAAAGTTAGTATTATTACAAGCTTAATAAAAGAATATTGTACTTCATCCCATTATGAAAATGGTGGTATATTATTAGGAGTAATAAATAATAAGAGTAAAAATGTTTATATTCAAGATTTCCATAAAATAAATATAGAGATTAAGAATAGAAAATATTTTATTAGGAACACTGAAAAAGCTCAAAAAATAATTGATGAAGCATGGCGTGCTTCAGAAGGATATGTAAATTATATTGGGGAGTGGCATACACATCCTGAAATGTCTGCCTTGCCAAGTAGAGTTGATTGTAAAACGTTAATAGATTTGACTAGAGAAAAGAAAAGTAAATTATTTCCTTTTACAATTATGATTATTATAGGCGAAAATAATAATCTAACTTTATCCGTATCAAATGAAAAGGAAGTGATTGATTGCATAAATATTCTAAACTGCAACATAAAAATGAGTTTATAATTGTTGTGATAATCATTTTTATTATGAGTACTGTATTAATTAATACCTTAAACGCTACCCCAATTTTATTAGGATTTTCTAAATCTCTTAAAAGCTTTTTAGAAAGTATTAATTTAATTAATATTTTAGAGAAGTATGGGATTGTAAATTTAGCATTAACACCAATGTTCATATTTTGGGGGTTGTATTATTTATTTATCAAAATAATGTGGAAATGGAAAGTATTTGTTTATATTTTTAATGTACCAAATATTGGAGGCCGGTACTCTGGAACATTGAACTCCAATTATATGGATCCAAAGACTAATAAAACCAAAGGGCCTATTTCTTTAAAATTAAGAGTAATTCAAGATTTTGAAAAAATTTGTTTTATATGCGAATTCCCAGACACACAATCAAAATCTGAAAGTAGAATGGCAACATTAGTGAAGTATAGCAATAGTGAAGCAGAATTTGAATTTGCTTACTTTAATCAAAGTTATGATATAAATATTGAAAATACTTATCATCATGGTTATAATCGAATGACTTTTAATGTGGCAAGCGGAACTGTAAATGGATATTATTTTAATGATAGAGGTAAACACCCTAATAAGGGAATAATTACGCTAAAGAAAGATGATTAAGTTTAATCTAATTTACCACCGGCCAGCAGTATATTTAGTTACCCTTTAGTTACCTCTAAGTGATATTTGATGAAATTCTATGTAATCTAAAAAATTACAAATCCTTTAATATCAAGGTTTACAACAGTATATACAACTGTACGAAAGCCTAAAGTTTTTTGAACGTAAAAAACCAGGTCTTAAAGGCGCTCGCCGTTCACCACTGTTCTCAATACGTTATTATCATTGTTATATTGACATATATAGCACCTCTCGAAAATATTCGAGAGGTGGCTTTTTATTATTATCTTGAATGGTAAATTTATCTAATTACAATTACTTTTTAAGCACACGTTCTAAGTACAATATTTTTTCGAAATCTTTATTGTTATTATTATTTCTATAACTATCCTTAGAAGATGACTCATATATTTTCAAATACTGCTCCAAACTTGGGACATAAAAATGAGCGCCATCTATTTGCATATCTTGTAAATCAGATAGTGGTATAACAGCGAACTCAGGTAGGGTATCAATACAACCATATTCTATACTTATAATGCCATTAGTGAATTCATGTTCATGCCGATCTATTAGACAGTAATCTAAACTGTTCATAACTGAATTAATAGCATTAAAATTATATATTCTATCTTCATCTGGTGCATCCCAACCTCGTGGATCTCCTGGAACATGAATATCAATATCACTCGGTTTCCAGTCTTTATTACTAACTAATTCTAACCCCAAAGATCCCATCAAAGTAGGTTTTATATCTACATTATTTAAATCTTTACAAACCTTAATAAATTCATTGAAAAGTAGATTATTCATATTTTCTCTCCTTTATTGTTGATTATTTAGAAACATTAAATTTAGTAATTTCAATGAAGCTCTCTACTAATTCTTGAGTACTTTCTTCAAATCCACCTTCCATCCATTTCATTAAAATATTAAAGAATCCTCCTGTATTAAAATATAAAGCAAAAATAAGATGTTCTTCGCTTATTTGATAGTTAAATTTATTCTTAACAGATATATGGAGTTGAGGCAATATTTCATTAAACTGATTAAGTAATAAAAAGGATAGTCCTTGAGAATGTAAAAGTCTTAATAAATTAATTTCTTCATAACAAATTGTAAAAAAGGCGAGAGATAAAAATTCCATATTTAATGACTGTGTGTTTTTTAATACATCCATGTATTTATTTTTAATTTTTGAAATGCCTACATTCAAAATATCTTCTTTAGAGTCAAAATTTCTATAAAACGTCGTCCTATCAAGATCAGCATTTTTTGTAATTTCACCAATTGTAATGCCATCAAATGGTTTTTCTTCCATTAGCATTATTAAACTATTATATAGCCACTGTTGAGATCTAATTACTGATGGATTATTAGATTTTTTCATTTCTATTTTCTCCTATGCAACAAAAATTGAATTATGTGGAACTTAATTATGTAGTATTGAGTTTTTCTTATAATAAATTTACTATATATACAAAAGTTCTACAAATGTTGCAAATAGGAGGGGTTTTAATGAAAAATTTAGTATCAAAAGGTATCGTTAAGGCAGGAAGTTTTATGAATATGAATAATAGAGTCAACTATTTTAAAGTATCTCCAGTTGGTATGGAAAATGTTATGTTACAAGAAAAGTATGTAAATAAAATAACGATGGACAGAAAACTAATACCATTAGTAAAGCTATATATTTCAGTATTAAATGGTTGTTCTTATTGTATTGAGTTGCACTATAAAGAAGCAGTAAAAAAGAAAGTTGAGAAAAAGTATATAGATACCATAATAAACTTAGATATTGAAAATGAGATTTTTAATAATAAAGAGAAAACAATACTCTTATTCTCCAAAAAACTAACTTTAATCACGGAACATTCTATTTCAGATGAAGATTATTTGAATATGAGAAAATACTTATCAGAAAAAGAGTATATTGATTTTATATTACTAATTAATCAAGTCAATACATGGAACCGAATTTCGATAGGTTCAGGTAATATAGGAAACGAAATAGATGTTAGATGAATCAAGTCTGTATTGGTTGTTTCCGATTTTATTCATGACACATGAAATGGAAGAGATTATATTTTTACCTAGATTCGTGGACCGGTTAAAATGGAATAATAGTAACAAAGTAATTGAAAAGATACCATTAATCACTAGTTTTCGGTTTACTATTATCGTTATCGAACAATTGATCCTCATTATACTATTATCATTTTATTGTTATATGAATAATAATATCTCATTATACATTGCATTAATCATAGTTTATATAGTTCATATTTTGATTCATTATATACAGGCCATTGTAATCAAGAAGATTATACCAGGATTTTATATGGGTACATTAAGTTCGATTGTATTAGCGTATTTATTTATAAAGATTGAGGTAGATTTAAAAGAATTAGTAGGTTATATACTTATAATATTACTTATAGCAATCTTCAATCTATTAATTATGCATAAAATTATTTCTAATAAATTTAAATATTAAAAGCACCGGCCAGCACTTTATCTAGTTACCCTTTAGTTACCCTGAGTGATATTTGATGTAATTCTATGCAATCGAAAAAATCAGAAATCCTTTAATGACAGGGTTTACGACAGTCTATATAACTGTACGAAATCCTAAAGTTTTTTGAACGTAAGAAGCCAGGTCTTAATGTTGGTTGTTGTTCATCACAGTTCTTAAAATGTTAATTATCTTAGCCATTACGAAATAATTTGTTTATAGATTTTATACTGAAATAAGTTTGAGATATTTCGAATAGAGATAAATGAATCTTTAAATATATAGAATAATCAGACTATTGGAGTATATGTTTTACGTAGAATTATTTATATAATGTTCAATAAAAGAGGAGGCATAACTTTGAACATTATATCAATTCACTTAATAACAAATGAAAAATTAAATAAACTAAGAAGATTTTATGAAAACATAGGATTCAAGTCAGATATTATGGATAATAAATTGACTATTCACCTCAATCATAGTGAAATAATATTTGAAAATCATGTTATGGAAGATGATCCATATTATCATTTTGCTATAGATATTCCTATTAATCTTTATGACATGTTAAAGAAAAAAATAAGCGACAAAGTATGTCTTTTGACTGAAGATTATAAAGATGAAATATATTTTGAGCATATCAATGCGAAATCATTTTATCTTAACGACCCATCTGGAAATATTGTAGAATTTATAGCCAGAAATAAGTCAGATTATAATGATTCTATAAATAACAATTACATAAGAATAAGTGAAATTAGTTTAGTTTCAAACAAGCTTAATGAAATATTTAAGCAATTAGAGAATAATAAATTTAGGGAACGAGATAATGAGTTAATAGAAGAAGGTTTAAACTTTATATGTTCAGGTGAAGAAAAAGAATATATTTTATTAACTAAAGAAGGAAGAAGATGGTTATTTTCGGACAAATTATCTAAGTCATATCCTATACAAATAGTAACTGACGAATATAAGTTGAATTATCTAAATAATCAACTGGAAATTAAAAAGAGGGTGGTTTAGTTTGATAAAAGGTTTATTCGAAGCGCATCTACCTGTTAGCAATTTATTAAATTCTATTAAATTTTATGAAAGTTTAGGATTAACATTAGAAAATCATATACCAAATAAGGTTGCATTTATGTGGATAGAGAAAGATGTGAGTTGGTTAGGACTGTGGGAATGTGAAAGTGTAAATTTAGATTATCATCCTTCTATTCGACATATTGCCTTTAATGTTGATTTAGAAGATTTAAAGACAGCAAAACAATGGTTAAATAAAAAGGGGATTGAAACGAGGGGCGCATTTGGGTTTAGTGGAAAAGAACCTTTTGTATTGCCTCATATGAAAAATGCATATGCTAAGATACATTTTTATGATTTAGACGGTAATAGTTTAGAGTTTCAATCACAGATTTCAAATCCAGAGGAATGCTTAGATGCTATGTACTTATCGGAGTGGGAAGAACGCTTTTAATAATTATTTCAAATGAAAATTAATTTTAACAATAATAATAAGGACGATTAACATGTCTAAAATAATTGAAGATTATATTGAAACTGTTAGACAAGGAATAAATCATATATTGCAAACTGCACTTATAGGAATCTATATACATGGATCATACGCACAAGGTACTTTTAAGTGGGAAAGATCTGATTTAGATGTGATAGTTTTAATTAATAATAGTCTGTCTGTAAAACAAAAAGAAGATTTATTAAATTTATTTATTACATTAAAAGATAAAGGGCCGAAGAAAGAAATAGAAATATCATTTTTGAATATATACAAGCTATCTGAAGAGAATCATCCCTATTCGTATGAGTTTCATTACTCGCCATACTGGTATAAACATTTTGAAGAAAACAAATGGCAAGTAACGACCAATAAAGAAAAAACGGATTCTGATTTAGCTAGTCATATTATGAATCTTAGCGTTCAAGGAATAGTTGTGTATGGTCCAGAAATTAAGGATTTATTTCCTGTTATTACTGAACAAGAATTTATTGATAGTTTAATATTTGATGAATCTGATGCACCATTAAACAATGTTGATACAATTATGAATTTATGTCGAAGTTACTATTATCATGAAAAAGGGGAGTTAATTTCAAAAGTAGAAGGATTAAAAAGGATGAAAAATAATAAATCAGATTTCAATGAGTTGCTAAATTTAGTATATGAATTGTACGATACTAATCAAATTTTAATACCAGATAAATATTTTCAAGAAGCTAAAAGGTTCAAAGATTATATTGATTACTTAAAGCAGAAATAAAAAGTGATAGATAAATTATACTTGTATAAACTATTCTGCTGAATAAATGGATTTGACGTAAGAAAACACTTGTTGTTCACCACAGTTCTCAAAACGTTAATTGCCAAAGCTGTTGCGAACTTGTTCGCTTACAGATTTGGTACGCAAATTGCATCAGCAATTTGTGTTCAATTATAACTGGAATTCACTTGGTCAGTTAATCAAGCTGACAAATAAATCAAACAATGATACATGGTATTATCAGTATGATGAACAAGGGCGTAGAATAACTAAGACACATAATGATACGACTATCCATTATCACTATGATAACGATACGAATCACTTAATAGCAGAAAGTAAAGATGGTAAGGTTATCAGGGAATATATTCGTGACCAGGATGGTAATTTATTAGGATTAAAAATAGGCGATCAATTCTATAATTACCATAAAAACTACCGTGGTGACATCATCGGTATCACAGACATGTCAGGTAATCAACTTGCATCATACACATATGACAGCTGGGGTAATATTGTTAAGGAAGAAGCAAAAGATGATAAACTAAAAGAACAGCCTTTCAAATACGCATCTTATTTTTTTGATAAAGAATCTGATCAGTACTACCTGATGGCAAGATACTATAATCCAAAGCATAGTGTATTCTTGTCAGTAGATCCATTACTGGGTATTGATGAATCCGTAGGTGTGCACAATGGTTATAATTATGCTGATAATTCACCGACTTTAAAAATTGATGAAAATGGGACAAGGGCAAGATTAATAAGGTCTACTATTGGCCTTCTTCAAAAATTATTTAGAGCAGCTAGTAAATCATTTACGGAAACAGGTAAGGCGGCGGCTAGAAAACTAAATTCTAATTCATTATGAAATTGGGGCTATGGGACCTTTAAAAAAAATTAATTAACAGAAAGGAAAGTGTGGTCATGAGTGAAGAAATACTGATAAACTTTATAGAAGATTTTTTAAAAGGTAAATTAAGTGTAGTGCTATTTGCAAAGTATTATAGAGATATTTTTGGTTTTTTATTAAATGAGGAAGAAGTTAGTCCATATAGATACAAATATCTTAAAGAATTACATGAATATCTAGAGAATTATGATTATTACAGTGCTGGAACTGATGATTATTATTACTTAACTGATGACGATGTAAAAAAGGAAACTTCAAAAATATATAGCTTATTAAATAATTAAAGTTTATTTTAAAATTTTATAAACTACAAGTTATATTTTGAAGAAATTAAAAATTGAAGAATAAGAGAGCATACAATTGATAGGCCACTATAAAGTAGACACTAAATACTAAAAAAAGCTCTTGATTATTTTTATAAACATTAGCAGAAAGGATTAAAAAATGAAATATTTTATTTGTCCAGTATATGGTTATGACAAAGTAGATTCGCAGCCATATAATATATATGGTAATCCTTCGCATAATATTTGTGACTGTTGTGGCTTTGAATATGGATATAGTGAAGATTTTGAAGTTAATCATAAAGCAATAAAGCTCCCTAAAAGTTCATTAAAATGGGCATTTAAACAATATTTAATAGAGTGGATTAATAATGATTGCATAGTATTCAGTGAAGAGGAATTTACGGATGAAGAGATTGAAAATGGTAAATTAAAACCTCATGTGTTAAATAAACAATTAGAAAGAATTGGATTAACATTAAATGAACTTAATATCAATTTAAATTAATTTGACCTTTTAAAAATTGATAGTTCACTTAGTCACAAGTAAAACTAGAGAGTATACAATTTGTATACTCTCTTTATTTTGGAATCCTACGTGTAATATGACAGCTAGGGTAATATTGTCAAAGAGGATATAAAAGATGATAAACTAAAAGAACAACCTTTCAAATACGCATCCTACTTCTTTGACAGAGAATCTGACCAATACTACATAATAGCGAGATACTATAATCCAAAGCATAGTATTTTCTTATCTAATGTCCAATGATAGATATAGACACTGAAATAGATGTCAAAAATGGTTATAACTATGTTGGTAATATTCCGATTTCAACATATGATACTGATGGTAATTATAGAAGACTTGCTAGGGTGATATGGAATGCTGCTGCAAAAAAACAAACAAAAGATCAGTTAAAAAACATTCTAGAAAAAAACATTCTCATAAGAAAAAAAGCAAAAGAAAAAAGAAAAAATACCATGGAAACAGTAAGAAAAATATGAGCAAACATCATGTTTATATAATAATAAATATTAGAACTAAAAAAATTGTTAAAGTAGCAATCTATGGAGGAAAATAAGAAGTAACGGAAATTCATCAAGAGCTACGCTACAATCTAATAAATGGGGCGTTCAATATACAAAGCAGAAATTGTACAAAGAAATATAAAAGGTAGAAGTCGTGCTTTAATTGCGGAACAAGCTTGGGTTAATTATTACTATAGAAATTTTCAACTTGATTTATCTGAAGGTAAACACAAGAGACCATGGCCAAATTAAAATGAGGTGATAAAAATATGTATGACTTTAAAAAATTAAAATCTGGTGACGTATTAGCTGAAAAATTACCGTTCGGATTATATACATGTCTTGTAATAGTTAAGACAATTGAAAATTCAAAGTTATATTATGTTGCTGATTACATTGATACTACTATACCTAATATAAACGACCCAAGATTGAAAAAGGTGCACCATACTAAATATGCATTTTCTGGAATTGCAATGTATTGGGCAGAAGAATTTCATGACTCTAGTATTGATTTTGAATATATAGGAAATATTAATATTGATTTTGAAGTTCCTAAATGTAATAGTTCATTCCTAATGAATGCTAGAGAGCCATATTGGAGTTGGTTAGAAAAAAATATTCCCGAAAAATTTGAAGAAGAGAGAAATAAGTTTTTTGAATATGATTTAAATGAAGAAAAAAAGGAAAAATTAATCAAGACTAAAAGAATCAAAAAGTTAAATTATTTAGATGATAAATTATTTTGGAAAATGATAGATGTTCTATTTCCTGAAGAGTTGGATGAACAATATGCAATCAAAAAGTTAATTAAATATTCTAGAGAAGAAATAATATCTTTCCATAACACTCTAGCAAAACATCTTGAAGTACTAGATAAATTACCATTGAAAAATAACAAGTATAACTCAGATGATGCTTTTCTTTATACTAGATGTTTCATAATAGCTCAAGGCTTAGAATATTATAATGAAGTATTAGAAGATGGTTATATTGAAGAAAATCTTATTGAAGATAGTTTTGTGGAGTTACTGGAAGTTACTGAGGAAGCTCTACAACGTGCTAATTATAATTATGATTACAAAGAATTACTTGAATTAAAATAAAGATACCAAAAAAGGAGGAGTACTTCAACCATCTAAAGAACATTATTAATAATAAAGATAATAAATTTTTAGTTGCAATAATAGATAATGAAGTAGGTGGATATTGTTATGCTAGTGTATCTTCAAGGAAAAGAAGACAACATTCAAGAAGCATTGCTATGGGGTTATCAAAAAAATTTAGAGGTAAAGGGATTGGAAAGAAATTATTAACCGAAATAATAGAATGGGCAAAAAGTAATCAAAGTATTGAAAAACTAAATCTTGGTGTATTATCTGTAAATAAAGTTGCTATTAACATGTATCGATCTTTGGGATTTGAAGATGAAGGCATATTAGAAAAAGAGTATAAAATGGAATATGGTACCTATGTTGATGATATTTATATGCGACTTTTTGTATAGTTTAATAAAAATTATTACAATAAGATGATTTTAAATTTGTAAGAAAAAATAAATAAAAGTACAACTGAATGATTTAAGAAAAGGTGGATTCCATATGAAAATAAATATGGGGAATGAATTAATTAACATTTTTGATAACTGGTATAATGACGATGAGCTTTCAGATACGTATTTTTACGATCAACTAAAAAAAGTTATAGAAAAAAGCAATCAAGAAGAAATGTTTCACTATATTGACGATTGTTTAAGTAAAATGTTAGAAACAACAATACCACTTGAGGTTTCAATATTAGTTCATTATGCACATAGCTTTTATGTAAAATTAGATACTACTCAAGTTACACCATTACTTCAAAAAGAAAGTATGAATATCAAAAATCATATTTTATTATACGGAGATAATAGAACACTTCTTTTTTTAGAATTTATGCAGAATAGGTTAAAAATATAAATAACAATTAAATCCCTCACAAATAATCATTTGTGAGGGAATTTCTTACTTAAATACTATCAAATTCATTTAATTTTAGAAGTAAAACATGATTGAAGGAACACTTTGATAAACATGTTAAAGAATTTAAAAATTATACTATACAAATATATAATAAAAAAGCTAAAAAATATTTTGATGATCAATGAGGTGATAAAATGTATATTTGTCCTGTATGTGGATATAATAAATTAGAAGAAGAGCCATACAATTTTTTTGACGATGGTATCTTTAATGCTTCTTTTGAAATCTGCTCTTGTTGTGGATTTCAGCTTGGCTTCGATGATGATAATATAGCATCTCAACATAAAAAAAAAATAACTTTAAAAGAAGCACATAGAATATATTTCGATAATTGGGAGAAAAAAAGTCACAAAATTTTTTCGAAAATTAAATTTGGAGATAGAATAATAACTGATTATTTACCAGGTAAACTTGTAGAAATACAAAAAGAAAACATTATTTTAAATAATGATGATTACAA